>FSRV01000003.1:0-300000 GCA_900142905.1 Burkholderia sp. GAS332 | reverse complement strand
GCGAAGATTGGTAAAACGCCGAAGGCCACCCAAGGATGGAGGCTGTGCTCAAGCTGGTGCAGGGGGGCATGACCTTGGGCGTCCTTCGACTTCAACGGCACGGCGAAAGCGACAGCAACGCCTGCGAGCGTTGCGTGAACACCGGACTTCAGAACGAATACCCACAAGATCACGCCGACAATAACGTACGGTGCGATGCGCGTGATTTTCATGAGGTTCAAGGCAATCAGCACCGCAACGGCCCCCACCGCGAAAGCAAGCATTGTGATCGAAAGGTCGGCGGTATAAAACAGCGCAATGATGACGATGGCGCCCAGATCGTCGGCAATCGCCACTGCAGTCAGGAATACTTTCAGGGGCGCGGGCACCCGGTCGCCGAGCAGGGACAAGACGCCCAGCGCAAATGCAATGTCGGTGGCCGTCGGGATGGCCCAGCCATTCAAGGCCGCGCCATTTCCACGGTTGATAATGAGATAGATGAGTGCAGGCACTACCATTCCGCCCAGTCCCGCGACGACAGGCAGCACCACCTGTGCGGGAGTGGAAAGCTCACCTTCCATCACCTCGCGCTTGACCTCCAGTCCGACCAGGAGGAAGAAGATAGCCATCAGACCGTCGTTGATCCACAGTAGGAGCGGCTTCGCGATGGCGAACGATCCAAAGCGCACCTCCACAGGAATCTTCAGCAGATCGTCGTACCCGTGTCGAAGCGGCGAATTGCTGCAAATCATCGCGATTACTGCTGCGGCCATTAGCAACAATCCGCCCGCCGATTCCATTTTTAGGAAAGAGGAGATTCCGTCGCTCGTTTTACGAAGTGCGTTGTCGATCACGATGGCCGTCCGCTGTCTGCAAATCAACTCTTGAAGGTCTTAGCCGGCGCCAGGGGCTGCGAGCGCATTGGTCCTTCTGCACATGATAATAGTGCACGAGCGCGGTCATTGGCACCCATCTTCAATCCCGGTCGAACCCGGCAGAGCGCAGTGCCCAATCCCGTACCTTCGTGAACTCACCGTACACGGTCTCCTTGAGTATCACCTTCTCGGTGACGTAGGATGCGACTTCCCGGTTCCAGGCGAACCCGCAACACACTTCCCATCATCATTCCGATGATGTTGTCAGCCGCGCGAGTGTGCTCGCTGCGTACTCCGGCCAGTTCGCCACGCGGTGCGCGATCCTCGGGATGCGATGCTGCCGATCGGCGTTGTGCTTGTCTGGCATGCTGCACTTCAGAAAAATCGGGCTGGCACTCTATTACCCACGCCGGACGGCCCAAAGCAGAACTCGTGCTGAGCGAGTCGGAGCGCGAATAACTGCAAGCACTAACCGACGCAAGACAGGACAGGCCCTAGCATTGCGGGCGCGGTTCGTGACGCAAGGTCTGGACGGACTGCTTGATGCGCGTCGGCCTGGCGCGCCGAAAACGATGATGACCCGCGCGTCGATGCTATCATCGCGAGATGGGCCGCATCGGTGAAATCACCACTGTATTTCAGCCCCTCGTACTGCCTGATCGCTGCCGGGTTGGCGAGATGAACATGGTATCCATCCATCCGCAAGCAGTGCATCGACCAACCAGTACCAGTTGTACGTTGCCTCGATGACCACACCTTCCAGTTCTTCGCGATGCGGCGCCAGTGCGGCGCAGATCTGCAACGCGTCGTTGGCAACCGCCGCTGATAGACGATGTGGCCCACCTCATCGCTGACCACGACCACAGTGTTGTTCGAGTGCAGGTCGATTCCGCTAAACTTTTTCATGCCGGCCTCCTGTGTGTAAGGCTGGTGTCGCAACCCTGACTCTACGCCAGCCGTCCTACCGGAACGGCGCGAGGTCGGCTATATGATTATCAGAGCCCCGACGAGTTAACGAACCTGTGGCAGGTCAAGCTCCAAAAGCGCCCTCTGGATTTCCTTCGCGGACTTTCCTTGGGCAATTAGCGCTGCCGCACGTTTGGCGTGTCCGGCGAGCAGGTGGCGTTGCGGCCCGGGAGCATGCGCGTAGATGTGGTGCGGCTTTAGACCTATGGTACGCAAACGGCGGACATAATACAGTTGACTGTAGAAGGGAACGCTACGATCCTCCGGATCCGAAATGATATAGATTTCCGGCGGTGGATCCTGGCGAATACTCCCTATTTCGTCGACAGGATCGTAATAGTTTTTAGCGTCGTAAAGCAGTCGGCCAGGGATTTCACGCCTGAATTCCCAATAGGCGGTCACCTGCTTCACGGAAACAAGGGCGGAAGAAGAAATAGATGCCGCTATATCCGAGCGTCTGTTGAGGAGCGCGGCGACGATCTGGCCGCCACCGGAATGTCCGACCAAGAGGAATGACGAGATGTTGTAGCGCTCCTTCAGCAAGTCCAGTGCACGGTCCATCAGTTCGATCTCACGGTGTGTGCGCCGCATATTGTGGTCGCCGGAGGAGCCATGGATACCTGGACGGGCAAGATAGAGCACGGGTCGGCCGGCTTCAGCAGACCAGCCAGCCATATCCTTCTCAATCTCCATGGGTGAGACAGACCGGTAAGATGGTGTAATGTATCTGACACCCCTCGTTGTTCTCAGCATGACATCGCCGCTGAAATAGACCAGGGCCGTGTGATTCTCGCCGTCGGATAGTCCCTGCGCGTAGTATCTGATGCAATCTCCCTTGCCGTTGACCTCAACCCAGAGGCCATTGGGCACCCGCGCACAGTGCTCAGGGGAACTGAGGGAACCATTCAGGGCTTGCGCGACATCGAAGCGCTCGTTTCCCACGGGGATATTTAGCTCTTCAGGCCGGGGATCCTCAAACGGCCCCAGTGTGGGTCGCCCCGCCAGACTGGGTTCGGTAAATCCATAAACGCCAAAGATAACGAAGATGAGTCGCCAGAATCTCCAGCGAAGGAGGCGCCACAAACGTCCAAAATATCGTCCAGACCATCGCATGAATAAAGTCTCGCAAGACTGGCGTTAAAAAAAGAAAAAATACTGATGATGGTCATGCGCGCAGGCTGCAATCTCTGCAGCTCATTGCTGGGGCGAATTCTTCAAAATAAGACATCCCTCGGCGAAGGAGGCTATTTCTGCGCAATGCCCGAAAAGTAAGAATCACATCGTCAAACGCGTGAAGACCGGGCGCGAGGCATCTGTATATGACGGTATTACGTTATAACTGTACCGATTTAAGCCAGAAATTTACCATAACGCGCATAATCGCAAACATTTCTGCTGTACTCTGTCAGAGTTCCATATCTCAACGCGTCCTCTCAACGCATCCCGCCCGGAAAATCCCCTGGAACCCAAGCCAGAGGCCGGATTCACCGGCTGAACGCCTGCCGTAGCCCTGTCAGGCGACGAGCTGATTTTCACTTTTCGGGCGACGGGCGCTTTTTGCCGAGAACCACATGGGCGAAGCGGTGGGGATGGCTTCCCAGACCCTGTCATTTGTCGCTCGTTGCAGCTATTGCTGCCGTCGAGTACGCGGCTGCGCCAAACTGTGGCACACGCGTATCGGGCGGTTGGGACGTAGTCAACGACTGCCGATTCAGGAATTTCCAATACGCCACATAGCCTGAGAGGTAATGCTCCACGTCATCGATGCGCACCCGGAAACCATGGTGTCGAATGAAGAAGCTTCCCACCACCCGGGCGGGGTTTTTGAAAAACATGGCCAGCTCGGGAAAAAAGTGACCGGTCATCAGGTACCTGGCCCGTTGCTCGAGGGCCATGTAGAACTTGTCGAGGTCGAAGCCCTTCAGGAGGTGTGAGAGCTCCGGGGTGGACTGCAGGCGTACGATCATTCTTTCGGCCGCCATCATCAACTCCAGCAAGGTGGGAAAGGTGGTGATGCGCCCAAGCACGAAGTCGAGGTGGTCTCGCACGTTGTCCAGGCCGAAGCGGTAGTAACGCTCCTCGGGCCTGTAGAGCGTGAGTTCGTTGACGCAATAGCTTAGCCAATGGTCATGCGCGCGCCAGTGTTCCGCCTTGATGAAATAGCCGAAAGCCAACTCGGCGCTGCGCAGCCATCGGGGGTCGCGGGTCAGGCCATACAGCCGCATCAGGCCGAAGGCGGCCTCGCCGTCATAGTAGATGATGCGGCTTTCTTCCTTGACGGTCAGATCGGGATAGTCAAGCACATGCACAAAGCGTCCCGTCGACGCGTCTTGCATGTGGACGACGCCGAGCGCCAGTTCCTCGAGCAGCGACAGGTACCTGCTGTCGCCGGTGAGCTCGGTGTATTTCGACAGCGCCAGCAAGCACACCGCGTTGCCGCCGAGCTTGATCTCGTCACCTGTATCCACGAGGAAGGCCGCCTGCGCGCCCGAAGGCAGCGTCAAGTGACGGATGAAGTGCTCGGCCAGGTGAGCCAGCGCCTTGTCGATCGCCGCCTTGTGCTGTGGGTCACGCGTGAGTTCCCATCCTTCGAGCAGGGCGTAGGTCGAACTGGCATGCCGCAAGGTGTTGTAAGTTGGAATTGCGCGATCGAAACAGGGAAACCAACCGTAGTGGTAGCTGCCCGATGGAGTGACCTGTCGTGCCAAGTACTTTGTGCCCGTGGTGATCACCTCTTGCACGCACGCCGTGTCCCACTTCGGCAACATACGATGACCGCGGTTTCGACCCTGGTGCTCCACGCGGTGCAGTGCCTTGCCATCGGTGAAAACAGCCCGGGTTTCGAACAGCCACACGCGATCTTGTGGCTTTGCGGGCCATTTTAATTCATGGCCGAAACGACGCTGGCCATAGAGCTTGAGATTGGCATCATTCGGAGTTGCTTCGTTCTTGGTCCCGTCGTAGAGCACGGCATTGGCGCCGATTTCCGGCTCGAGCATCGCCACGGCAAATTCCTCGTCGAAGGCAATGCCGAAGCCGAAGTAGTTGCGCTTGGTGGCGGCAAGGCCCTTCGTCAAGGTCTCCCAGTTCATCGCGTGCACCGTGTGCACCACGTCTATGCGCAACCAGAGCATTGGCAACATGGCGCGCTTGCGTTGCCATGCGCTCAACAGCTGGGCGCCGCGCTGCCAGGCGGAGCCGAAATCCTTGCTGCGCGCGATAACGACATGTGCTCGATCTTTGCCGGTGCAGGCGGACATGAAGAGCACGCCGGGCTTGCTTTCGGCATCCGGGGACGCCGCGCGGCATTCGTCCCAAACCTTGGTAGCCGTCGGGTGCGCCATTGCCAACAATTCACTCAGTCTCATGAGAACTGCCTCCCGGCAACTTGGGCGCCAATACCAGACAGGCGACTCACGGCTTGCGTGAGGCCGATGCCGTTTGAGCTCTTGACCAGCGCCACGTCGCCGTCTTTCACCCATGCGTCCAATGCCGGCAGCAGGGCACCCACGTCCTCGAACCACTGTCCTTTGATGTCCCCATGCAGCCGCTTGGAGAGAGCGTGCATCAGCCTTCCACACAACAAGACTCGGTCAGGGCGTAGCGCGCGCACGTCGGCCTCCAGGGCCAGATGCATCGCCTGCGCATCCTCTCCGAGTTCAAGCATGTCGCCCAGCACAAGAAGTCGTGAGGCGTAAGGCACCTCATGGGGGCCGGCGTCCACGAGCACCTGCAGCGCGGCGCGCATCGACGCGGGATTGGCATTGTACGACTCGTCCCAAACCTCGATGTGCCGGTTCGCATGTACCGCGTGGACGCGCCGACCGCGTCCGGCCAAGGGCTCGAAACTAGCGAGCTGCCGCGCCGCCGCCGACACCGGCAGGCCCATCGCGGCAGTTGCCGCCAGCACAGCTGTCGCGTTCATCGCCATGTGCCGGCCAGCGGCACCGAGTTCGAATGCATGTACCTCCCCAAAGATGTCGACGCTGACCGTTGAGCCTTCCATGTCGATCAACCGCGCATCGCAGTCCTTGGTACTTCCAAACCGCACAACGCGCAGCTGCGCAGCCTGGGCGGCCGACTCGAAGATCGGGAACTCCGGCATATCGGCGTTGATGACCGTGATGCCGCCAGGGGCCATGCTGGTGTAGACCAGAGCCTTCTGCCGTGCGATCTCGGCAGTGCTGCCAAAGTGTGCCACGTGAGCGGGTGCGATCGCCGTGACGACGGCAACATGAGGCTGAATCAGCGCACTGCTTGTTTCCATGCGCGTGGCCGCCACCTCCTGAACCCAGAAGCTCGCATTCAGGTTCATCGAAGCGAAATTCCATCCGATGCCGTAGGGTGAGTTCGCGCTCGTGCGACTGCTATCGCTCGGGCCCACACCGCCCAGCGCGTGGGCGGCCATTGCGACTGTCGACGTCTTGCCTACGCTGCCGGTCACGGCAATGACTTGTCCCTTGAACCGGCTACGGCTGTCGACCGCCAGTGCTGCCACTGCTTCGCGCAGATCTTTCACCTCCAGGATGGGGCCAGCGCACTGGGCTGGAGCTTCTCCGGCTTGCGCAATGATGCCTGCCGCCTTTGGCGCCAGTCGCTCGAGTGCGTGGGGCCGCAGGCCCTTGGCCCCGGCCCGCGCGAGCAACATCTGCGTTTTGCGGAACTGGCTTGGCTCCGCACAGATGCCGCCGCATCGCCATTCGGTAGAAAGCGGGGCGGTTCTCCAGCGTCCCTCTGTGACTCGTGCGAGCTCGTCGGCGTTCCACTTATCTTGGATGTCCATGCTCAATCCGCCATCGAATGGGTGAAGAGACTCAGGTCCACGGCGCGTTCGTCTTCGCGAAGCGAAAGATCTTCGCGCGTGACGGGCAGCCAGGGTTCGGTGAGCATGTCGAATGCTGGATTGACGCCCAAGCCCATCAGCAGATGCACACGGTGCGACGGTTCGTTGCTGCGATTGACAGCACGATGGCTCACGTCCACGCGCACCAGCCAGGCCGATCCGTCTGCCGGCAGATGAACGCTCTCGATGGTGCCGTCGGCACGCTGCCACTCGAAGAAGCAGTTGGGGTTGGTGATGATGGGGATGTGCAGGCGCCATGTTTCCTTGTTCGCGTCAGTGTGCAGCGGCATCTCCGCACCCTCGCTTTCCAACTGCATGATGCGCGCCCGATAGGGCTTCAGCCCATTGCGGCTCAACGTTTCAATGGCCTGCGCCAGGCAACCGCTGCAAGCTTGGGTAGGGTTCACACCACGCACGCTGGGGCCTCCAGGCGCAATGCGCCGGACACCTTCGTCCATTGTTCCGTCGCGGCTGGTCACTGCCCAGCCCACGTAGTCGACCCTGTTGTCTCGGTACGGCGTAGAAGGCATCTTCTGGATGTGCTCGAGAAAATGCGTGCGCAACGCTTCGGGATCCGTCTTGAAATTTTTCAGACGGGCGAACATGACATCTCTTGATTGATTCATAAGTTTTCCTATCAGCGGTGAGGACGATGCCTCCAAAATAGTTACAACCGGCGGCGGCGCGTGACATAGTGCGGCCTTCCTCGGCTCGCCAACGTCAACTTGGGGTCGCTTCAGAATTGGGACATTAAAGCCCGATAGACGCAATGCGCCATCAATGGAGTCAAATACTTGCCATGCTCTGAGGATGCTCCATCAGACGCAGTACCGTCGTTGGATCACATGCTTGTCCAGGAAGGCTTTGCCGTTCACAACATGCTATGTCTTCCGAATTCTGAAGTCGCCCGTGCTGCGGGTTTCACCGCGAGTAGGCGTGACTTGATCCAGCTTCGCGCTGCTGTCCGCGCATGGCAGAGATCAGCTGATCGCTTCCTGATGTTTGGCATACTATCGACCGGGGCAATTCGGGTACATCGGACATGTCCTAAATTTTCGCCGATGGCTGACTAGCCGCAGGGCGATTGGCCGTACCACGACGAAGCACCAACCGGCTCGGCCAGCAATCCAATGAAGGCGGCTTGATGCCGCCTTTTTTAATTGCACGGTGAGAAGCAGACGTCTGTTCGTCTTGCATATTTCATTTGCATATTGGCGCTGCGTATCCATCAGACACGTCCAGTTTTCAATTTCCGTTGTTGCTTCGCGCTGCGTTGACAATCTTCAACTCACCCCAACGGCGGATTGAGGTACTTTCGGAAAGGTAACAAAAACATTACACAGAATGAATAAGAACATGTTCAGGCTGGTTTTCAACCGGTGCCGGGGTATGCTCGTCGCTGTTGCGGAAACCGCCATTGCCCACGGCAACGCAACTCAGGGCGAAGTCCGTTTGCCAACCGCACTGCGGCCCATCACACTGTTCGCGATGCGGCACGCAGCATTCGCTGCGCTGGTCCTGTGCGGACTCGCACCTATTCTCGCGGATGCACAGATTGTGCCCTCGGGCGCGCACACGCCCAACGTCATCAGCACGGCAAATGGTCTGCCACAGGTCAATATCAATAAGGCTTTGGGTGCAGGCGTTTCCCTGAATACGTACTCGCAGTTCGATGTGCAGAAAAAGGGCGCCATCCTGAATAATTCGCCCGTTATCACGGGTACGCAATTAGCGGGTCAGCCTCGACCGTCGACAGCAACAGCTCGGGCAGCGACAGTCACGGCAGTTTTTCAGGCTCGCAGCACACATCCGCCGATACGCTGACGGGAACGACGCTGCGTGGCGGCGATACGGTCAATCCCGTCTCGGGCAAGGACATCACGCTCAGTGGCAGTACGATCAGTCTCGACAAGGGCAATGCGACCCTGCTGGCGATGGGCGACGTGAATGTGGTTGCGGCGACCGAGACGCATACGCTGAAATCGCAGGAGACACACAGTCACAGTAGCGGAGTGAGCAGTTCGACGGTCACGAGTAGCCTCGACCAGAGCGGCACGTTCAGCCAGGGCAGCCTGATTTCGGCGGACGGCGTGACGATCGCAAGCGGCCGGGATATCAACGTGGCGGGCAGCACGATCGTTGGCACCGACGATGTGGCGTTGAGCGCCGCGCGCAACGTGACGATCACCACGTCGCAGGACACCACCAGTACCTCCACTTTCTATGAGAAACAGGAATCGGGATTTGGGTCCTCGGACGGTGTGGGCATCTCGTATGGGAATGCTGATCACAAGGACACGACGCACGACAGTTCGGTGACGCAGAACGGCAGTCTGACCGATTCGCTGAACGGCACGCATAGCGACATCCAGAACACCGCTGAATACAGCGGGCAGTCGGTGGGCATCAGTGGCGGTTACGGCGGCGACATTGGCAAGAGCCAGTCCGGTACGGCGAACAACGTCAATCCGGTTCCCGGCACGACCCTGCCGAAGAGTGGCGGACTCTCGATGGCACCGCCGATCGTCATGAGCGCGTCAGACGATGCGAGCGGGACGACGAAAAGCGCGATCAGCGGCGGGGCTGTCACCATTACCGATGGGGCAAAACAGCAGCAGTTGACCGGGCAGACGGCGGAGGAAGCCGTCGCGAGCATCAGCCGCGATACGTCGGCTACCCAGGGCACCGTTGCGCCGATCTTTGACAAGGACAAGATTGAAGCGGGCTTTGATATCACCAGCCAGTTCATCAACCAGGTCGGGACGTTTGTCACAAATCGTGCGAAGGAAGCGGACGCGGCGAAGGCTGTGGCGAATGATCCGAACTTGACGCCCGAGCAGCGAGCAGCGGTGCAGCAGCAGGCCGACCAGCTGACGGCGGAATGGGGGCCGGGCGGAAGCTATCGTCAGGTGTTGACCGCGTTGACGGTTGCAGCGGGCGGTAATGTCACTGGTGGCGCGGGTCAGTTCGCGCAGAGCGCGACGATTGCCTACATCCAGGAACTTGGTGCGAACGAGGTCAAGCAGATCGCCGACAGTCTGGGTAGTGAAGAGGCACGTGCCGCCCTGCATGCAATTGTCGGTTGTGCGGGTGCAGCGGCAAGCAGTCAGAGTTGTGGCGCGGGTGCGCTGGCGCGTCGGCGAGTTCGGTGATTGGCTCGCTGCTGGCACCGACAGACGGCATGTCGGCGGAAGATCGCCAGGCGCGCGAGAATCTGGTGACGAGCCTAGTTGCGGGCATCGCGACGGCGTCCGGGACGAATGCGGCGACCGCAGCCGGTGCAGCGCAGATCGAAGGGGAAAATAACCAGTGGTCGATCATGGCACCCGCGCCAAGGTTGCCGGCGCTCGGTGATTATACGGGCACGACGGCGAAGAAAGGTGACGGCGTAATCGCCGATCCTGCCACCGAGCTTGATCCGACGATCAAGGCGGGGCAGCTCGTGACGCCGCTCCCTGATGCAAGCCTGATCGACCAGGTTTTTACGTCGGGCAAGGATGCGATCAAGGATCTGGTTGACTATGTGATTACATCGTCGGGCGGAAATGGCAATGATGCCAGGCTGGCGAATCCCGGCAAGGCGGACAGTCCCGTCTGGCAGGATTTGCAGAATGCCGGCACGGGCGTCAAGACGGATGGGAAATTCTATTATGAGTGGGACTACACCCACAACGATATTGAGATGTGCAACAAACGCGGTGAGCATATGGGCTCCGTTGACCCGACAACTGGTGAAATCTATAAACCGCCAGTCCCTGGACGAAAATTGAACAATCGTTGATATGGAAAAATTCGATTTACTTGATGATCTGATTCACGGACGAATTGATTCCGCAGAGGCCGATGATCTGTGTAGCCTTGTCTTGGTGGATACCAGTCTGACTATTCCTGCCTATGAATTTATGGGGATATCCAGGAAGGAATGGACCGCATGCGCCCACGGCGCAGAGTTTGCGGAAGTTGCAGAATGGCGTGCGAACGGGTGGCCGGATAGGTGCTTCGTCTGTGGAGGTCAAATCGTTTCGGATAACTACGGCTGGATGGCAACGCATCATGACGGGAAATTGCAGCTAAAGCATGTCGTCTGCCCAAAGCCTGATTAACAATGTGTCGGTGGTCGCGGACAGTCTAGTGGTTAAGCGGTGGACGGAACGCTGTGCCTTCCGCTTGACCAACAGAATCAGGATATAAACAACAATGAAGATAAGAAAGAGGTTGGCGCTTCTTCCGCTCGGGTCATCGCAAGTGACATGTTTGGAAATTAAAAACGAATGCAGACATTAAAACTATTTTAGATGTTCTGATTGGTCATGCCGCGTGGTCAATCAGGCATACGCATGGCAGTTGCTTTTTTATGGAGTTCGGAAATCCGCATATGCAGGTTCGAGAGCCCCTTCCTTTGAGAGAAGGCATGTCAAAAGAGCGGGCGCTTTTGAGCAAGCGGCGAAAGGTATCACTCAGAGGGGACTGGTCTCTTCTAATCTACGCCAGCAATTGGTCGCTGCAAGCGCGGGAGTTTTCAGCAAACCATGATACGACGCCCTCAGAAACGGAGTTGCCCTTTCTGGCATTGGACGGACAGCGCTTGAAGTCGGTTTGTTACGATCCGTTAAGCAAGACGGCTACGTTGACATTTGACTTGGGCGCCGAATTGCAACTTTGGCCGAATGAGAATGCAGATGCGGACGAAGATCAATGGTCACTAGCTTCCATAGACGGTGTTTATAAATGTTTTCTGTGTAGTGGTGCCATAGTCGTAAAATCTGGCGACGAGGTGTGACGAAACGTATAAATTAAGAGAAAAATTCCTATGGAAGGTGTTGGTCGATTCATTCTCAAGTCATTTTCATTCTCTTTGATGTTTACCACTGTTTTTCTTGGTTTTGCAATAGCGCTTGTTGTTATTTCGAAGCGGCTGAAGGGAGAGAAAAATCGCAGAAGTGAGGCTACGCAGGTTCTGGCACAGCAGCGCGCCAAAGATAATATCGGCGAGCGGGAGGCCGAATATAAAAAGCAGCTTTCAGAACAAGAGAGTTACGCAAAACGCGCCGAAGCTCTCATGAGCCGCAGTGAAGCCAATATGACGTTGACCGAAGAAATCGTTAGGCGTGAACGTGCATGGATTGAACAAAAGGAAGCCAACTTAAAGAGAGAGGCGGCAATCCTTGCTGAACAACAGCGGCAGCTTGAAATGAAAGTGATGGAATAGCCGAATATTGGGCCGCTGGATTTTACGAAGAGTCTCTATTTGAGTTATCCGATGCTATTTACAAAGAGGCTGGCGGCTTTGCCGCTCACAGCCCTGGTTTCTCTCGCGGCTCAGGCGCAGCAGGCATCGACGCCAGCCGACACCGCAGCCGCCGCACGCGCCAGTGCCGAACAGAACCAGCAGGTGAAGGAACAGCGCGAAGCGCAGCAACGTGAAGCGACCGTGAAAGCGCCGTCCGTGCGCTCAACGGTTGAGCGCATTTCGAACTGGCCTGGACCGCCGGTCGAAATGCCATGTTTTCGCATCGATTCGTTCGTGCTGGACGTTCCTACAACGCTGTCTGATGCAGTGCGCGCGCAGGGTGCGTCAGTGCTGCCGCTCGACCGCTTTGCTTTCGCGCGCGAATGGCTTGACCAATACAAGGGGCAGTGCGTGGGCAACGCCGGACTCGACAGCTCACGAAGGGACCGCAACAGACCATCCTGAGCCGTGGCTATATCGCCACGCGTGTACTGCTGCCCGAGCAGGATCTGTCAATTGGCGTACTTGGCTTTACACCGATGATCGGCCAGCATGACGGCGGTGGTGACAGCGCGACGACGAACAGCGGCATCGGCGCAGGCCCGATCATGATTACCGATCAGGCAAACCAGCAGCAGGACGTCGCCAGCCTGAACCGCGACACGGCTGACCTGAAGGGCACGGTGGCGAGCACGCCTGATGTGGCGAAGTTGCTGAGCAATCAGGCGGACGTGATGAATGCCGCGAGTGCAGCGGCGCAGGCAATCGCAAAAGATATCGGCACCTACGCGAGCAACAAGGAAGCAGTTGCACTGAAAGCAGCTGATCAGGCTGTGCTGGACCGTAATCTGGAGCTGGCAGCGCAGTACCGGCAGGAAGCGGCGAACTGGTCCGAGGGCGGGGATTACCGTGTGGCGATGCACGTCGCAGCGGGCGGACCGATCGGTGGGCTTGGCGGCGGTAGCGGACTTACTGCAGTGGGTGGTGCAGTCGGAGCAGGCCTGTCGGCCGGGCTGGCGGGAAAGATGAACGAACTGGCTCGCGAGATTGCCGGTTCGGAGCCGACCGGCAATGCGGCAATCGACAAGGCGCTGGGCGACATCGTCGCGAATGCGATCGTGACGGGGCTGGACGCGGCCGCTGGCGAGAATGCGGGTGCCTCCATGGCGTCGACTGTGGACCTGTACAACCGTCAGCTTCATCCGGAAGAAAAATCGCTTGCGAAGCAGTTCGCAGACAAAAGCGGCGGCCAGTACTCCGAAGCGCAGATCGAGGACCAGATGCGTCAGATGGGCGTGAGCGGTCAGGTTGAAGCGGGCACCGCAGCCACACTGATCGGACAGACGCCGACGCATTCGGGTGCATCGTGGATTTCTGGCGGAACGACCGCAGACGGGAAGCCAATCCTCGCACAGCTGAGCACGCCGAACAATTTACAGTTGTAAGCCTACATCATGGCGAACTATAACTCGGTGGCGCCGGGCGATGTGCCGAGTGCGATGACATACACACCTGCTCCAGTCCAGCTCAACTATGGTTCGCAGGGCATCGCAATGGGCTCATCGGCAGGTGCGATTTGTCCGCAGGGCAATTGCGGAATCGGCACTACCTCAGTGCAACTGCCGACGTCGCCCACGCGAGCACAACTTGCGACGGCAACTGACTTGGGTTCCGCCGGTATGGGCTTGGCCGCGATCTGGCTTCCTCCTCCTCTAGATGTTGGCGCTTTGATAACAGCGGCGGGGTTGAAGTCGGCAAATTATGCTCTGAGCCCACCGAGTTCGTCGTCAGTGCTATACGACACTGTTTCCACGATATTGGGGCTTCCTATACCGCAGGGTAGAGGAGTGCAAACAATTTTTACTCTCGGGACTACAGTGGCACAGCCCTATGTCGTTCCAGACTAATAGCATATGAACCAAATCGCTGGATGATATCCAATCGTGAATCGACCGAGTAATGACAAACTGACTCCGCTAGAGAAGAAGCGTGTCTATCGTGTTCCTTCGTATGCAGCAATAGGCGGGCTATTTGTTTGCGTCTTCATTGTCCGCGATTCATTGGGGACCGTCAGGCTAATCGCAAACGTGTTCGGTTTCATTTTCCTCCTAGCTGGTGTCAGCTTCGGCTGGGCCATAACAAGGATATTCGCGTACTCGATTTGCGAAAGTTTGGCAAGAAATGACATGTGTCTTTGCGAGAAGACGGACAAGCGACTGCATCCAGAGAAAAAGATGCTGGCGGAGCAACGTTAGAGACGACGAAGTCGAAAGAATGAGGAGCAAAACAATATTGGCTTTGCATCAAAGCATTTCGTATTGTGGACATCGATGGCTGGCAGCCATGACGTGCCTATCGATAGGCGCCTGCTCGTTCTTCCCGCAGCCCACCCACCATGTGACGTGCCAGCACGCCCGACTACGACCCGGCGGTATCGGCGCGCGTGCGAATCCTTTCCAGCAACGAGGGCCGGCGCACGTCGTTCTGGCGCAACCGGGCCTGCTACACGACTACGTGGGCCAGCGATCCCGCAACGATTCATGTCGATGATGGTTTCTGGGCTGCCTATAAATATTCGTCAACCAGCACGACGATCGGCATGCCTCCCAGCCCCCCGTGAATGGATGCGCGTGGACGGCCTGCAGTTCAAGGACATGGTGAAGGAATATGTCGTGACCGCAGGCGAGCCGGTCACGGTGATGAGCAGTTTCAAAAAGAGCGCCGGCGACAGCAAGACGGGCGGCTACTCGTACTCGTGTACAACGCCCGCTGCTTCGTTCTCGCCCGTTGTCGGTTAGTACTACGACGTATTCATGGAAGTTCGCGGGTGGCAGTGCTGGATGTCTGCCCGACGTATCGATGCGCTCGGTCTCGATGAGCCTGTCCGGCTAACCGGTGTTCCGAGATGCGCAGGCAATACGGACAGGATGGTGGAACCGCCAATCGACCACTGAACCTTTGAGTCCAGCAATGTGGCCGATCCGAACGACGGGCGCCATCGCCGGCCTTCCAGAAGAAGACAACCTATAAACAGAAGCAGCAATGAAATTCAGGCCCGCGCTGGCGGTTCTTCCTTTAGCAACACTCGCTTCCATTATCGCCCACGCGCAGCAGATGCCGACGCCAGCCGACACCGCATCAGCAGCCCGCGCCAGCGCCGAACAGAACCAGCAGATCGAGCAGCAGCGGAATGCGCAGGAGCGCGAAGCGACCGTGAATGCGCCGTCCGTGCGCTCAACCGTCGAACGCGCCTCGGGCTGGCCGGAACTGCCGGTCGAGACGTCATGCTTTCGCATCGACTCGTTCGTGCTGGAGGTGCCCGCAACGTTGTCCGATGCAGTGCGCGCGCAGGGGGCGTCAGCGCTGCCCCTGGACCGCTTTGCGTTCGCCCGCGAATGGCTCGACCACTACAAAGGGCAGTGCACCGGCAAGACGGGACTGGACACGCTCACGAAGGGCCTGCAGCAGACCATCCTGAGCCGGGGTTACATCACCACGTGCGTCCTGCTGCCCGAGCAGGGACCTCTCAACCGGGAGGCTGAAGCTTGCGCTGGTGCCGGGTGTGATCGGCAAGGTTCGCTTTGCCGATCCTGCAACGCGCGGCACATGGAAATCTCCATTCCCTACGCGCGATGGCAACGTGCTGAACCTGCGCGACCTCGAACAGGGGCTTGAACAGATGAAGCGCGTCAGCAGCCAGCAAGGACCGGGCTTCGTCGATCGGTCACGTCGCGGACTGCGGCCGCGCAATGCCGCGGGTCAAAGGAATTTGAATGCCAACGCCGCGACGATGGTCGGCGGGATCGCAGCCACAAGCAGCCTCAGCGGCTGCACCGCTTGCTCTTCAAAATGCCCGCGCGGAATCGAAATGCCTGCCGGATTGGGTGCTTTTGCAATGATGGTCAGGCCGCCGCCCGTGACTGCTCCGGCCACGAGCGCGTACTTAAACCCATCGGAAAGCCCTTCGACCAGTGAGCCCAGGTACGTCAACGCCGCGTTGTCGGTAAAAGCGGTCAGAACGGCTGCGCCGGCGAACACCACGTCGCTGTTCATGCTCATCAGGACCGGCTGCAGCCACCACTGTTGCTGACCGCCCAGCACGACCAGCCCGGCCAGAAAGAACGCGACGAGCAGCCCTTCGCGCAGGATCAGGCGATCCTGATACTGCTGATACGCACTGGCCACGCCGATGAAAAAGAGAAAGAGGCCCATGAAGATCGCCGGGTGATGGGCAAAGACCACGACACCCGCGAGAAACACCAGATGAACCACAACAAGTGTCAACGGCACGCGGGCGCTACTGTGATCGCCGGCTACCAGTGGCAATCCGGCCAGTTGCTTGCGAAACATCAGCGTGGCTCCCAGTGCATTGATGACGACGGCGATGGAGGCCTTCCAGCCGAAAGTCGACATCATGAACCCCATGTCCCAGTTCCACTTTCCCGCGACCATCAACACGGGTGGTGCGGCAAACGATGTGAGCGTGCCGCCAATCGAGGTATTGACGAACAACACGGCCAACGTCGCGTACTTCAGGCGCGCTGAAATGTTGCGTGCAAAGAGGCAGTCGGCCAGAATTAACGCGGCCAGCGTCATGGCCGCAGGCTCGGTGATGAATGACCCGCTCAATGGCACCAGCGCCAGAACGGTGAAATAGAACCCCGTGCTGCCCGGCACAGGAATGGCTCGGGCGGCCACACGGACGCCAGCCATGGCCGTCTCCAGGATCGGTCGAGTGCCCGCAATTACCATCACCGCAAAGACGAAGAGAGGCTCGGTGAAGTTGCGTGATTCGACGTAGTCAGTTGCCTCTGTTGGGCCAACGGCGATGAACATTGCCAAGACCAGAATCAGCGCCCAGAAGCCGAACACGACTTCGACCTCAGCCAGCAAGTGCCAGAGTCCGGCATGGGCCGGCCGGGTGTGCGCGAGATGCTCGAAGAGACGGGTGGCAAGGGTGTGCAGGATGGCGACTGCAAAGAGTGCCGCGCCGATGATCTGTATGGCAGTGGGAGTTACGCCCGGCTCCTGATGCGACCGGGGTTCCGGTCCAGTGAAGTATGGCGAAGATGCGAAGTCTACCGCCGCGTGACGTCGGGCCGAACCGCTTTCGCGACTGCCCGCATAGAGTTATATCTACGTAGTAGTACGAATTCACCCTAAAGAAAAAATATACGACTGCAGTACTTGGTCATCTTACACGACGTCTTTGCATCCACGAACCGCGCTCCTGACTGTCCGTGAAACGCACGTCTGCCGATTGGTGGCGTTTCGAAGAGTTCAACCGGTGTGCAAAAACACAGTGCCCAAGACGACAGGAATCCCGTCTCGGCGCGCAACCTGAACAGCGGTCGCGACCAGATGGTCAACCCCTGACACTCTGGGCGACTCTGCGAAATCGCCGGCGCACTGTCACCGCAGATATCGCAGATCCCGTCCGGCTTGGTGAGGGGAGTCGTGAACAGGCTGACCTCTTCGAGCGTTCCCGCGACACTGCCTCCCCACCATCGTCGATTTCGTGCTGTAGTGAGTTCAATTCATGCTACTCCGTGAACGCGAAACAGCACGTGCGCAATCCGAATCTTGAAACGACTCCGTATTCGCGGCGATGGGCTGAAACTATCAGCCGTTGTGCACATCACCGATCTGAAACGTTTTCGTTGGACGCCACACGCCGCCTCGTACCTGATAAACGGTGATGGCACTTTCACGCAAGTCCCCCAACGGATCAAAGCGTATACGCCCGGTAATGCCAGCATAATCAGTCTTTACAAGTTCAGGCAAATAGTCGGCCGGCTTCGCCGATCCCGCTGCCTGCATTGCGTTAGCAAGCACCATGGTTGCGTCGTAGCTGTTGGGCGCATAGAGTTGGATATCGGTATGGAAGCGCTCACGAAAACGCCTTTCGAAATCCGCGTAGCCGGGCAAGCTATCCTTTGGAGTGCCGGGACTCGACGCGTAAGTACCTTCCGCCGCTACGGAACTCGCCAGGACGATCAATTGCGGCGTCTGCATGCCATCGGCACCGAGCATCGGCGTTTTGATCCCAAGCGCGCGCATCTGTTTGAGCATTGGTCCAGCCTGCGCGTCCATTCCGGCGTAGAAAATCAGATCCGGATTTCTGCTCTTGATATTGGTTAGGATGCTACGAAAATCGACCGCATGGTCAGTCGTATATTCACGGGTTACGATGCTTGCGCCCAGAGCTTTGACAGCGCGTTCGAACTCATCCACCTGGCCCTGGCTGGCGGCGCTCCTGTCGTCGACCAGCGCGATGCGTTTGGCGCCCAGCACTTCGATCGCGAAGTGGCCAAGTGCCTGGCTCTGGGCAGTATCGTTAGCGATGTTACGAAATGCAGTTTTAAAGCCCTGGTGCGTGTAGGCCGGATTGGTCGCCGATGGCGAGATTTGCGGAATACCCGCTTTCGCGTAGATTGCCGACGCGGGAATTGTTGTACCCGAATTCCAGTGGCCGACGATTCCGGCAGTCCGTGCGTCGACCAGACGCTGTGCGACAACGGTCGCTTGCCGCGGGCTTGCCGCATCGTCTTCCGAAACCATTTCGAACTGGACTCGCTTGCCGCCTATAGTTCGATGTTCGGAGTTCAAGGTCTCGATCGCGAGCTCAACTCCGTGCTCGTTGTCTTTGCCCAAGTGCGCTTGCGGCCCGGTAAGTTGGCCTGCGTGGCCAATTTTGATGGTCACCGGCGCGTCTTCGGCAGCAACAGCCTTGAGTTCCGCATTGGGCACACCTCCCTGCTTATCACAACCGGTCAGCAGCACGACCACTGCACAACTTAAAGCGAATAAGCGATTCATAAGCAATTTCGTTCCAGTATTAAGAAAGCAATGACGTTTGCGAAACATGGATCAAATCGATTTTCGACGCGCAGATCCCTATATCTCCGAAGTAGACGGAGATATAGAAGTGGTCCCATGGCGACGTTCGACGTTTCGGTGCACACGCACAGAATTAGATTAATCGCCTAACCAATGCCCGGTAAATTGGACCAGTCCTAATTGTAGGAAGAAAGTTTCTGCATGCTGTCCCAAGGCGGCGACTGTTGATCATCACCGGATGGTGCGAGCTGGAAGCCGCATGAATCTCTGTTTCACTGGGGTATCGAGTGGTATTGATAATCACGCAGCTGGCCTGAACCTCGCCGTACACTTTGATGCCCGGCGCGCCGCGTCGGGCTGGACGCCATAGCCTCAACACATCGAATGCTTGTTCTGCTCGAGCGCGTGATGCGTGAGCTTGCCGCACCTCACGCGGTACACCCAGCCGGTGTAGAGCGGCACGATCGGCAGGAGCACAATGACCGCACCGCGGAGGATTTCGAGCGTCAGACGGCTCGACGTCGAATCGTACACCGTGAGGCTTTTCTTCGGATTGAGCGATGACGGCATGATGAACGGGACCATCGAGAAGCCCGCGGTCAGGATCACGTCCGCGATCACGAGAGTACGGCAGCAGATCCATCAAGACGAAGCGCAGACCCCGGGCAAACGGCGCGACCTTCGGACCGCTACCGACGAAGAGCGTCATCGCGGTCGGCGAACCCTGATAGACGTCTGACACCCACATGTGGAACGGCACCGCGCCCATCTTGAAAGCAGCGCCTGCGACGATGAAAACCACGCCAAACAGCAGCACGGCATTGTTGATGCAGCCCGATGCGACCGCCTTCAGTACCTGATTCAGTTCGAGCGAGCCCGTCACGCCGTAGAGCATCGAGATGCCGTACAACAGGAACCCCGTAGCCAGTGCACCAAGCACGTTGTACTTCATCGCCGCTTCGCTCGATTGTGCGACGTCGCGGCGCAACGCGACCATTACGTACAGCGACAGCGACATCCGCTCGAGAGCGAGGTACAGCATCAGGAAGTAGTTGCCTTAGCCAGATAGGCGTTTCAAATTGTATTCACTGGCTGATGCAGAGCCGAACCCGTCGGTGCGAATCATGCCGGAGTGGTACGGAAAATGATGGAAGCCTCAAATTCACCACAACGAGCCGTCAGAGGGGCCTCTGAATCAACAAGATTGAAAGGGTGATCGAAATGCGAGCCTGGATACATTTGACCCGCGTTACTGAAAACGCCAAGACACGCATCGACTACTAGACGACTCCAAATTAAGCGCGGCGGAAATCCGTTTGCCCCGCGTATGAGAACGCCCGCCGATTGAGGGGGCGTTTCCTTTGGAAGCAGGTCATGGATCTCAGCAGGAGTGAAATTCACATCCGGGAGGTTAACGCGTGTAGTCGGGTGGCGTTGCTGGAAATCCTGACGATTAACGCGACCGCTGCCGAGCGTCAGCGCATTCGCGCCTTGTTAAGGTCATAGGCAAATCCGCCGATGTGCGCCGGAATGCTGCCCCGCACGCCGATCACAGCACCGGCGAGCTGCGTGCCGACGAGGAACGCCGTATTAGGACCGAACACGCGGCCATAGTCGATCCCGGCATACAGCGACTGGCCGGCCTGACCGACGGGCAACTGCAGTTCGTTACGCCAACAGAAACCGCGTTCGTCCGCGAGCATCGTCTCACCGTCGAAGCCCCGCACCGTGTAGCGGCTGCCGATGCTCAGGTGCCGAAGTAGTTGTGGGTGTCGTTGGTGAACTGGCCATGAAAGGTGGTCGCATGCCGCAGTGGCTGGCTCGCGATCTGGAATGGCACCGACAGGTTCACGTCAAGGACGGCCATGTGAAAGCGGTATGTCGGGCCATCGGGGGATAATCCGGAGTTCCCCCGGGTCCGCCGATACCCTGGCGGTAGGCGAGACTGCCGTCGAACTGCGATGCGCCGAAGTAGTGACGATCCGTCAGGCCGGCTTCGATGAAGGGGTTGTTGCGTCGCCGCTGCGGGTTATCGATATCCTCAATAAAGCTCGCGCCAAAGCGCTTCGTCAGCCGGAACTGCACGCCGAGCACATCATTCTGGCTACGCCGGATCACGCGCTGTAACTTGAAATCGACGGTCTGCGAATTGTCGCGTGATAACAATGTTTCGTTCACGCCCGCGATCTGCCGGTAGTACGTGTTGGTATAGGCCGACAGCGTTCCGGCCCAGCAGCCCCACGGAACGGAATAGAAGCCGTTCCAGCCGTGCGAACCGAAGCGTTTGTCGGCGAATTCAAGGTCCTGGCTGACCCCGACGTTGAAGAAGTCGTTCAAGCCGACCGGATTGTCGATGCCGAGGCTCAGGTTGCCATGCAGCTTGCCGGTCGCGCGATTGGCGGAGTTATCCGTCGAAGCAACGACACTCCGCGGCTTTGCTCGCTTAACGGTAATCACGACATCGCTTTCGCCTGGCATGTCTGTCGGCTCGATCTTCATGTCCACGTCCTGGCTGCTAACGCGCTTCATCTGCTCCAATCCCTGTTCGAGGTCACGCAGTTGTAGCAGGTCGCCGCTACGGGCAGGGAACGCGGTCTTCCATGTGCCGCGCGTGACGGGGTCTGCAAACGTGATTTGGCGGGGCACACCCGGCAGCAGCCCACGTCTTGCCTGGTCCCGAAGCGTATAGCCGTTGCTAACAAGCACGCACGTATTATCTGGCCCATTCTCGCCAAAGGCGAGCACTTTAACCCCTCGTATCTGTCCCATCGCCCAGGTTCGCCAGCTACGGCGGCATGATCGCGTACAACCACGCAATTCAACATAAGGAGTTCGTGGCACCCTTTCCGCGCGTGTCGGCCTGCTTGTCACTGGTCGAGGATGACCTGTCTTCACCGGACCGCATCCCGACCATGCATTGATCACTGATCGAATGCGGCCGTGGGCGCGCCACGTCAATGAGACAGGTTCGATTTTTGTAATGCGTTGTACACCCACATCACTTTGCTACCCTTAACATTAAGAAATGGTCGATTCCCGGTAGATTTCGCAGCATTGTTAACAACAATGCTGCGAAATCAGAATGAACAAACTGACGTACCGCCTGGTCTTTAGCCGACTCAGGAACATGCTGGTTGCCGTCGAGGAAACGGCGAGCAGCGCAGGCAAGACCAGTCAGGGAGAAGCAGCAGGCACGTTGCCTGCCGTATCAGCGAGCGGTCTGTATTCATTCCGGTTCGCACTGCATCCTGTAGCGTTCGCCGTGTTGGCGCTCGGCGGCGTGATATTCGCCCCGATGCCCGCCCATGCGCAGATTGTGCCGGGTGGTGCCAATGCGCCGTCCGTGATCCAGGCACCCAATGGTCTGCCGCAGGTGAACATCAACCGCCCGTCGTCTGCTGGCGTTTCGCTCAATACGTACGGACAGTTCGATGTCCAGAAGCCAGGCGCGATCCTGAATAACTCGCCCGTCATCACGGGCACGCAGCAGGCCGGGCAGATCAATGGCAACCCGAACTTCGGGGCGGGCCAGTCCGCGCGCATCATCGTGAACCAGGTCAACAGCCGCGCGGCGAGTCAGATCAACGGCTATCTCGAAGTTGCAGGGCAACGCGCAGAAGTTGTGATTGCCAACGGCTCCGGCATTTCGGTCAATGGTGGCGGCTTTCTGAACACCTCGCGCGCCATTCTGACTACAGGCACGCCGAACTTCGCCTCCGATGGTTCGCTCGCGGGTTTCAACGTTAGCGGCGGCAACATCACCGTGCAGGGTGCGGGGCTGGACGGTTCGACGGTTGACCAGGTTGATCTGCTGGCGCGTGCCGTGCAGGTCAATGCGGCGATTTACGCCGGAAAGAACCTGAATGTTATCACGGGCGCAAACCAGATCGGTCACGACTCACTTGCGTTCACGCCGATCGCAGGCGACGGACCCGCGCCGGCCGTCTCGATTGACGTGAGCCAGTTGGGAGGCATGTACAGCGGGCGTATTTTTCTGGCGAGCAACGAGTACGGCGTAGGTGTTTCGAACCAGGGCGTGATCGCCGCGCAGGCGGGCGACCTGACGCTGCAATCGAACGGCCTGTTAGCCCTCACCGGCAAGACCAGCGCGAGCGGCAATCTTGCCGCAACCGGCAGCGATATCCAGAACAGCGGCACGACCTACGCGCAGCAAGGCGCGACTCTTTCGGCCAGCGGTACGTTCACGAACAGCGGCATGCTGGCCGCGCAGCAAAATACCACGGTCAACGCCGCTAGCGTGAATTCAACCGGCACACTGGGCGCGGGCATCAACGACGATGGAAGCGTTGGCCCGAGCGGCGACCTGAACGTAACGGCATCGGGCCAGTTGAACGCGACCGGCCAGAATGTCGCGGGCGGCAATGCGTCACTGTCGGGCAGCGGGGTGAATCTCGCCGGCAGCAGCACGTCGGCGAACGGCGCACTCGCCCTTGCCGCGAACAGTGGCGACCTTAACCTGTCGGGCGCGACAACGACGGCGGGCGGCACGCTCAACGCAACCGCAACGGGCACGCTGACGAACGATAACGGTGCGCTCTCGTCGGGCGGCGCACATACGATCACCGCAGGCGCGCTGTCAAACTGTAGTGGCCAGATCGTATCGGGCGGCACGTTGACCGAAAACGTCGCGGGGGCCGCATCGAACTCGGGCGGCACGATGCAGGCGGCGGGCGCACTGACCACGCACGCAGGCAGCCTGGACAACACCGCAGGGCACATTGCGTCCCTGAACGCGGATGGCCTGAACGTCACCACAACCGGCCTGCTGAACAACGGTCAGGATGGCGCAATCGGCGGTAACGGCAATGTGACCGTGCAGGCTGGTCAGATCGCGAACGCAGGTTCGATCACGGCGGTGCAGAACCTGATTGCGACGGCCGTGCAGACGCTGTTCAATGGCGGCACGCTGGCAGCGAATGGGAACGTCAGCGCATCGGCGGGCACGACGCTGACGAACTCGGGCCAGTTTGGCGCTAGCCGCGCGCTCGTGCTCTCGGCGGCGACGTTCGATAACAGCGGCGGCACCGCCAGCGCCGACCAGTTCACGCTGCACGCTGCGAACCTCGTCAACCACGGCGGCAGCATCACGCAGACCGGCACGGGCACGACGACCATCGACGTGACCGGCACGCTCGACAATTCGGCGGGCGGTACGCTGCAAACCAACAGCACGGACCTGACACTCTCGTCCGCTACGCTCGACAACGACGGCGGCACAATTACCCATGCCGGTCAGGGCAAGCTGGAGATTAACGCGGGTAACGGCACGGGCGCGCTGTCGAACGTCGGGGGTGCGATTGTCAGCAACGGCGAGGTCGCGGTCGAGAGCAGTACGCTCGATAACGCATCGGGTTCGATCATCGGCCAGAACGGCCTGACGGCAACGGTTGGCGCAGCGCTGAACAACACGAACGGCAAGCTGCTTTCGAATACGGACCTGAGCGTTGCCAGTGGCACGCTGAACAATGATGGTGGCCAGATTGGCGCGGGCTCGAACGCAACGATCCATAGCGGATCGCTGACGAACCACGGCGGCGCGATTGTCGCGCCGAACCTCACGGTAGCGACCGGCAGCACGCTCGACAACAGCGGCGGCGACATCGAGGCGAACCAGCTTGCGCTGGGGGCAACGGATCTGCTGAACCACGGCGGCACGATCACGCAGTATGGCGCGTCGCCGATGAGCGTCAACGTCAGCAATACGCTCGACAACTCGAACGGCGGCACGTTCCAGACCAACAGTACGGACCTCACGCTTGCGCCTGCCACGCTCGACAACGACGGCGGCACGATTACCCATGCTGGAACAGGCACGCTGACGATTGCACCGGGTAACGGTGCGGGGTCAATCTCGAACGGGGGCGGAAAGATCATCACGGCGGGCGAGATTGCGGCGCAGGCCGGGAGCCTGAACAACGCGAACGGCGTGCTGGCCGCACAGGGGAATATCGCGGCGAATATCGCAGGCGACGTGAACAATACGCAGGGGGAGGTACGCTCGCTGTCGTCGCTCTCGCTCGCAAGCGGCGGCACGCTAACGAACACGAACGGACAGATCCAGTCGGGCACGGGTGCGGCGGGCGACGCGAGCACGCTCGGCGTTCAGGCCGCGTCCGTTGACAATACGGACGGTCTTGTCGGCAACCTCGGCACGGGCGATACGACCGTGCAGGGCGGCAGCCAGACCATCAACAGCGGTGGCGCCATCACTGGAAACGGTAACGTCGCCGTCAATACGTCATCGCTTTCCAATACGCAGGGCGCTCAACTAAGCGGCGAGAACGTCACGGTGCAGGCGGGCACCGTGGACAATAGCGGCGGCCAGATCGGCACCTTCGTGGGTCCAAACGGCGATGTCGCCATCACGACGACCGGTGCGGTCACGAACACGAACGGGCAGATTGGCGCGACACATAACCTGTCTGTCAACGCGGCGGCGCTCACGGGTGGCGGCGCGTACAGCGCGGCCAATGACGTTGCGGTCAGCGTACAGGGTGACTTCGCGCCGACGCCGGATCTGCAGTTCAACGCCGGTCACGACCTGACCTTTACCCTGCCCGGCACGTTCGCCAACGGCGCGATGCTTCAGGCGGTGAACAACCTCGGTATCAACGCGGGCGATATCGGCAACAGCGGCGTGATGATGGTGGGCGGCACGCTCACGACGCACTCGAACACGCTTGAGAACACGGGCGCGATGGTTGGCGGCAGCGTGTCACTCAACGCGAACAGCACGATCTCCAATGTTGGGCCGACCGCGTTCATCGGCGCGACGGACAGCAACGGCACGCTTGAACTGCTCGCGCAGGACATCGAGAACCGCGACGACACCACAGCAACCGACACGCAGGCGACCACCGCGATCTACGGTCTTGGCAAGGTCGTGCTGGCGAGCGGCAAGGATGCGAACGGCAACTACACCAGCGCGAACCTGATCCGCAACCAGTCCGCGCTGATCGAGTCGGCAGGCGACATGGAGCTTCACGCCACCCAGGTCACGAACACCCGGACGGCGATGACGACGACGGGCCTGAACCAGCCGGTCGATCCGAACCTGCTGACGCAACTTGGCATCAGTCTGTCCGGGTGTGCCGCGATCAACATGGCCGCGTGCTCGGGTCAGGATGTGGGCTGGGCCACCGCGGATAACCCGGCTTTCCTGACCATGATTGGCGGTGTGTACACGGTGCCGCCGCGCACCGGCCAGTGGAATAGCGGCTACCAGTACACGACCTATACGGGCGTGGCGCTCGCGAACCTGATTGCGTCCATCAGCCCGCAGGCGCAAATCGTTGCGGGCGGCGATCTGGATGCGTCGCATGTGGGCTTGTTCCAGAACTACTGGAGCGCCGTCGCGGCGATCGGCAACATTGCGGCACCGGTCGCGCTCGACCAGAATAGCTGGCAGGGCCAGACGGCGCCTCGCGTGCAGGTCACGTACTCAGGCTACTATCACTACAACAACTATGACAACACCGAACACGACTGGACATTGCCGTTTGGCGATGCTCCGTTTGTAGGCTCCCGTCCGGGCGGCTATAGCCAGGCCGCACCAGCTGATATCCGCTCTTACTCACTGCCCAGCTACGAATCGACGTTTGTCGCGGGTGGCACGCTTTCGGGCACGGGCGTGAGCATCGACAACACCGCTGGTAACGCGGGCATTCCGTCGCTCGGGCTTGCACCCGGCCAAGCGCTCTCCGGCGTGAATATCGACGGCGTAAGCGGCAATGCGGGTGGCACGAAAGCCGGGGCGGCGACGGTCAATGGCGGCTCGGGCATGGTCAATCCGGTTATCGCCAGCGCGACGGCGCAGAACGTTCTGCAAACCCTCACAATTCCGCAGGGCGGACTGTTCAGTCCGGCAACCGCTCCGGGTGCAACCTGGCTGATTGAAACGAATCCGGCCTTCACGAACCAGAAGACGTTCATTTCGAGCGACTACTATCTGCAACAGCTTGGCCTGAATCCGCAGACGACCGAAAAGCGTCTCGGCGATGGCTTCTATGAGCAGCAGCTTGTACGCAACCAGATTACGTCGCTGACGGGCAAGGCCGTACTCGGCCCGTACACCGACCTCCAGTCGATGTACCAGTCGTTGCTTGCCGCAGGCGCGTCGCTCGCGCAGTCGCTGGACCTGCCGTTCGGCATGAGCCTGTCGCCCGAACAGGTGGCGGCACTCACCGGCAACGTCATCATCATGCAGACCGAGACCGTCAACGGCCAACAGGTACTCGTGCCCGTCGTCTATCTCGCGAAGGCCAGCCAGCATGAGATGAACGGGCCGTTGATTGCGGCGACCGACATCGACCTTCGGAACACGCAGACCTTCAGCAATAGCGGCACGGTACAGGCCAGCGACACACTGTCGATTCAGGGCCAGCAGATCGACAACGCGTTCGGCAAGCTGCAAAGCGGCGGGCTCATGTCGCTGACGACCAGCGGCAATGTTGACCTGACTTCGGCTACCGTGAATGCCGGGAGCCTTGCGCTGAACGCGGGTGGCGACCTGCTTCTGAATACGGCGGTGAAGACCGTTGACCAGATGAGCGCGACCGGCGCGACGCGCACCACGACCACGCTTGGGCCCATTGCGAACCTGAACGTGGTGGGTGACGGGGCCATCGTGACGGGCGGCAACTTCGAGCAGAACGCGGGCAACCTGAACGTAGGCGGCAACCTCGGCATGGCGGTGGGCGGCAACTACGACCTCGGTTCGGTGCAGACTGGCGAGCACAAAGTGGTCGAGCGCGCGAATGGCGTGTCGAATACCGACCTCAACCAGACGACCGGCAGCTCAGTGAACGTCGGCGGCATATCACAGATTGGCGTGGGCGGCGACCTGACGGCGACAGGCGCGAACCTCAACCTCAGCGGCGGCGGCGCGCTCGCGGCGAACGGCAACGTGACGTTCCAGGCTGCGAAGGCAACCTCGACCATCGACAGCAACAGCTCGGGCAGCAACAGTCACGGCAGCTATTCGGATTCGCAGCACCTATCCGCCGATACGCTGACGGGGACGACGCTCAATTCCGGCAATTCGCTGACCCTCGCATCGGGTCACGATATCAACGTTACCGGCAGCACGATCAACCTCGACCAGGGGACGGCGACGTTGGCGGCAGCGAACAACGTCAACATCGGCGCGGCCACAGCGACCTATGTCGATAACTCGACGCAGACCGGCAGCCATAGCAACATGGTAAGCGGCAAGGAGGTATCGAGTTCGAGGGATACGACGACAACCTTGAACCAGGGCAGCATGATTTCGGCAGACGGCGTGTCGATCTCAAGCGGCAAGGATATCAACGTCGCGGGCAGCATGATCGTCGGCACGAACGATGTCGCGCTCAGCGCCGTGCATGACGTGAACATCACCACGACACAGGATACGAGTCAGAGCAGTTCGTTCTACGAGGAAAAGAAGTCGGGTTTCGGCGCGATGAGCGGTCGTGGATTGAGTCTCAACTACGGCACCAGCGACACGAAGGAGACGACGCACGACAGCAGTGTGACGAACAACGGCAGCCTTGTAGGCAGCACGAATGGCAACCTCTCGATTCAGGCGGGCAACACCCTGCACGTAACGGGCAGCGATCTCGTGGCAGCCCAGAATGTCACTGGCGTGGCGGCCAACGTGATCATCAATGCGGCCACCAACACCTCGCACCACGACGAAACCCAGGAGGTGAAGCAGAACGGTTTCACGCTCGGCCTGTCTGGCAGCGTGGGCGATGCAATCAACGGTGCGTACCAGCAGGGCCAGGCGCTCGCGAGCGGCAACAGCAACGGGCGCGCCGAGGCGCTGCATGCGATTGCGGCAGGCGGTAATGCCGCGATGGCGGGCATGGGGGCGGCGGACATCGCGGGCGGGGCGACAGGGCCGAACGCGCCGAGCATCGGCGTGCAGTTGAGCTTCGGTTCCAGCCAGAGCAAAAATACGTTCACCGAGGATCAGACAACGCAGAAGGGTTCGAACGTTCTGGCGGGCGGCACAGCAGCGTTCGTGGCAACCGGCGATGGCACGACCGGCAGCGGCAACCTGACCATCGCGGGTTCGAACGTGAACGCGAACGATGTCGTGCTCGCCGCGAAGAATCAGGTCAACATCGTCAACACCACGAACACGGACACGACCGCCAGCACGAACAAATCGAGCAGCGCGAGCGTCGGTGTGTCCTATGGCACGCAGGGTTTTGGCGTCTCGGCGTCAATGTCCAATGCGCACGGCGACGGCAACAGCGACGCCGCGATCCAGAACGCCTCACACGTGAGCGGCGCGAACAGCGTGACCGTCGTCTCGGGGGGCGACACCAATATCATCGGCTCGCAGGTCAGCGGCGGCCAGGTGACGGCGAACGTTGGCGGCAACCTGAACATCGAGAGTGTGCAGGATACGACGGTCAGTACGGCGCATCAGAGCAGCGCCGGAGGCGGCTTCAGTATCAGCCAGGGCGGCGGTAGCGCGAGCTTTAGCGCGCAGAACGGCCATGCCGATAGCAACTATGCCCAGGTCAACGAGCAGGCTGGTATTCAGGCAGGCCATGGTGGCTTTGATATCAACGTCAAGGGCAATACGAACCTGACGGGCGCGGTGATTTCCAGTACCGCCGATGCGTCGCAAAACAGCCTGACCACCGGCACGCTGACCTATAGCGATATCCAGAACCAGTCGCACTACAGCGCGACGAGCAACGGTATTAGCGCGGGCGTCGGTGTCGGCTCGACAGGCAAGGCGACCGGTCCCGGCTCGGTAAGCGGTACGCCCGGCGTGTCACCGATGATCTCGCAGAACGAGAGTGGCGATTCCAGCGCGACGACAACGAGCGGGATCGCGGCGGGCACGATCACGATTACGGATGCGGCGAACCAGACGCAGGACATCGCGTCGATCAACCGCGATACGTCGAATCTGAACGGCACGGTTTCTCAGACGCCGGACGTGCAGAACATCCTGTCGCAGCAGGCCGACACGATGCAGGCTGCACAGGCGGCGGGTCAGGTCGTGGCGCAGGGCATTGGTGCGTACGCTGAATCGAAGCTGGAGGCGGCGCAGAAAGCTGGTGACACGGCCACGGCCGCAGCATGGGCCGAAGGCGGCGACAACCGTGCACTGCTGCATCTGGCGGGCGGTGCATTGATCGGTGGCCTGGGAGGCGGGAGTGTCTTTACTGCGGTAGGTGGTGGCCTTGGCGCGGGACTGTCTTCGAAGCTCGCGGGCCAGCTTGAGAACCTTTCGAAGGGTGTAGCATCGGAAACAGGTTCGGAACTGCTGGGTAATCTTGCCGCGAATGTGGCGGCGGGCGTCGGCGGTGCACTCGTGGGCGGGACGGCAGGTGCGGCCACTGCGTCGAACGTCGAGCTTTACAACCAGATGCATCACCAGAAAAAGGACTTGGTATCGCAGGCTTGCGGAGCAGGGGCACAGTGCAGTGATGCGACACTAAGTGCAGCAATTCAGGCTCAGCAAGCACTCTCTGGTGCAGCCGCAGAAAATGTCGCCCAAACAGGAGTGGCTGCCGGACTAGTGGCTGGCGGTGCCGCCGCAATCGTTCTAGGTCCAGAAGCGTTTGCCGCATATATGGCCGCTCAGGCTGGATATTCGTTGACAACAGCCGCACTGACGGGCGCGGGTATTTCAGGCGGGCTTTATACCGGATCCGCCATCGTCGGTGCCGGCTTAGGTTATAAGCAACAAGATTTTGGAGCCGGTTTTGATCAGCGGTTTTCGATGCCCGGCCTTGCTGCGGCTTCTACGGTCGGCGCCATTAACGGCATGTTCAAGACATCGATGTTTGGCTGGGCAGGTGTTGCAAACTCGATCAAGAACGTTACGACGGTTCCCGGCTTTGTGATCCAGGCAAACGGTCTTGCTCTAGGCCAGTTTGCCGGTAAGGCTGCGCAAGGAGCGGTACATCAAAACAATTCGACCCCGTGATTGGAGAAATTATGTTTGATGGTTTCTGGAGCGGCGTTTTTGGTGGGCTTTTCGGGTCCACACTAGCGCGCTGGGCTGGGAAATACAGATATTTAACAATATTCCTCACTGTAACAATTGGGGTACATGTCTTTTGGTTTGTACACGATTTTATAGAGGGAGGCGGGCATGCAGTTCTCGACCGGTTGCGTCAGTTCACCTTTACGCCTGTTGGACTGCTGGCACCCGTGGCAGTAGGTCTGATAGCCGTTTTGTGCGTGTTCCTTTGTGCAGTCTTGACGCCGAATAAAAAGGGATGATTCGACTGCCGCAGCGGGTTTGGTTCGAACACTAGTCTTTGAAAAATTATTTAGTTAAATGGCAAGGCGCGGTCACCGCAGAGGCTACATCATCACCCTGCTCCGCCTGCGTGACGAACAGATTCAGGATTTGAAGAACAATGAAGACAAGAAAGAGGCTGGCGCTTCTTCCGCTCACAGCCCTGGTATCGCTAGCTTACGCGCAGCAGGCACCGACGCCAGCCGACACCGCAGCAGCGGCACGCGCCAGCGCCGAACAGAACCAGCAGGTCGAGCAGCAGCGCAATGCGCAGGGACGCGAAGCGACGGTTAATGCGCCGTCCGTGCGCTCAACCGTAGAGCGTGCCTCGGGCTGGCCTGAACTGCCGGTCGAGACGCCGTGCTTTCGCATCGACTCGTTCGCGCTCGACATGCCTGCGACGTTGTCCGATGCAGTGCGCGCGCAGGGAGCGTCAGCGCTTCCGCAGGACCGTTTTGCCTTCGCGCTCGAATGGGTCAACTACTACGCAGGGGCATGCGTCGGCAGGCAGGGCCTGGAGGTGCTGGTAAAAGGCCTGCAACAGACCATCCTGAGCCGTGGCTACATCACCACGCGCGTCCTGCTGCCCGAACAGGATCTCTCAACCGGGACGCTGAAGCTTGCGCTGGTGCCGGGTGTCATCGGCAAGGTTCGCTTTGCCGACCCCGAAACGCGCGGCACATGGAAGTCGGCCTTTCCGACCCGCGACAGCGACGTGCTGAATCTGCGCGACCTCGAACAGGGACTCGAACAGATGAAGCGCGTCAGCAGTCAGGACGTTTCCATGCAGATCGTCCCGACCGATGTACCCGGCGAAAGTGACGTGGTGCTGGACGTGAAGCGCACCAAGCCGTGGACCGTTGTCGCCTCGATCGACAATTCCGGCACGCGCGCCACGGGTAAGCTGCAAGGCAACCTGAGCCTTGGCATCGACAACCCGCTCGGCCTGAACGATATCTTCAACGTTGGCGTAAGCCAGGACCTCGAATTCGACGACAAAGGTCTCGGCTCGCATGGCTGGAACGGCTTCTATTCCGTTCCGTGGGGCTACTGGACCGGCACGCTGTCGGCCTACACGAACACGTACTACCAGCAGATCGCGGGCGTGAACCAGACATTCGTTTCAAGCGGCAATTCGCAGACGGTCGATTTCAAGCTGGCGCGTGTCCTCATGCGTAGTCAGAGCAATGTGCTCGGCGTGCAGTTCCGGCTGACGAAGCGCTTTGGCGAGAGTTTCATCGAAGATACCGATATCCCGCAGCAGCATCGTAACAACACCTTCATCGAAGCCGCGCTGACCGATCGCCACTACTTCGGCAACGCGCAGTTCGACGGCAGCCTCGCCTACCGTCAGGGTGTGGGTGGGCTCGGGGCAACGCCGGACTATTACCCCGATGGCCCGACGTACCGCTTTCACCTGGCCGTGCTCGACGCGAACCTGTCGGTGCCGTTCCAGATCGCGACCCAGCCGCTACGCTACGTGACAAGTGTTCACGGCCAGTTCACCAACAACACGCTCAACTACATTGACGACCTGACCATCGGCAGTCGCTACACGGTGCGCGGCTTCGACGGCGAAACGATGCTGGCCGCCGAGCGCGGCTTTTACTGGCGCAACGAGCTTCAGTTACCCATCGGCTCGACGGGCCACTCCCTCTACGCGGGCATCGACTACGGCCACGTGTTCGGGCCGAACGCGGCGTATCTCGCCGGAACGCAGTTGGCAGGCGCAGTAATCGGTGTGCGCGGCAGTGCGTCGTCAAAGGCCGGCGCGCTGGCCTATGACCTCTTCGCCGGTACGCCAATTTACAAGCCGTCGGGTTTTCCTACTGCGCGGGTCACGATCGGTTTCCAACTGAGCGCGCAGTTTTGAATGAGACAGCTGGTCGAGACGACGGGAAATATTAAGGATAAGCTATGCTGATCGACATAGATAAGCCGCAGGATGTGCATTCTTCCGGCGATATCGAGGAATTGCCAGAAGACCGAAATGTTTGTCCACTTGGGTTCGCAGTGCTTAAAAAGGTCGACGGACAATACACTTTATATGAAGATCCGGACGGAACATATGTGCTGGAATTGACTGTGAACCGTCCATATGGCATATCGACGAAGTATCAGAGGTGGACAGAGCTATCACGACTCGAAAAGCTGATTATCCAGTTGTTGCCGAGGCAGCTAGGCTTTCTGGTGAGGAAATTTTCGCGCGAGGAAGAAAAACGCCATGGATAGTGTTAGCGATCTGGATAGGGGTGCTTCCTGTCAGCATGTACAGGATTCAAGCTGTACGGTTTTACCTGCTTTTTCCGATGCAAGGCATGGCGCGACGAGCCACCATCAAAACACCTCCGCTGAAATCTATTAAGCATGACAACATTGTTTCCGCCTTTCACGCCAACTCGATGGGCATTCGCACGCTGGTGTGCAATCTGCACACTATTTGCCATACCGATTTCGACTGCCGCTGTGAATATTCTGGCGCCAACAATGGTGCTGATCATGCTAACTTGCCAGCAATTTTGGACATCGGTCGGCGCAATACGGCATAACCGTGTTGCCGTCGCTGCTTCAGCATTATTCCTTCTCTTGTGCATAAGCCTGCTGTGGGATGTCGCCCCGATCGGCGAATCGATATCGATATTGGCCAAGTACCGAAAGCTCATGTACTTCCCGTTTCTACTCATCCTGTTCAATGAACCAGCATGGCGTCGATTGGCTATCGTCGCGCTTTACATTTCGCTCACTTTTGTATTGATATTGTCTTGTAGCAATTGGCTTGGCCTGACGCAAATCGGCCCGTTGTATGCACCCGATCCAATGAGATCAAGCTGGGTGTTCAAACACCACATAACGCAAGGACTCTTCACTGCGCTGCTTGCGTATATGGCTCTTACTTTGGCGTGGGGCCGGCACTCCGGAAAAAAATTGAACGTTAGTTTAGGCGTCCGGGTATCGAGCGCGGCGATAACTGTCTTGGCACTCGCCTCACTGTTGGTCATGCAGGAAGGGAGGACGGGTCAGGTAGTGTTGCCTCCTTTGTTAATGTTGTGGAGCTGGCAGGCAATCCTGCGAGGGCAGCGTCTTCAATTCGGCAATGCGATTTTGGTACTCGGTCTCGCGGCGGTCGTCGGCGGCCTGGCGGTTGCATATGTCGCACATGACAAAACGTCGCGTCTAGCAGAAGTCGGTAATGAAATTCGCGATTACGAAAAGCACAATGAACCTACGTCAGCAGGATTACGTCTCGAATTCTACCGGCGTTCACTTTTTATGATTTCGCAACGCCCTATATTTGGAGCCGGCGTGGGAAGTGTTGGCGCGCTGTTTCGAGAGCAGGCGTCGGGACAGCAGGGGGCACAAGGAATGCAGTCGTCGAATCCACACAGTGAATATTTTATGATCACCGACCAATTGGGCATAGCTGGACTCGCGATTTTTCTTGTGCTCATATGGCAAATATGGAGGCAAAGTTGCGATTTGCGAAACCTCGAAGGAGCATTCTCGGCTGGCTATGCAGTGGCTTTTGGAATCGCTTGCCTAGCCAATTCGCTTTTGCTCGATTTTCCGGAAGGCCATATGCTGGTTTTTCTGTGCGGCATTCTGCTCGCACCGACCCGCATCGTCGAGCCCCCTTGCGTAAATCGAATCGAAGAGAAAGATGGTGCCACGCGTTCGTCTGTTGTCGGCACACCGCTTTGCAGACCTTGAGGCGATCCACCGCGCAAGCAACTCGCTTCGCGCGGCGCAATTCGACGGTATGCTTGGCGACCGCCAGGCTATCGGCGGCCTCGGGGCGATGCCCGATACGTCAGGCGGCCCGACGTACCGTTTTCACATGGCCGTGCTCGACGCGAACCTGTCGGTGCCGTTCCAGATCACGAGCCAGTCTCTGCGGTACGTCACGACGGTTCACGGCCAGTTCACTAACAACACGCTCAACTACATTGATGACCTGACGATTGGCAGCCGCTACACGGTGCGCGGCTTCGAGGGTGAAACGATGCTTGCCGCCGAGCGCGGTTTTTCTGGCGCAACGAGCTTCAGTTGCCAATCGGATCAACCTGCCAGTCACTCTACTCGGACATTGACTACGGGCATGTGTTCGGGCCGAACGCGGCATTTCTCGCCAGAACACAACTGGCGGGCGCGCTCGCCTATGACCTCTTTGCTGGTACGCCCATCTACAAGCCGTCGGGTTTTCCGATCGCGCGTGTCACGCTCGGTTTCCAGTTGACCGCACAGTTCTGAAGAACCTGATAGCTGATTTTGCCAACGTGGCGTTCCATCCGACACCATGACACGAAAAAAAGGCGCTACACGAATACCGCGCACGAAGGAGATGCTGTTGCCGCTGCCAGCCAGTGTCATGCGCGATCTTTCTCTGGAAGGTCATCTTGCTCTAGCCGTCTTCCGATCCGGGCACGGGAGTGCAGAGACGATGGCGAGTCTGCTGCGGATGCTCTATATGACGTACTTCATGCTCGGAACCGCTTGCCCGGAAGCAGACCTCCTGCTTTTTCGCGAAGCGGAGACTGTGCTGGACAGCAGTATCTCCGCTGCCGCACAGGGGCATGACTGGCAGGTGTAGGCGGAGCAATCCGTCACTGTCGGACAGGTGGCATCACGTTACGACGAGGTGCTTGGCAGTGTGCCGAAATATCGTTATATCGAATCGTGGGATCGGCTGTGCCAGTTTGTCCATTCGGGCGCGCCATCACCGTTGCCGGATAGTCAGTTGAATGTGTAGAAAGTAGGACCTGGTCGGACAGACGATGTCAGATCGTTGATCTCAGTGCAGCCAGAAGTGGGCGTTCGACTTGCATCCGGGAATCGTTGAAAATCCAACGAATACCTATGAGGCGGGTTATATATGACCTGACTCGGCAGGGGCTTTGGGGGATTGCACCATGAATGAAAAAGCGCTTGGCCCTCTACGTGGGGGAGGCGGCAACTCGGAGGGGTTATGGCAGTAGCGAACAATTTGTTCATGGACAAGTTTTTTGTTTTTTCTAGACTCGTGGTTTCACCACTGTTTTTACCGGTCGCGCTGGCGGTCTCCTCGACAGCGGCGGGCATGTTCCGAAGCCGGCTGAACACTAGCCGGTAAGTGCGATTGTTCACTTCTTTTATCTACAACTTATTGAATTCGCAGCCCGGAAAAGACGTTCCGGGTTGTCTTCACCCGACTGCGTCATGCCGCCTCGTTGACGGGCAGCACATCATTGGCCGTACGGATCGTATTTCCGTGTGGGCGCATACGCGACGGCCGCACACCCGTTCGCCATGCGATCCGTTGATCAAGGATGCTGCCGGTCGGGTACGGTAGCGCACAAACGATGCGCGTCATCACACCCGCTTCGAGCCATGTCCTGAAACGTCGGTAACATGTCTGATGAGACGGAAACCTGTCCGGCAGCGTACCCCAGCCCGACGGGGCAAACATCATCCATACCACGGCGTTAAACACGGCCCGTGTATCAGTCGGGGGACGCCCGCGTCCCGCCTTACGCCCATGAAGTTCAGGAAACAGAGGCTCAATGAGTTTCCATTCCTCGTCGGTTATCTCACGAAATTCTGTCAATGGTGTACTCTCCTCATGTTTGCCCGATAAGTTATCCTCATAACCTGAGGTGCGTCTATGAGACAAATCTGATTTTGTTTTCTGTCGCTAGTGAACGCTAGGGCAATCGCATGAAACGTTACCGATGGTGGCGGAATTGTTGTAAGGCCGGTTGAAGGCGCGTTTACTCTGGCTTTTGTAGCTGGGGAAAAGCGATGCGGGAAGACGTACTGAGTATTGAAGAGGCGTTTGACGATTTACGCGATCCGCGCAGCCGCACGCCAGCTCATGATCTGACGGAGGTGCTGGTGGTGGCGCTGTGTGCAATTCTGTCGGGCGCCGATAGCTGGCTGGCAATCCAGACATGGGCGAAGCTGGACTGGCTGCGGCGCTACCCGCCGCTGGTCAACGGCATTGCATCGCACGACACGTTTGGGCGCGTGTTTGCCGCGCTCGATGCGCAACAGTTTGAAGCCTGTTTCATACGCTGGACTGCGCATCTGTGCCCCGGCGCCGGCTAATCAGGCGGTGGCTCCCATCGCGGCGACCAGCGGGCGCTGCACCTGGTGTCGGCCTATAGCGGTGGTTTGGGCGGTGGTCTAGACGTAGTGCTGGGACAGGTGTGCATGGCAAGCAAAAGCAACGAGATCAGGGCGATTCCAGAGTTGCTTGACGCACTGCTGCTCAATTGCGCGGTCGTGACGATCGATGCGCTGGGCTGTCAGCGGCGCATTGCGGAAACGGTCATCCAGTCGCAGGTCGAGTACGTGCTGGCAGTCAAGGACAACCAACGGGTGCTTGCGCGCCTGGTGCGTGGCATCTTTGCCGCACTGGAGCGCGGGCCGGGACTGCGTTCGGTAGTCATGGTCGAGGCGACGCGCGAAATCGCCGGAGCCGCCTCGACCGAACGGCGTTAATACATCCGCAGCCTGGCCGCCGACGCTACCCGACCCATGGCCCAATGGGATCGGACAGCATGGGCGAGTCGTGCCGCATCCGGCGGCAGACAGGACACGCAATAGCGGCATTCTGTCCTGGCAGCACGTACACATATGCGTGTCGGGTCGTCCATCTTGACCATGAACCGATCCCCTGATTAAGGGGCTGCGCATGACCAGACAATCGGTTGACATGGATTTAGTAAACATCCATAGTTGATTCTGCTGAATAGCGTGCTTACTCTCCGATGGGCCAGAGTATTCTGGATCAAATCTGCACTTGAACTAAGACCTCCTGCAAGGTACCCAGCAAGGTGACCAGTGCTTATCCACCGTCGGTCCGCAACGCTGTCATCCTGTCCGTCGTATGCTTGCGTCGCAAGTTGCACCCGCCGCGCTGACGCCTGTCGCCTGTCGCCGATCTGCGCATATACGAAGGTTGTTCAGTCCGCAGTGATTTGCTGGATACCTGCGAGCAACCAGCCATGCTGCGTAGGCGTCGACCTCGACATGTTCCAGATTTCGACGAACGGCTCGGCAGCGGCTCCGGCCGTTTCACTGATCAAGCCGCGGAAGCGGACGCTTGCGAAATATTGATCGCCACGGTGCTCCACGTTGAGCAGATCGGCGTCCAGCTGAACTACATCAGTCTGACTGCGCTCGGCCCCTCGCGCGTCGAGGTCCAGCTTAACCTCGGCGAACATTTCCGGTGTCGTGAATTCGCGAATGTCAGCGATGTTGCCCTCATCCCAGGCCGCCTGAAGGCGCACGAAGCAGACCTTGGCGGCGCGCAGGAATGCTTCGGAATCAAAGTCAGAAGGCACCCCTGGCACGTCCGGCGGTGACGACGCATCACGCGGCGAGCCGAGAGTGGGACCCGACGGCGACATGGGGTAGCGCGGGTCTTGCGCGGAACCGGTGGCGAAGCCTTCATCGCTTATGGACGACTGGGCGGTCGCGCCGGGTGCCGACATATGCTGACTGCGGCGGTGTGCGAGAAACTTCCGAATCAGCCAGATGGCGACTATCGCGATCAGCGCAATTACTATTCCGTTTGACAAAGCGCCGGCGAGCCCCTCCCCAAGACCGAGATGTGACAGCAGGGCGGCGATGCCCAACCCTGCCGCCAACCCGGCGATCGGGCCGAGCCAGCGCGAACGCGACGGTGCCGGTGCCGGTGCCGGTGCCGGAGCAGGCTGCGCGCGCTGCGTCTGGGGCGGCTGTTGCGCGGGGGCGGTGGACTGACTTTGCGCAGATTGAGACTGCCGGCCAATGCTCCGTCCGCCGCCCATGCGACGCTGAGCTTCGGTGTCGAGGGAGGTCAGTGTGAGGGCCGCGATCAGGCCGATTATCGCAACGAACCCAATTCTTACCCCCATTGACCTGAATGACTTTTTGGCGAATAACGAGCGCGAGTCAGACATCTTGCCTTTCCTCCAACGATCAGTCGATAAGCCTCCTGACATCAGGATAGGTCATTCCGTGTAGCGTTCGATAAGCGTTTCTTCAGGATTCGGAATTTCGCACACGGCACCGTCCGGAAAACCTTGACGCGTAAGCCCTGGTGCGTATCAGGCGCCCGGATGTCCAATCGCACTATCCCACCGAAGCGTCATGCATTGACTACATTGATCGTGCGATGCAACTGTTGTGCTTTAGTTGTCGAATCCCAAAGACCCCTCAGCCGCACCCGATATCGCGGTAGAAATGCCATTACAGCCCACCCAACAGATCCCAGTGTGCGCAATTCATTGAGGAGATTCGCGCGCCGACCCGGCGCCGCAATCTGGCTGGTCGTTTTCGCCTGCCGCGGCGCATTCGTCCGCCGTATTGGCCGACACGCGCCCGGATGTTGTTCACGCCGCCCACCAATCCGCCGCATCGCGTGCTGCTGCAGTCTCGTTAATTCGTGGCTGGGCTGTGCGCGCTCACATTTCTCTTACTGTACTTCGACCGCGACGCTCTGCGTGGATGGGCTTTATTCGGAAAGGGGTGTTGGGAAGTCGTGGCGGCTGGGGGTAGAAACGGGAAACCATAAAACCGGCTGAGATGATGCGATTCAAAGTCCGCCAGAATCGGGGCGAGCCGCGTCGGCGCGCGGCATGATCAGCCTGTATTTTCGCCAGCAGCGAGCTAGAGCCGCAGTTCATCAACGCGAGGGCCCATACGCACGGGGTGTCGGGGCGCGAGCCGACCTATACGAGTGGTTACATCAAATTGATCTACATATTCTACGGGCTGTTCGGATGGGGCATGCGGCAGATCACTGGCTGCATGCAAGATGACCGGGTTCGCATTTGGGGCTGGACATCCCGGTGGCCAACTGTGCGACCGTTGCGCCGCGCTGGACGTGCGCGTCACCCAGCGCTGTGATCCGCTGGCCAGACGGCTCGTTCACGGCTAAGCGATCGGCATCACCATCACAAAAGTGTCGGACAGCGAAAGAATGGATGCCGGTCTGGCCAGTGAATCGGCTGATTGCCGACGGCGCGTACGACAGCATCGGGCGCACTGGAAGCGCTTTCACGCGCGGGCGTGACGCCCGTCATTGCGTTGCCGGCTCACGCCATCGCGCATGGCGACGAAGATACCCACTGGCATGAGCAGCCAGTCAAATACATCCAGGACAAAGGCATCCAGGCTTCCACAGAAAATACGCTATGGCCTGCGCGCGGGTCGAAGCGCAGATCTCGCGCATCAAACGATGCAGCGTCACGTGTCTGCAGACGCAAAAAACCGAATCACGGCAACATGCGGGCATGATCATCGCCAACGTCGTGAACCTGCAGAATGCCCTCAGCAAACCGGTTTCAGTTAAAAGTGCGTAGTTGCGTCGGCAGCCGGAAAACTCGTGCCGTTTCGAACAAAGCGGTCGCTGAGCGGATTGTCGCATTACGGAACATACCCTTCTGCAGTCTTCAGCGTAGCGCCGGTGCCGTTTCCACTCGCGTCAAGCACCTGGCCATTCGGCAGCACGGTCGCGGTGAGGCTGGAGCGAGTGAGGCTCATGGAACCGGTTGCGCTCCACGTGCCAGTGGCGGGATCGTAGAGTTCCGCACTCGCGAGAGGAGCGCTGCTGCGTCCTCCCGCGACGCGTACCCGTCCGTCCAGCAGCAGGGCGGCGGTATGTGCACAGCGAGCGCTGCTCATGGAGCCGGTCTGGGCCCACATATCGGCACGAGGGTCGTAGAGCTCCGCCGCGTCCAGAACAACGTTGCTGCTGCCAACCGCGACGAGGATCCTGCCATCGGGTACCAAGGTCGCGGTGGCGTGCGCGCGAACGCTGATCATGGAGCCCCGGTTAGCGCGAAGGTGCCTGGAGGCACCACCGTAATGGTCACGATCGCGAAGACGGAGCCTGCTTCGTTGCTACCGGTCACGGTGTAGCTGGTCGCCGACTTTGTGCCTTGGGGGCTCGCGATGGTTCCGTCGGTGGCGTTGATGCTCTGCCCCATGCGAGTCCTGCCCCTTCCCTGGTGGCGACACGGACTGGCGCTGGGGCGAACATGGCACGTGTTATGCCGTTCGCGCCGATGCTGAACGCCAGGCTACTGCCGCGCACGCAAACGGTTATACCGGCGACAGCGCGAAGTTGCAGCGTCTCGCGTTCGCCCATGCGGACCTACGACCAGGACGGGCGCCTGCATGTTGCGGGCACACCGATCAGCACGACCAACGTCTGCCCTACCTCGGCCGCGAAATCCCGGACGGTGAAGAACCCCGTCTCGATGCGGGCCCCGTCTACCAACTGCTTCGCGACCCCGATGAACTCGCGAAGGCCGCGCAGAGCTCCAACGGCATGCCGCCGAACGATCCATTCGACGGGGTGGGCCACGAGCACAAAATGTCGGCGGCCTCGCCGAAGAAGGAAATTGTCGTCGGCAGCACCGATGCGGCGTTCGACGTGCCGTACCTGCGCGACAGCCTCGTCGTGTGGGATGCGAAAGCGATCCTCGCCATCAAGGGCGACACGCGTCGCGGTATCTCGTCGGCATACTACTACCGAGCAGACATGACACCGTGCACGTATGATGGCATGCCCTACGACGGCGTGATCTGCGACACCCGCGGCAATCACGTCGCACTAGTGCGACCGGGCCGCTCTGGTCCTGATGTGGTAATGGGTGATTCAAAACTGGAGAGCAGCACCATGAGCAGACAGCATCTTTTACCGAAGTGGTCACATCATGCTGCTCTCGCGAAGGACGTTGCGGAGTCAGTGGGATTGAGTTGGCACAAGACTGCCTTCAGTAGCGCCCTTTGCCGTCTATCATGAAACGTGTCCACGCCGCACTGGGCTGGATCATGGCGACAGGAGACGCGCTGCGCAATGGCCGGCGAGAAAACATCCGGTAGGCTGCATGCACTCCGGCCTGCTGGAGGAGGGTGAGGCGCCGAGGACTTGCCCGGGATTCCTGCGGCCGATCGGAGTGTCGGATACGCACTGTCAAATGCGGGCAAAGACTGGAGGCAGCCTATGATTGGCGTCGAAGCAGATCAGTCCGCTTGCCAGGTCTGCGCTGGTCATTCTTTCATGGGACAAGCACTGCGAACGACTGCGGCGGCGATCTCGGGGTTGGTGCTGTCGTCGTCGCCGCAGGCGTGGGCCCAGACAGTTATTCTTGATGATGTCTCCGGCTCGGGCTGCGCAGCCTGCGCCTCGGGAACGGTCACCGTCCCGGGCACGCAATCCTCGCCATGGAGCCTGAGTAATGCGTTGCTTGTCGGATACACCGGTGCAGGCCAGCTGGCTATCAGCGCTGGCGGCATTGTCAGTGCTGGTAGCAGCAATGCTTTTAACGTCCTCGGCGTATATGCGGGCAGCGTTGGCACCGTTAGTGTCACGGGCGCGGGGGCGACCTGGACAAACTCTGCTCCGCTGGCCGTCGGGAATGCGGGCAGTGGAACGTTAGCCATTGCCAACGGAGGCTCAGTCAGCAGCATAGGAACAAGCTACATGGGTATTACAGGCACGGGCATCGTCACTGTCACCGGGGCGGCTTCGGTCTGGGCCAACACCGGGGCGATTAACGTCGGGTATATCGGCAACGGAACCCTGACCATTGCGGATCAGGGGCAGGTGGTGGCCTCCTCTGTTTCTATCGCGCTGAATACCGGTTCGGTTGGCACCCTGAACATCGGCGCAGCGGCCGGCCAGCCTGCGGCTGCGCCGGGAACGCTCAATGCGCCCACCGTGACGTTCAGTGCTGGGACCGGCACAATTGTGTTCAACCACACCGATACCAGCGGCACCTACGCATTTACGCCGGCGATCAGTGGCGCGGGAGCGGTCAATGTCTACAGTGGCATCACAGCGCTGAGCGCCAATAATACGTACACCGGCGGCACCACCATCTCGGGCGGCACGCTTCAACTCGGCAACGGTGGTGCCAGCGGCAGCATCACGGGTAATGTCACCGATAACGGCACGCTGGCCTTCAGCCGCAGCGACACCTATACCTTCGGCGGAGCAATCTCGGGGACAGGCGCAGTGAGCCAGCTTGGCAGCGGCACCACTGTGCTCACCGCCGCCAATACCTACAGTGGCGGTACCTCGATCAACGGCGGCATGCTGCTGATCTCGACCGACAACAACCTCGGTGCGGCCGCAGGGGCGCTCTCCTTCAATGGTGGCACGCTCGCTACCGCGGCCAGCATCGGCACGGCGCGCGCCGTTGTGCTACTCGCCAACGGCGGTGCCTTCGATGTCGCTTCGGGCACGACGCTGACCAGCAACGGAGCCATCACCGGCAGCGGCGCCCTCACCAAGGCCAATACCGGCAGACTGGTGCTGACAGCTGACGATACCTATGAGGGCGGCACGACGATCAGTGCCGGGACATTGCAGCTGGGCAGCGGGGGTACCTCGGGCTCCATCACCGGCGATGTCACGAACAACGGTACGCTCGCATTCAACCACGGCGACACCTACGCGTTCGGCGGGGCGATCTCCGGCACGGGTGACGTCGCACAGATCGGCTCCGGCACCCTGGTGCTGACGGGCGACAACACGTATGCGGGTGGCACGACGATCCCGGCAGGTCGCCTCCAGGTTGGCAGTGGCGGGACATCGGGTACGCTGGGTACCGGCAGTCTCGTGGACAATGGCACGCTGATCTTCGACCGCAGCAATTCCTACACCTATGGTGGGGTGATCGCGGGCACCGGTGCCATAGCGCAGACCGGGCCCGGCGCAACCGTGTTGACCGCCGACAGCTCCTACACCGGCGGCACGGCCATCTCGGCTGGGACGCTGGCGGTGGGGGACGCGGCCCACCCGTCGGCAGCCCTGTCGGGGGGCGGACCGATCACGGTCGCAGCCAGCGGCACGCTGGGTGGCTATGGCAGCGTAACCGGCCCGGTGACCAGCGCCGGCACAATCGCCGTGGCCGACGCGCTGCCGGCCTTCTCCGGCGGTCCAGCCGGCACCTTCACGGTCAACGGCAGCCTGACGAGCGCCGGACTCGTTAGCCTCCGCGGTGCCAGCGCCGGCAATACCCTGATCGTCGATGGCAACTATGAAGGCCGGGGCGGCGCAATTGCGCTGAACACCTACCTGGGGGCGGATAATTCGCCCTCGGACAGGCTCATCATCAGCAGTGGCATGGCAACCGGAACCAGCACGCTCGCGGTGACCAACGCCGGCGGTGCGGGCGCGCTGACCACGGCCAGCGGGATCCCGGTCATTCAGGCCATCAATGGCGCCACCACGGCCGCTGGCGCCTTTACGCTCGCCGGGGAAGTGCGCAGTGGAATCTTCGACTACCGCCTGTTCCAGGGGGGCTTTCCGGCAGCGATCCAAACGACTGGTTCCTGCGCTCGGACTTCATCGTGCCCCCCTCCACACCGGGCTACCCGTCAACGCCGGGCACACCGACGACGCCGCCCTCGACACCAGGGTCGCCCGCCATACCAGGGCTACCCCTGACGCCGGGTTCACCGGAGCTACTTCCCCCCGACCCGCCGCCGGCCATACTGCCCCCGGGCGAGTACCCGATCATTGGACCGGAAATTGCCACCTACAGCGTGGCGCAGCCGATTGCCCGGCAGATGGGGCTCACCATGCTCGGCACGATGCAAGAGCGCATTGGCGACACGTTGACACAGGCGGAGGGAGGCGCCGGTAGCGGTGGCTGGGGACAGGCCGGCTGGGCGCGCCTGTTTGGGCAGCAGATCGACAACCGCTACCAGTCGTTCACCAGTCCGGGCGCCAGCGGCTCGCTGCTGGGTTTTCAGGCGGGTGTCGACCTGTGGCGTGGCAGCTTCCTGCCCGGCCATCATGACGCCTCGGGTGTCTACTTTGCCTATGGCAACAGCCACGTCGATGTGGACGGTCTGGTTACCAACGCGGCGGCCACAGGCTATGTGATGAGTCACACCGGCTCGCTGGATCTCGATGCGTATTCCGGTGGCGCCTACTGGACCCACTACGGCCCCGGCGGGTGGTATGTCGATGCGGTGCTGCAGGGCACCTACTATGACGGCCACGCGGCCACGCAGTTCGCCCGGCTGCCAGTCACGGGCTCGGGCATTGTCACCTCCCTTGAAGCGGGTTACCCGGTGCCGCTGCCACTGGGACCGGGCTTTGTGCTGGAGCCGCAGGCGCAGGTGATCTGGCAGCACGTCGGGCTGGACGAGGCCAGTGACGGGCTGGGTCCGGTTGACCCGGGCTCGACCTCAGGCGTGAGCGGACGGCTCGGTGTGCGGGGCCAGTGGACAATCGAACGCGGCAACGGCCAGGTGTGGCAGCCGTATGTGCGAGCTAACCTCTGGCGGGACTGGGGGGCGCAGGCAACAACGACCTATTCGGGAGTTGATCAGGTGGCGCTGCTCGGGCAGACGACGCGCATGGACCTCTCCGCCGGTGTCACGGCGAAGCTTGATACCCGAATGAGTGTGTACAGCCAGTTCGGCTACCAGTTCTCGGTCAACTCGTCGGACAGCGGAAGCCGCAAGGGCGTCTGGGGCGATATCGGCGTGCAGTATCTCTGGTAAGAGTACGGGTACCTAGCGCGGACGGAGTCATGCTGTCTGTCAAATGTCGCAAGGCCGCGCCAGACAGGCGGTTTTCGCCGGCTCGCTTCGCGCGGGCAGCCGGCAGCTTTCGGGCTGTCTTACAGTTTATTTTGCGCTAGCTATGGCATGCTGGCCAACAACAGCCAGTCGGCTCTTGAAGGAACCGTATCAGCACTATCCGGCAGACCGGGTGCATGGCTGAGTCGCGGTAATGCACCAGCGAACGCTGACTACTGGGTGCATATGGAGGAGGATTTCGCGATGGACTATCCGGACGTAACGGATCCCGTCCATGAGAGCGCGGACGGGTCCGGGTATCTCCTGTCAGGTAAAATTCAACCGGTTCGCCGATGCCGTTCCCTTCATGACGATGGCCTCGGATCCTGAGGCGCATGGGTTAGGCTTTGTTCGGCAGGGCAGGTGACGCCAGTTGGTAGCGGACGCAACTATCAATTTTGCACAAAAAGGCCCTGCCGAAGGAATTCCACAGGTTCAGCAGGTTGACGATGATCGTGCCCTCGCGCTGTCGGGATTCGTTTTGCGCATGAGCAGCCGCGCACCTGGGCAGCGCCTGATGCGCGAGATCTGCGCCTCCCCAAGCGAGTGCTGTCAATGACCATACTTATCCTGGAAGGGATGGACGGCCTTCCGGATGTGGCCGACGATCTGGTCGTGTCCATGCGGCGCACGATTGCGCGGGCCGCTGGCGAAATGACCGGCAGCACGCCACAATGCGACCACGCTTCGGTGCGCCCGATGCTGGTACGCGCCATCGGCAATCGCACGGTCGACCGACACATCAGCGGGTAGCGCCGCGTCCATACCCTCGTGGTCAGACACCCCGGTGTCGATGCCGACGATCGCGTGAACGTTCATGTCCGGATCGATCGACAGGTGCGCCTTGCGCCAAGGCGTGCGCGTGGCTTTCCGGCCGTAAGAGGTTATCCAATAACGCCCCAGCAATGAACGGTCATTCTCTGATGCTACGTGTCCACGTGGACAGGTCGGATGAGAGTACATGACAGCGAATCAAGATTTGCGTAGCCGACTGGTTGTCGGCATGAAGCGGGACGGCCGTCGGGAATACGACAGCGAAGCTCGCGACGAACCGGTTCGGATGTCGGGTTCATCAAGCAACACAGCACGACAGCCGAGGTGATTATCACCACGCTCGCCGCGCTCCCGGCCGTGCTCGTCGTCGCCAGCACGCTGACGTTGGTTCGCATAATTTTGTCCCTACGCGTGGTCAGTCAAATTGCGGCTGGCAGAGACGTCGGGAACAAGATTGCTTCAAGAGGTTTTGCAGAAAACTGTTCCCCTTGTCAACGTTTCAGGCGATTTTGTGGCTTTTCCGGCAGGCCCCAAGTGCAGCGCCGCATTGACTATCGATGAAAACGCTCTCGTTTGAGGGTACCCCGTGCGGTGGCGGGGAGGCTGGGCTCGAGGTATCACGCGGCACTTGTTTCACGTCTGGAGGCTAGGAACAAATTTCTGCAAGAAGCGGGAACAGTTTTTTGGTAACCAACGCGCGTGCTAGCGTGATAGATAATTAGGATAACTAAATTTTACATAATTAAAGTAAGCGAACTTCTTCATTCATTCAATCATGCGAATGATTCGCTCCCGCATCTGCTCGCGGCGATGGAAATCGTCCCAACACTTCTTTCCTTTCGGCGCCCGGATGTTCAGTGCGGCAGGCAGTATCTCGCTCATCTTTTTTGAAAGCGTTAGTCGACGCTCGACGTCAGCCTTAACCAAACGCTCTACCGAATCCTTGTACTTCTGCACATGGACGTAGGTGTCCGGGATCGTCTCGTTCGCGAACGCTTCGACCGACGTATACGCTCCCACCACGCTCGTCATGAAGCACTCGAGATAGTGAAACGCATCTGCATCGACAGCAAACGTGACATGTTTGCGCAGCCCTTTTCGGATGCCGCTGCGATCCAGGACGGCGCGAGCCTCGACATAATTCCGATGTGAAATGCTCAAGAACAAGGCCGTCGCGTTCGGTATGTTGAGCGTCAACTGGCGTCCATCGTGCACCGGGAACAGTCCGGCCAGCTTTATCAGCGACCCTTTCGCATAGGTCACCTCCGGGCTCCACGCAGGCGCGAATTCCTCCGCAAGTTCTGCTGTTGTCTGAAGCCGCCAGTCTTTCCACACGGCCGGGTCGATCAGCGCCCCGGCCGCTTCGTCACGATCTGCCATCGTTTCCCGGCTTCCGCGTTGATACCTTGCGTTGAATGGCACTTCCGAACCATCATAGTGCAACACTATTGAAAAAATGCAGTGTCAGGCGAGGAGCGATCGATGGGACAGGCGGCCGAACGAAAAAAGCGTTTCTTTGAACAGCACCCGCGGTGCTGCTTTTGCGGCGGTGAAGCAGTTGCAACCACGCAGGATCACTGGCCGCCTCGAAGCTTTTTTGTTGGTCGAATCTGGCCCGAGGCTCACGTCTTCCCAGCCTGCGGGCCTTGCAATACCGCGAGCCGAGTTCACGAGATGCTGTTTGCGATGATCTGCCGCATCCGCTTCAGCCCCACGCAGGTGGACGTAAGCGAGGAGGAAGCTCAGAGGGAATGGGAAAAGAATGCTCGAGGCGTTGCACAGGTTCTGCCCGAAACCTACCGTTCAATGCTGCTGTCCGTGACAGAGAAGAGGAGCAGAGCTCGTCGGCTCGGCTTACAGCCAGACCCCGGCGTGACGTACCGTGATGTTCCCATCATGTCGATCGATCACCCCGAGTTTTATGAGGCCTCTAAGACCGTCGCGCGAAAACTTTTCTGCGCGCTCTACTACCTACGGACGGGTCGCCCGCTAACGCCACGCGGCGGGATCGTCTTTTTGTGGACATCAAACGCGCATGGAATGGATCAGCTTCTGAGCTCCCAGAATCTGCGCCCAATGCTCGCCCATTTCCCGCCTATTCAGCGCGGCCGCAGCATGCTGAACGACCAGTTTGCGTGTGCCTACACAGTGATCGACGCAGATCCCCCGTCGGCGCTCTTCGCCGTCCAGCTAAACGATGCTGTTGCAATGATCGGTGCGGTATTCGGCGATATTTCCGGGGTGGGAGTTTTCGAACAAATCCCCGACATCGAAAATCGCCAAGTCTTTCCGCATCGTTGGGCAGAATAGCCGAGACTGAATAATCAAGACGCATATCAGTGTGACGCCTCGTCGATTGGCTCGATCTTCGGCTCCCGGCCAACTTGGGACGTTCTGTCGTCAGAGATCAATGGCCGTTGCTCGCCATCAAGTTCGAAAGAATTGGATAAAGCGATAATATTGCACGACTGAGAGCACTATACACCGGGAGCGGAGATGAACAGCGCAGTGATAGCCCTGCTGGTCTCGGCCGCGACGACCCTTGTGCAGCCCCTTTTGTATGTATTCTCCGAACAGTTGGCCAAAGATTTTTTGTTTGGAGGCGCTCTGCTTCGTGTGCATCTGACGAAATGCGCAGTTGAAAAATATGTCGGTCGCTATACCGAGAGCATCGACACACTCAATCGAGCCCTCGTTTTGAGTGTTGCTTTCGTTCCTATTGCGCTGTTACCCAGTGCGTCTTCAGTCAAAATTCCTATAATCGATTATACGGTCTCGTTACAAGATTGGCTGAGAGTGTGTCCTGCAATTTCGTATGGGCTGCAAATTTTCACCCTAACTTCACTTGCTTGGTTTTTGCTCCTACGTCGAGGGCTTGCCCTGCTGCGGAAGGAATTGGTGGACGCCGAGCATTTCGGCGACGTCTCGAATGTTCTGCTTACCGGTCCGGTGGGTAGTCTGTGGATGTTGATTATGGTGAAGCGTCATATTCCCACAGCGTGGCATCTACTTTGGTTTGCCCCTGTAATTGCATTTATTTTACTTGTTATTCTAAGTCCTTCGTTATTGCGTGGGTATTTTGTTCATCGGCTTTTCGCCTTGAAGGATTTTGTCCCTGCGGTTGCCTACCTCGTGATGCTCATTCCAAGTTTATTACTTGCACTCGTCCTTATTGCATTCTCCGTCGTTGCGGGGTTCAGCGAGATAATACCGGGTGAATCGCAAACCATTGAAGTAAAAACGTGAATCGCTAAGCCCGGTCAATGGCTTTCAATACGGGCTGGCAGTTTCCTCCAAATCCGCACCAGCACGCCGCTGGCGTACGTCGACGCGGAACCGGACGTTCCGATGCTAGCAACGGGTGTCCACAGTGGGTCGATCTGCGACCTTCATGGATGGGAGGACGCAGATCCGAGTCGTCGAAGCATCGCGGCAAAACATGTCGTCGCATCATTGCGGTGATAACGCGGGTTGAACGAAACCGCTGACGCGGTAGCGGTGGGTGGCCCCAAAGGCGCGAACCCGCGGGCCGTGATCGGTGGAAGCTCTCGGTCGAAACGAATGCAGCCGCTGCACGCACGGGACGGCAGAAGTTGTGCAACGGAAGCGAAGTTGCTGTGGCCTATCGATGCGGCCGACTGCAAATGAAGGCCCGGATCAGAGTTATCCGACCCTTCGTTTCGGGACATCGGCCCTTATAGGAACCGGATGACGTCGCCGGATGGCCCCTGGCGTGACGACGCGGCCGCTCACACAACTAAAGTTGTGTCCAGATTTCAACTAATTTTGTGACTACCCGAGCACATTGCCATCTAGTGCACCCTTACGCGGCCGCGCCGCGTGAGCAGGTTCTCCACCTTGCACATTGCGATTAAGCGCAACCATGTCTGCTCGCCCAGTCCGGCAGGCGGCGAGGACGCCGGCGGCTCGTTCGCGCTTCCTGGGATTGAGCTTGTAGAACCAGGCGAATACAGGAGGCGATGGCATAGCCGGAAGTCTACCCATAGGTGTAGCCCATCAACCATTCTGATGGCGTTCAGGTGTCGATAGGGGTTTTCGCGTAGCTGCAACGAATGAATAAATTTATGCTTGTAAAATATTTATGGATAGTTACTATCACGTTTATGGGCTGGAGATGGTCCGCAAAACCCGATCTGGGCGGGACATTCTTGAAGAGCAAAGAAGCCTTAGGGAAGTAAGGGCGGACATAACCACACGTGACGACGAGCGCGGAGATCCCTCCATGAAAAAGGTATTTTCAGCAGTTTTACCTGGTCCGGATGCGGGCGCTACGGCCGCCCGGTCGAGCGTCATTCCTTTTGGGCTGATGGAGGCGGGCTTTAGGCAACGACGAAATGGTGGCAGCCATGAAGACGGTTCGACATTGCTGTCATTTCAGGCGGGCAAGAACACGTCGTCTCTATGGCGCCTGAACGACGCAGCGGGAGCGTGCAACCGATTGCCGCCCATCAGAAAATTACAAATTCATGACGCACTTCATGGTTTTCCTGCTCATGCCTCGATCAAGCCGAACCTCCTTATGTCCACTCTGAAAGGACAAACGTATTGGCTTGACTCCTTTTTTTCAGGTGTTCTATCTGATGCGGGATGGCTTCCTCAAGATACTCCCGCCTGCGGGTCCGCATGATTCTCACAGTCAGTACTGAGTCCGCTTGCTCATGACCTGATCGTCTCAGATGCGGTCGGTTCGATCAGTACCTCGATGTGGACCTTTGCAACCCTTTTATCTAGTTGTTTTTTGGCCAATCCTAAACCATAATTCGGAGTACAAAATGAATAACCGTAAGGCCGTTTTCGCTGCTGTCGGATCACTCGTAGCCTGCACTTCAGCGTTTTCCCAAAGCTCCGTTACGCTCTACGGCGAGCTGGACGAAACGATCCAGTACGTACACAACACTGGAGGCCAGCACTCGCAGATCAGCCTTCAGGGAAGCCAGGTGGGAACCAATAAGTGGGGTCTTAAAGGAACAGAAGACCTGGGCGGCGGACTTCAAGCCGTATTTCGACTGGAAAACGGCTTCGACATCAACACCGGCAAAGCAAAACAGGGCGGTGCGTTGTTTGGGCGTTATGCATATGTGGGCATGAAGTCGGATACCTACGGAACGATCCTTGCGGGACGTCAATACGATGCGTTGATGGATTTGGTGTACCCCGTTCAGCCGAATGACTATGGTTATTATTTCACCGCTCCGGGAGATGTAGACAACGCTGACGGCAGTGCACGTGTTAACAGCGAGGTGAAATGGCTGAGTCCAGATTGGGCAGGATTTCGCGCGGTGGCGGCTTATTCACTCGGTGGCGTAGCTGGCTCAGTGGGGTCCGGGCAGTCATATAGTCTTGCAACGTCGTACACCAGAGGGTCGTTGATGTTGGCGGGAGGCTACTCCCACGCCGACCAGGGGAACCCTACTGTCTCCACCCGTGGCACATCATCATTTGGCAGCTTGTTTCTAAGCCCTGTCAATGAAGCATATTCGTCGGCGAAAGCAATCAATATCGCTCGCGCCGGGGCCAAATATTCGTTTGGCCCAGTGACGCTTGGTGGATACTATAGTTATTCGGAGTATCTCGCCGATGCATATTCGAAATTCAAAAGCGCTGAACGATACAACAACGGCTCCATCTATGCTGTTTGGACTATCACCCCGGCCGTGCTGGTGCAAATCGGCTACGATCTCCTGAAATCTCACGGCGATTCGTCAGCTACGTACAATCAAGCAACGCTTATGGCAGATTATCTGTTATCGAAGCAGACCGACGTTTACGCATCCGCTTCATATGGTCACGCTTCCGGTCAAAACGGAGCGGGGGCCGCACAAGCGGTCATTGCTGACTCTTACCCTGCTGCTGGCAACGCGAGTCAGACACTGGTCTTCCTGGGGATGCGTCATCGGTTTTAAAAATAGCGGTCTCATACGTGTAACAGACTGCTCCCGCCATCGAATTTGGCGCCAGTTGCAACGTTGACACCGTGCTGCGCGGTGCGTCACCACCCAGGTACGCTCGCGACCTGCCGTGCAAAAAAGCTTCTGCGTCAGGACCGATTGGTCTCTCCCATCAGGTCTCGTGCACGCCCGACAAGAACGTGATCGCCGCTTCAGGGAGACGTTCTTATCGGGCGTCGCCAATGCGTCGACCTTAAAGCAAACCCCATGCAAAGCTTTTCCTGAGGCCGGTCTGGGTGGAGCGAAAGTCCCGGCGGGGCAAGCGCGTCTGCGTCACTGATATCCCGCAATAGAGATCCGGATCCACGATACCGCGATCAGGCGTGTACTGCGGTGCCCCCGACGCAAAGCTCATAATTTATGTGCAGGCGCCGTTGATCGGCGGGAGCCAGGCGGCATGGGTGCAGGCGGGAGTGCGAGCGCCGTGGTTGGGCCGAAGGCAAGCCAGACCGTCGGCGCTTGAAGTGACGGACATGTCGGGGTTTACGCTCGTTCTGCCTTGAATGAATAATTTTATGCTTGAAAATTATTTATGGATAGTTACTATTCGTTTAGGCGGCGGTCAAGTTGAAAGACTCTAGTCGCAACTGGGCACATCGAACTCCGGCGGGAGCGCGCGGGGACCATAGGAGCAGCGAATGCATAGCGTAAATCTGAACGGAGCCGGGTGGGCAAAACGGCTGCTGGGTCACGTCACGCACTTCTGGAGAGATAAAGAAAAATGGGGTCATATTGGCGCTAGACCTGTGGATTTTGTCGTTCCAATATTGGCGCCAATTTGGACGCCATTCGTTGATCAGTATTATGTAATATTTTCGGAGCGCATCACCGATGCTCAGTTCGACCGATAATCGCCTGCGTCTTCGCGTTGGCGTCGATTCAGGTGGTACCTTTACCGACATCTGTATGTTTGATGAAGTGAAGGGCGACATCTTCGTCTGGAAAGTGAGTAGCACCCCACAGGACCCTTCGCTTGGCATCGCGAACGCGGTTGAGCAGGGCCTCAGTGAAGTGTCGCGACTCTCGGGTCGGGACCCGGACGTTCATTACTTCGGTCACGGCACAACCGTCGCGACGAATGCGCTAATCGTCGGCCGGGGCGCTGAGACTGGCCTCATTACGACTTCCGGTTTCCGCGACGTTCTGGAGTTGCGCCGCCAGAAGCGCGACGCGCTGTACGACCTGCAAACCGAGAAGCCAAAGCCTATCGTTTCGCGTGACCGACGCCTTGAGGTTCCTGAGCGCGTGCTCTTCGATGGTCGTGTTTTCACGGAACTCGATGAAGAAGCCGTTCGTGCTGCAGCTTGCCAACTTGGTGCGGCGGGTATCCGTTCAATCGCTGTGTGCTTTCTGTTCAGCTACGTGAATCCCGAACACGAGCTGAGCGCAAGACGCATTGTTGAAGAAGAAATTCCCGGGGCATACGTCACTGTCTCGCACGAAGTCGCGCGCGAGTTTCGTGAGTATGAGCGGTTCTCCACGACGGTGGTCAATGCCTACCTCGGCCCGATCATGAAGAACTATCTGCAGCGGCTAAAGCCTCGCCTTGACGAGATTGGTGTCAGGTCGCCCGTGCATCTCACGCAGTCGAACGGCGGCATTATCTCGTCCGAATCAGCTCAGCGTTTCCCGGCACGTACAGTTCTCTCCGGGCCTGCGGCAGGTGTAATGGGTACCCTCGCCATTGCAGAAGCGGCCGGGTTCGAGAACCTGATTACCTTTGACATGGGCGGGACGTCTACTGACGTCTCCCTCATCAAGGGTGGCGTGCCAATCATGTCGAACCAGTCGGTCGTGCATGGTCACCCGCTTAAGCTTCCGATGCTCGATATTCACACCGTGGGCGCAGGCGGTGGGTCAATCGCATACGTTGATGCAGGCGGCCTGCTCAAGGTGGGACCGCGCAGCGCCGCCGCTGACCCGGGGCCGATCTGCTTCGAGCGGGGTAACAATGACGAGCCGACGGTCACCGATGCAAACGTCGTGCTCCAGGTTCTGAACCCCGTTGCACTACTGAATGGCCGGCTGCCAGTCAATCAGGCCAAGGCGAAGGAAGCCATCGCGAAGTTGGGCGAGCGCCTTGGACTGGGAGTGATGGAGACCGCGCAAGGCATCATCAGTGTAGTCATCGCCAACATGGCAAAAGCGATTCGAGTCGTGTCCGTGGAGCGCGGACACGACCCTCGCGATTACGTGATGTTCGGATTCGGAGGCGCAGGCCCGATTCACGCGTCGAGACTGGCCCGTGCTCTCGACATGCCAAAAATCGTCATCCCGAAATATCCAGGAATTATGTGTGCGCTCGGGCTCCTCCTGACGGACTTGCGAACGTCTACGTCCTTGACGCGGCTTCTGCCGCTTGAGGATCGAAGCTCTGCCAGTCTGCAGCAAGGTTTCGAGGAGCTTGATCAGCAGGTTGCGCGGTGGTTTGAGGAAGAAGAGATTGAGGAGGACCGCAGGGCTGTCACCCGAACGCTCGACATGCGCTACGGCGGTCAGGGTTTTGAACTGAGTGTGCCGTGCCCGGCAGGCAAGTTTGACAGGCAGGCAATCGAGCTGCTTCGTGAGGCATTCGAAGTTGCGCACCACCTCACATATGGTTACGTCGCGAAGAATGAGGCCATCCAGGTTACAACGCTGCGTGTCAGTGCTGTTGGTCGGGTCAGGAAGGCTGAATTCCGGGCACAGCCAGACGCAGTCACGCGAGCAGAGGATGCGATCGCCGGCACGCGGGAAGTCTGGATTCCGGAGGCGGGTGGTTTCACTGAGTGCCCGCTGTTCGACCGGGAGAAACTCGGGCCGGGACATGCCGTCGTTGGGCCGGCCGTCATCAATCAAATGGACTCGACGACCTTGGTCCTGCCTGGCCAGACGGCGCGCGTCGATTCTTTCCTCAACCTGATTATCGAGGAGCGTTCATGAACATCCGCGAATCGACGTCCGGCCGTATGCCGGCAGACGTTCAACCTGCGAAGCTTGACCCAATCACCGTGGCGGTGATTGGGAGCGCGTTGTCGACCATTGCCGAAGAAATGGGCAAAGCACTCATCCGGGCGGCGTACTCCACGAATATCAAGGAACGACAGGACTGTTCGACGGCTCTGTTCGATACTGCGGGGCACATCATTGCGCAGGCCGAGCACATCCCCATCCATCTGGGTTCACTGCTGGGCATCGCCGGATACGTGCTCGAGCACCACGACATGACAACAATCCGGCCCGGTGATGTGTTCATCGGAAATGACGCATATACGGGCGGCGGCACGCATCTGAACGATATCGTGCTTATCGAGGCAGTGTTTTTCAAGGAAGAGCTGGTTGGTTGGGTGGCCAACCTCGCGCATCACTCGGACTTCGTTGACCGCGGGCATGCCCATATCTTCCAGGAAGGGCTCCGGATTCCACCCGTGCGACTGTATAAGGAGGGCGTGCTTCAGGATGACGTGATGGACCTCATCCTGCTGAACTGTCAGGTGCCGCACGAACGCACGAGTGATTTCCGGGCACAGATGGCTGCAAATCGCCTGGGTGTGCAGCGCTTCCAGGATTTGTGCGAACGCTACGGCCGCGACGTAGTTGATCAGGCTGCGGCCGAGATTCTCGACTACACAGAACGCCGCACCCGAGCGGGTATCGCGCTGATTGCAGATGGCGTATACGAGTTCCAGCACGAATTCGACACGAATCTGATTGACGACATTCTGGACCTCAAGGTTCGTGTCAGTGTGCAGGGTGAGGAGCTGTTCGTTGATTTTCCTGACGCGCCACCACAGGTCCGGGCGCCAATCAATATGGTGTTCACCGCCCTGCAGGCAACGGTCTTCTTCGCGGTTAGAGCTCTTGTTGATCCGGATATTCCGGCGAACGCGGGTTTCCATCGTCCCATACACATTTCGGCGCCCGCTGGCAGCGTGCTGAATTCCACTCCGCCTGCGGCGGTGTACAGCCGCACGGATATCGCCATGCGTCTTGTCGACATGATATTCGCCGCGCTGGCGCCGGTTCTGCCTGAACGGGTAGTGGCCGCCTCGACTGGCGGAATCCTCCTTACAACGAGCGGTATGCATCCACGTACGGGACGCTTCTACGTCTACAACGAAATGCAGGGAGGAGGCATGGGGGCCAGGGCAAGAAAAGATGGACTCGACGGAGTTCAGGTTAATACGACGAACTCCGCCAACCTGCCCATCGAGGCGCTTGAAACGGAGCATCCGGTCATGGTTGAGTGCTACGAACTTGTGCGTGACTCGGGTGGCCCTGGGGAGTACAGGGGTGGAATGACCATGAGGCGTAGAGTGCGGATACTTGATCACGAGGCGATGATTTCTGCTGGTGGTACAAACAGTCGTCTGTCGCCATATGGCATTTTCGGAGGACATGGCGGAACTCCGGCGCGCGTCGAGATGCCGGAAGGCGCCCCACCTCTCGAGCGTCGCAAGAGCGTCCTCCAGGCAGGCCAGTCGGTTGGGATGGTCGCAGCCGGCGGCGGGGGTTACGGCGACCCCAGGCATCGCCTCCGTGAACACGTGCTTCGCGATCTGAAAGAAGATCGAATTTCCGAGGCGGCCGCACGGGACATCTACGGGCTCGATTCCTCGCTGCTCTAACGCCCGGGGCGCCGTAACAGTCATCTTGTGCGGCGCCGGCTCGGCGAACTGAACTTCTAATCGGATATGGTCATCGTGAACCAGTTGAACTTCATACAGGTCGTTGGATTTGGACCGAACGGGTGGGGCCTGACGCTGCTCAGTGGTGCGGCTGTAACCCTTGCCGTAGCAATATGCGGGATGTCTCTGGGAATGGTATTCGGCACGCTGGGGGCGTGGGCTAAAGCGTCGAGGCGCAGACCTTTCGCAGGGATTGCTGACGCTTACACCACAATCATCCGCGGACTGCCGGACCTTTTAATCATCTACGTCATTTACTTCGGTGGGAGCGCAGTACTGACGTGGTTGCAGCCGCTCCTCGGTTCTACCGGCTTTCTCAATTTTCCCGGATTCGTTGCCGGGACAATTGCAATCGGTGTTACGTCGGGAGCCCAAAGCACAGAGGTCCTCCGAGGCGGCCTAAATGCCGTCAACAAAGGCGAAATCGAAGCGGCGCGCGCCTGCGGCATGAGGCGTCTGTTGCGCTTTCGCAGGATAGTCGCTCCGCTAACGTTGCGCCACGCCCTTCCGGGAATGGGTAACGTCTGGCTCAGTGCGCTGAAGGAGTCGTCACTGCTGTCAGTCACGGGGCTTGCAGAACTGATGCGTCAGGCACAAGTCGGTTCCGGGTCTACGAGACTACCGTTCGATTTCTATGTTGCTGCTGCTCTCATTTACTTTGTTCTGTGCGCGGGGTCGACTCTTGCCATTCAGCGCGTTGAGCGGTACCAGGCACGTAGCCTGACAGGGAGGGCATGATGGACCTGCCGTTTATCTACCAGACTTTTGTCCAGTTGCTACCTGGTATCCCGCTGACGCTTGAACTGGCTTCGTTCAGCGTCGTTCTGGGCGGTCTGCTGGGACTCATCATTGCACTGCTCCGACTGTCGCCGTCGGCGCCCGCCCGGGCACTCGCATGGGTCTATGTGCAGGTGATTCGTAGTGTGCCGCTGCTTGTGCTGCTTTTCATGATTTATTACGGCTTGAGCCAGTTCCCAACTATTCGCGCGAGTTTCCTATGGCCTTTTCTACGCGAACCGTACTGGTGTGCTCTCATTGCTCTCACCATCAACACGTCAGCCTACGCGAGCGAAATCATTCGTGGCGGGTTGCGCTCTGTTCCGCGTGGTCAACGGGAGGCGGCATATGCGTGCGGGATGTCCCCAGCACTGGTGATGCGTAGGATTATCCTGCCGCTCGCAGTCAGACAGGCGCTCCCCGCGTATAGCAATGAAATCATCGCGATGGTGAAGGCGACTTCCCTGGCGTCCCTTGTGACACTCATGGACGTGACGGGCATCGCTTCCTCCATTGCCACCGAAACATATCGGCCAATCGAAGTGTTCGTATCGGCGGGGATTATCTACTTCCTCATCACTTACGTCCTGACGCGGGCCGTGCATTGGCTTGAGTACCGGCTCAACCCTCATCTGCGGCCTCCAGTAATTGAAAACAACCAGCTCATTGAGGGGAACCCAGTATGAGTACTATTGGCAATCTGCCCCGACCGAAGGCAGTCCAGTTGACGGACATCCGCAAGCGGTACGGGAACCTTGAGGTGCTCAAGGGTATTTCACTTGAAGCAGGTGAAGGTGAAGTGATTTCGATCCTCGGTTCGTCCGGCTCGGGCAAATCGACGCTGCTTCGTTGTATCAACATGCTGGAAGTTCCGGATGCAGGGGAAGTTACGGTCGCCGGTGAGCGTATCGATATGTCGGGTTCAGCGTCGAGCGGGCCAAGGCGCTACGACCTCAGGCAGGTCGACCGCATCCGTTCAAGTGTCGGCATGGTGTTCCAGAGCTTCAATCTGTGGTCTCACAAGACAGTTCTCGAGAACGTCATCGAGGCGCCCATTCACGTGCAGCGTCGGCCGAGAAGGGAATGCATTGAGGATGCGCGAGAACTTCTGGAGAAGGTCGGGATATCAAACAGGGAAAGCTTCTACCCCTCCCAACTTTCGGGCGGGCAACAGCAGCGCGTGGCCATCGCTCGCGCTTTGGCGATGCGACCGTCGCTCATGCTGTTCGATGAGCCGACGTCTGCACTTGACCCCGAACTCGTCGGTGAAGTGCTGCGAGTCATGCGACGTCTGGCAGACGAAGGCCGCACGATGCTCATCGTCACTCACGAGATGGGCTTCGCTCGGGAAGTGTCGAGCCGGGTGGTGTTTGTGGACCAGGGAAGGGTGAAGGAAGAGGGAACGCCCAACGAAGTCTTTGGTGCAGGCCGTTCGGTTCGTCTTCAGCAATTCCTTGCAGGATAGTCCGAACACAGGCGGTTAATCAATAACCTCGCAAAGGATGCGAACATGAAGACTTTTAAGCAATACCCCGCGCGCTCATTCGTTCTTGCAATGGCTGTTGGTGGCGTCGCCGCGCTCTGGTTTGGGCCGGCGCTCGCGCAGACTGCACCTAAGGAAGTGCGGATTGTGACTGAAGGCGGCTTCGTGCCATGGAACTACACGAAGTCAGACGGAACTCTGGCGGGATTCGAAATCGACCTCGCACATAACCTGTGTGACCGTATGCACGTCAAGTGCACAATCACTGCGCAGTCGTTCGACAGTATGATTCCTGCTCTGAACGCTGGAAAGTACGATGCCATCATCGACGATATAGCCATAACTCCGAAGCGCGAGCAGGTGATTGCGTTTTCGGTACCCTATGCAGCCCTCTGCTACACGTTCGGTACCCTGAAGGACAGTGACGTTGCGAAGAAGCTTCCGGCGGACGGGCACAAGATTCCAATGGGTGATGAGGCGGGGTCCACGAAAGCACTATCTCAGGTAAAGGCCGCGCTTTCGGACAAGGTTGTAGGCACTCTGTCCGCCGGCACGTCAGTGGAATTCGCAAACATGTATCTCAAAGGCATATCGGTGCGCCAGTACAAGACGCCCGAGTCGCGAGATCTGGACCTGTTAGCCGGCCGGGTGGATGCGGTCATTGGTGCAAAGGATTCGCTATTGGGAACCGCGGCGAAACCGGGCAACGAGAACATGGTGCTGGCGGGTCCCTGTTTCGAGGGCGGCGTCATTGGGAAGGGATCCGGCGTGGGCCTGCGTAAGGGTGACGTACAGCTTAAGGCGATGTTTGATCAGGCGATTCATGCTGCGCAGGCCGACGGTACAATCAAGAAGCTTTCGGAGCAGACTTTCCACATGGATGTGACCCCGACGCAATAATTTGGGGAGCCATCCCGACGTTTCCGTGCTTCCCGTCTTCAGGGATGCTGGACGAGGCACGTCGGGATGCGTACGCATCAATGGACGGTGGTCTATCCACCTCTGCTGCCCCCTCTCCAACACAAAAGCATGAGCAAGTTATCAATCAACGGACAACGTGGGTCGGGCTTCCGGGTTCGCGACCTCGCGACACTGATAGAGCGAGACATTACCTCGGGGCGCCTGGGTGAAGGCGCGTGGCTCAAGCAGGTAGAGCTTGAGCAGACCTATGGCCATTCGCGTATCGACGTGCGGCAGGCGCTGGAGCACCTCGTCGCACGCGACGTCGTGGAGTCCATTCCCAATCGCGGCTACCGTGTCCAGGTGTTCACTCATGAGCGCCTGCAGAACATCCGGCAAATCCGGGCCATTCTCGAGGTTTCTGCGGTCAATTCGATCGTGGGGAAGGTAGACGATGACGACATCAGGAATTTGGATAAACTCGCTCAGGCATTTTCAGACGCTGTCGTCTCTGGCACAGCGACCGAGCAGGAACAGTGCAACAGGGCGTTTCACAGCCAGTTGCTTTGCCACTGCAGCAATAGCGAGCTCGTAAAGATGATTTTTGACCTGCGCGACCGGATTCCGCTAGCCGTGCGTCGTGAGAACAATACGTCGGTCATGCTTGCCAGGTCCGCGCAAGATCATTTCGATATGGTCAGGCACGTGGCAGACGGAAATCGTGACGCATTGCTTGAAACAATGCGTTGCCATGTCCTGGGACACAAGGACGGCGGCTGCTGAGGCAGCGTGCCTGGGTTCGGGGCCTTCAGCGGATGAAGACCTTTCGTCGTAACGATGAACGGTCACCCGCTTCCAGGCGGCTTTCGGCGTGCTCAGGCATGGCGTCGCACATCGCATCCAGCAGCACCGTAACAAGAAAGGTGCTAGCTGCGTACGAATCGAACACGAGTGTCGAGTGGATTCGTGCAGAAAGGCTGAAATCAGGGACAATACCCTGCGCTGGGAATGCCGGGTCTGAAACGACCGCCAGCTTAAAACCCAACTGCCTTGCGAACTGGAGTGCCTGTATCGTTTCTCGTGGATACAGGGGCATCGCGAAGGCAAGGAGACACTTCGCGCCAGCCGCATAGGCCTGCTCGAGCTGGTCCTCCGCGAAGGACCCGCCATTCGAGATGGGTCGAACGTCTGGATGGACTTTCGCTGCGAAGTAGGAAAACTGCGTCGCAAGACCGGCGGAGGCGCGAATTCCCAACGTCACGAGCGGCGAGGATTCGGCGAGGGCTTTCCCAAAGGCTCTGATTCGTTCGAGGTCGCCGAGCTGTTCCGAAAGCTCGGCGACATTTCGTGCTTCGGCTGCGACCGCTGCCTGATATTTGTTTGCGTTGGGTCCCGCACCGGAGGACATCGTCGTCGGCTCTGCGAACGAACGAAGTGCGCGACGCATATCCAGGAAGCCATCGAATCCCAATGCCACGGCGAAGCGGGATACGGATGGCTGACTGACATTCGCAAGCTCGGCTAGCTCCATGCTGGTCAGGAAGCCTATGTCAGCAGCATGGTCGACCAGTATCTGCGTAATGCGGCGATGCGCGGGTGTGAGTCGTTGCCCTTCGAGTCTGCCTTCGAGCTCGTTGCGCAATGTCCTGGAGGCAACTGGCCCTTCAGGGGCGCGCGCGGCAGATTTGGGTTTCACGTTGCGGGCTACGCCAGCCAAGTTTCTCTCCGGAATTTGAACGGGGGACTGTTGTAACACGTTTGGCATATTACCCGAAAGCATGGCGAGTTTGTGCTCCGGAGCATGACTGCACCGGAGGGCGCAACCCGGAAGTGTTGGTGTTTTGGGTACCGATATTCCCCGGCCGAAACATGCTGGACGGCCGGCGAGAGCCGGGGCGGTTGCGTTCGGCCACTGGCTTTTGTCAGTGCACCGGAACGCTTGCCCCGCGATAATCAGGCATTGCTGAGGACAGCGGAAATGGCTGCGACTTCCTGAGGTTTGCGGTGAGGGAAGGCGACCCCGAGGTTCCAGGGGAAGATAAAGTGAATCCACCGGTGCATGCGGATCACATAGGTCATCATGGAGCCGGTGAGCTGCACATACTCATCCTTGGTTTCCAGCTGATCCAGAGCGTCACTGTACATCTGGCCAACCTCGTGCATGTTTGTCAGGCCGAGGTCAGTCATGAATTCGAAGACGTTGAATGTGCCCGTCAGGAACTCCCGGGTCATCTTGATGAGGGTTGGGAGCTCGACGTCCGGATACTGCGAGACCTTCAGGAACCGGTACATGACATCAGCACCGACCAGCATGAGATAGGCCTCAAGGTGTACCAGCACGCTGAATGATTGCTGGCCACTGCCCGCGCCGCTATCAATAATGCCCCAGCGGATTTTCTGGATTTCGTCCGGCTCCGAAAGCCACACCCGTTCGACCTGGCGGTCGATTTCTTTCTTTGCTTCCAGCCAGTGTCCCTCGAATTTCTTGATCGTAGACATTTAAGCAACCCTCCGCACAACGATGTTGACGACATTTCTACGCGGCTCGGTGACTGTCTGTTCCCAGACATGCTCTCCGAGCTTGGCCAGCGTAGGCAAATCGCTTTCAAGGACCTCGCCAAACTTGTTGACGAGTGCGCTCTCGGTAATAGCGCCGTAGGTGAGACAGATTGTCTGGCCGGGTGCGTACAGGTACACGGCGCCCGGTGATCGCTTCACCATGTTCGATTTGCCAAGGTGGACGATCTTTGTAGGCATCCAGATTGCCTCGCCGGAGATTACGACGTGCCCCAGAACGCTATCGAGCGGCAGTTGCTTGAGGACTTGCGATACGACATCTGGATTGTCTTGCGCCAGCAGCTGCACGCGGAACTTGAGGTCCGGGCCCGGCGCATGGAATTCGAGCAGGTCAGTTGACATGGATACTCCGTTTGGATGAAAACTTTCATGTGTAAAACATGATTAAGAATAAAACAATTCATTAGCGATCGCAACGTCTAAATTGATTCACGCTCGTGAACGGCGTCGAGCGGGAGAGATTGAGCCTGCTGGCTACTTTCATCATCCATTGGGTAGTGCCGCGGTGCGTTGGTCGAAGTCAGTCATGAACGTTGGTTTACGTGTATTGAATGAAAATATACATTCATGTATAGTCAGTTGACCATTCATGCAGAGGACGTTGTGATGATCAAATTGACACCCGGTAAGTTGACCTTGGCCCAGTTGCGCCGCCTGGCGCGTGAGGATGTTTCCATTGAGCTTGACCCCGATAGCTTCGAGGCTATTGATGCCGGGGCCCGCACAGTAGCGGAGATCACAGAAAAGGGAGCTCCTGCCTACGGCATCAACACGGGTTTTGGGCGGCTTGCCAGCACCCACATACCGCGTGACCAGCTTGAGCTGCTGCAGCGCAACCTTGTGCTGTCACACTCTGTTGGAGTGGGCGAGCCGATGGCGCGACCGGTCGTGCGCCTGTTGATTGCTCTCAAATTGTCGAGTCTGGGCCGAGGCCACTCGGGTATCCGCCGCGAAGTCATGGGCGCGCTGATCAAGCTTTTCAACGCTGATGTGCTGCCGGTAATTCCCGTGAAGGGTTCGGTCGGGGCATCGGGCGACCTGTCGCCCCTCGCGCACATGTCGGCGGTGCTGCTGGGCGTCGGCGAAGTGTTCGCGAAAGGCGAGCGCATGAGCGCGATGGATGGTTTGAAACTCGTCGGCCTCGAGCCGCTTAAGCTGCAGGCAAAGGAAGGCCTTGCGCTGCTCAACGGCACACAGGCGTCCGCGGCACTCGCGCTTTACAGCCTGTTTGCAATTGAAGACCTGTATCGCACCGCGCTGGTGGCAGGCGCGCTATCGGTGGATGCGGCGATGGGTTCCGTTGCGCCATTCGACCATCGGATCCATGCACTGCGTGGTCACCAGGGGCAAATCGATGCGGCATTGGCCTATCGGACGCTCCTTGAAGATTCTGCAATCAACGCGTCCCACGCTGACTGCGACAAGGTTCAGGACCCGTACAGCCTGCGCTGCCAGCCGCAAGTCATGGGAGCCTGCCTTGACCAGATTCGTCACGCAGCAGGAATCTTGCTCATCGAAGCCAATGCTGTATCTGACAACCCGCTCATCTTCCCGGACACCGGCGAGGTGCTTTCTGGCGGGAACTTCCACGCAGAGCCTGTCGCGTTTGCCGCAGACAATCTTGCCATTGCGGCGTCGGAAATCGGCGCTCTGGCCGAGAGGCGTATTGCGCTGCTGATTGATGCGACCCTGTCGGGCCTGCCGCCTTTCCTGGTAAAGGATGGTGGAGTGAACTCCGGCTTCATGATTGCTCACGTCACCGCGGCGGCACTCGCTTCGGAAAACAAAAGCCTGGCGCATCCGGCATCCGTGGATTCACTGCCGACATCAGCGAATCAGGAAGACCACGTGTCGATGGCTACGTTCGCCGCCCGCAGGCTGGCCGATATTGCCGAGAATGTCGCCCATATTCTCGCGATTGAACTGCTCGCAGCGGCACAAGGCGTGGAACTGCGTTCCCCGCATGAGACAAGCCCGACTCTGCAACTGGTGATGCGCGCAATCCGCCGGGAAGTGGCTCACTACGACACAGACCGTTACTTCTCGCCGGACATTGCTGCAGCCGCCTCACTCGTGCGGAGCGGCGAAATTGGAGCGCATGCTCCGCTGTCTTTCACGTCAGAATCAGCCTCGTTTCGAGGAGGCATCCTGTGAACAGTCGCAAACACGTTGATCCGCGTCTGGACCCGACCCGCACGATCCGCGCACCGCGCGGCGCGGAAAAGACCTGCAAGACATGGATCGCGGAAGCCGCGTACCGGATGATCCAGAACAATCTGGACCCGGAAGTTGCTGAGCATCCGCACGCGCTGGTCGTGTACGGCGGTATTGGCCGTGCCGCGCGTAACTGGGATTGCTTCGATCAGATTCTCACGTCGCTGAAAGATCTCGAAGAGAACGAGACGCTGCTGATTCAATCGGGCAAGCCGGTCGGCGTGTTCAGGACGCATGCGGACGCACCGCGCGTGCTGCTGGCGAACTCGAATCTGGTGCCGCATTGGGCGACGTGGGAACACTTCCACGAACTCGATCGCAAGGGTCTGATGATGTACGGTCAGATGACCGCGGGCAGCTGGATTTACATCGGCAGCCAGGGCATCGTGCAGGGCACCTATGAGACGTTCTTCTCGGTGGCGAACCAGCACTTCAACGGCGATCCGTCGGGCCGCTGGATTCTGACCGGCGGTTTGGGCGGCATGGGCGGCGCGCAACCGTTGGCCGCGACGATGGCCGGCTTCTCGATGATCGCGGTGGAATGCGACGAGACGCGTATCGACTTCCGTCTGAAGACCCGCTACGTCGACAAGAAAGCGAAGACGCTCGACGAAGCGCTCGCCATGCTTGAAGAGGCGAAGAAAGCCGGCAAGCCGGTGTCGATCGGTCTGTTGGGCAATGCAGCCGATGTGTTTGCTGAATGCGTGACGCGTGGCATCACGCCGGATTGCGTGACCGACCAGACCAGCGCGCACGATCCGATCCACGGCTACCTGCCGCAAGGCTGGAGCGTCGAAGACTGGCGCGAGCGTCAGAAGACCGTGCCGGATAGCATCGTGCTGCCCGCCAAGCAATCGATGGCCAAGCAGGTTCAGGCGATGCTGACGCTGCAGGATCGCGGTGCGGCCACGCTCGACTACGGTAACAACATCCGTCAGATGGCGTTGGAAATGGGCGTGGAAAATGCGTTCAATTTTCCGGGCTTCGTGCCGGCATATATCCGCCCGTTGTTCTGCGAAGGCAAAGGTCCGTTCCGCTGGGTCGCGCTGTCGGGTGATCCGGAAGACATCTACAAGACCGATGCGAAGGTCAAGGAACTGATTCCTGACGATCCGCATCTGCACAACTGGCTCGACATGGCGCGCGAACGCATTGCGTTCCAGGGTCTGCCGGCGCGGATCTGCTGGGTCGGCGTGAAGGATCGTTATCGTCTGGGCCAGGCGTTCAACGAAATGGTCAGGAACGGCGAGTTGAAGGCGCCGATCGTGATCGGCCGCGATCACCTCGATACCGGTTCGGTGGCAAGCCCGAATCGCGAAACCGAATCGATGAAGGACGGCTCTGACGCAGTCAGCGACTGGCCGCTGCTCAACGCACTGCTGAACACGGCAGGCGGCGCGTCATGGGTCTCGCTGCATCACGGCGGCGGCGTCGGCATGGGCTTCAGCCAGCACTCGGGCGTCGTGATCGTCGCCGACGGCACGGATTCTGCGAAGGAGCGCCTCGGTCGTGTGCTGTTCAATGACCCCGCGACGGGTGTGATGCGTCACGCGGACGCCGGCTACGAGCTCGCGCAGACGACGGCCCGCGAAGCCGCTCTCAACCTGCCGATGCTGGGCCGTTGATCGTGAGCGCGACGCCATCGATGGCAAGCGTGTCGCTGATTCGCGGCGCGGATCTCGTGGCGTCGCCGTGGAAGAACGGCGGCGGCGTCATGCGTGAGGTGGCGGCGTTTCCCGCGGGCGCGGCGCTCGATGTGTTCGTGTGGCGCGTGAGCGTCGCCGATGTCACGCAGGCGGGACCTTTCTCGCGCTTCGCGGGCATCGACCGGACGCTCGTGTTGCTGTCGGGCGCGCGAATGCTGCTTGTCGAAGCGGGCGGCCCTCATGTGGTCGTGCACACTCTCCGCGAGCCGCTCGATATCGCGCGCTTCGAAGGCGAGACGGCTATTGTTGCGCATCCCGTCGATGGCCCGACACGCGACTTCAACCTGATGGTGCGCCGCTCATCGGCGCGCGCTGATCTCACGGTCTGGCGCAGCGGCGCATTCGACGTCCAGGATGCCGACACACTCCTGCTCTTCTGCGCGCACGGCCCGGTCGACGTTGAACTGGGCGTCGGCGCGATGCACACCCTCGACACCCTCGACACACTGCGTGTCGACTCGCCGCGCAGTCTTTCATGCAAGCTGCGAGGCGAGGGCGCCGCAATGCTCGCCGTCCGCCTCCACAAGGTTCCAACTGACGAAGTTGTCACTTAATCATGCAGCCAACCTACAGCGGGGAGCGCGCAGACGAGTTTGCCGAGCGTCTCGAAGGTGTGAGCTATGAAGAGATTGCGCGGCGCGGCGGTGGCATCGTCTCGACCGTGCGGGCGACACACGAAGCGAGCGAAGACGCGCTATTCGCGCAATCCGCTGCGCGTCTCGAAGCGCTGCTCGCGGAAGGCGTCACGGCAGTCGAAATAAAGTCCGGTTATGGCCGGCCGGAAGACGGCATCCACGCCCTTCAACTTGAACTTTCTCAGCGCACCTGTATGGACAAGGAGATGCCCTACACATAAGACGAGACTCGCGCATCGAGAGTTGAGCCGCTGCTCGAACTTCTGGTGAGCCGGGCCGTCGAGGTCGTGCGCAAAAAAAATGTGATCTAGCGACCTGCGCCATGGAATTGCGTGATAGATGCGCGCCGTGTGCACACCGGGTACTCCAGCAACTGTAACGACAAGGCAGAGAAAATGTTATCCCTTAAAGTCAACGTAGCGGCGCTCAGATTGTCTGACACGGCAATGGAATTCAAGACGCATCTGGAACGGAACAAGGCTGATCAGACATCGCAGTATGCAGCCCTGCTTCAGGCGCCAATGTCATCGTTGGTCAGCAACGCCAGTGACGGCGCCGATGTGTATTCTGCGGCAATCCTCGGTTACAACTGAGTCTTGACCCTGTTGCGCCTGCACGGGACCGCATCGGCCGTGCTGGCTTGGCTGGTAACGTAACGGGGCTGCCCATCTACAAATTGATGTCGTTGCAAAGCTTTCCACGCCAGCTCGTGTCCGCGAGTTCGCGAGCTGTTAGCCCGGCGTCGCCGGGCTTTTTTTCGGTGCGCCGAGCATGCGCAACAGCTTGGGGGTGCAAGTCCCCTGCCCAACCTGATGGTGGTGAAGGGCTAGTGAAACGCAAGGGCGTCGTCGCGAGGCGGGGTCTGAAGGAAGCGTGGAGCAAAGCCACGACCTGACGAACAGAAACCAGATATGAGGCCTACCCGGCCGGACGAGCGAGCCGATGATCGCGAAGTCCATAACCATCAAGGCCCGGGGTGGTAGATCTGGCAGGCGTGTGGCGAAGGCGGTTGTGCTTACCTCGGGAGGCCTGCCCGGTGTCCTGGACTCAGGACTGAGCAACTTGCAAGGGTTGCTGATCGCCGTGCAGGAGTCAGCAGCGGGCATAGTAGGGCGGCGACGCCTGACGGCCCAAACGGAGAGGAGCGGCGAGTAAGCCGGAGAACTCGACATGGGAGAGCAGCAGAAAACGCGACGCGTCCTTGACGGCGGAGGTCTGGGTGAAGCCCGGATGACTGCCGCCCGAGGGGCTGAACCTATGGCGGCGGACCCCGAAACTGAAAGCCCGTCGGCTTGTGACCGACTGATGGAAGAAGTCTGTGAGCGGGGAAACCTGCAACGGGCGTTGAAGCGTGTGAAGGCGAACAAGGGTGCGCCGGGCGTGGACGGTATGACGGTTCAGGCACGACCGGCGTACCTGCGTGAGCATTGGCCGTCGATACGGGCCTCATTGCTCGAAGGAACCTACAGGCCACAACCTGTGAGACGGGTCGAGATACCCAAGCCGGATGGAGGTGGCGTGCGTAAGCTCGGCATTCCCTCTGCGCTTGACCGGTTCGTCCAGCAGGCGGTATTGCAGGTGCTGCAAAGGCAGTGGGACCCAACGTTCTCGGATACCAGTTACGGCTTCCGTCCGGGACGCTCGGCGCATCAGGCCGTGACGCGCGCGCAAGACTACATTCAGGCGGGACATCGCTGGATTGTAGATTTGGACCTCGAGAAATTCTTCGATCGCGTGAGCCACGATATCCTGATGAGCCGGGTGGCAAAGCGGGTCAGCGACAAACGAATGTTGAAGCTGATCCGCTCCTTCCTGACGGCGGGCGTGCTGGAGAACGGGCTGGTTGGCGCAACGGACGAAGGGACGCCCCAGGGTGGTCCCCTGTCACCGTTGTTATCCAATCTGATGCTCGACGATCTCGACCGGGAGCTTGAGCGGCGCGGACTGCGGTTCGTGAGGTACGCCGACGACTGTAACGTCTACGTACGCAGCGAACGCGCTGGCCAACGGGTGATGGCTGGGCTGAAGGCCTTCCTCACCGGCAAGCTGAAGCTGAAGGTCAATAAGGCGAAGAGCGCGGTCGCGCGGCCACACATGCGGAAGTTTCTGGGATTTAGCTTCTCGAACCGGGATCAGGTCAAACGGCGCATTGCGCCCAAGGCACTAGCCCGCTTCAAGGAACGAATCCGGAAACTGACCCAACGCGCACGAGGGATCAGCATTGAGCAGTTGATGGAGCGGCTGACACGCTACCGTACAGGGTGGCGCGGCTACTTCGGCTTCTGTGAGACGCCCAGCACATTACAACGGCTGGATGAGTGGGTACGACGCCGTGTTCGCTTCGTCTTCTGGAAACAGTGGAAGAACAGCTCCAAACGGTTCAGGGAACTGACGGCCCGCGGCGTCGATCGGGATCTGGCCGCCCAAACGGTCGGTTCCCCGCACGCTGCATGGCGACTGAGTAACAGTCCCGCCCTGCAACGTGCCCTCACCAACCGCTATCTTGGCTCTCTCGGCCTTCCATCGTTGCGCAAATAGCCGGCCAACTGATCCGAACCGCCGTGTTCGGACCCGTACGCACGGTGGTGTGGGAGGGGTCGGGTCGCGAGGCCTGCCCCTATCCCGATTACCAGCGCCCCTCCTTTGACACCTCTCGCACTTGCCATGTCACGCGGACTTCATATTCCGGCAAGAGAATGTCCTGTCCAATTATTGCGGCATGTTATATGGACTACTATCAAAAACAGGTGCCGCAAATAGTCAAGTCAGCAAGGCGCGAGTGGAGCTCATGCTTCGGCGATGATGTTGACGACCCGCTCGACGTTCTCCCGCGACAACGCTGGATAGATCGGCAAACACAATACTTTTTCCGCGGCGTCCGCCGCAACCGGAAGATTGTCTCGATGCGCTGACGGCAGGCCACGATACATGGGGAAGTCTGAAATCAATGGGTAAAAATAGCGCCGCGTGTGGATGTTTTCATTTTTCAGTTTCTGATAAAGTGCGTCGCGACTGATGGAATAGCTGGCGTCGAGTAGGACAGGAAAATAAGAATAATTGCTGCGAGTTTCACCGACGCCTTCCAAGCAGTGCGCGCCGGGAATGTTACGCAGCATGCCGCGGTACATCGTGTCGACTTGCTTGCGGAGGCTGAACGCAACGTCAATGTGCTGCAACTGCAAGATTCCGAACGCCGCGTTGATTTCGCTCATCTTGCCGTTAATGCCCGTTGCGACCACGGTCGTTTCATCGACGAAGCCGTAATTTTTTAAACGGTCAATGCGCTGCTTGGTTTTCGCGTCCGCGCAAATGATCGCACCGCCTTCAAACGTGTTAAACACTTTGGTCGCATGGAAGCTCAACACCGACAGGTCGCCGTGCTGCAATACGCTGCCGTCGCCGGTTTCGACGCCGAACGCATGAGCGGCATCGTAAATTACTTTCAGATTGTAATTATTCGCGATCTCTTGAATGGCTTCGACGTCGCAGGGATGCCCATAGCAGTGCACCGGCATAATGGCCGTTGTTTGTGGCGTAATCGCCGCCTCGATCTTTGCGGGATCTAAATTCAACGTGCGCGCGTCGATATCGGCGAACACGGGTTTGATGCCGTTCCAAAGAAGTGAGTGAGCAGTCGCAACAAACGAATAGGGTGTGCTGATCACTCCACCGGTGATGCGTAGCTCTTGCAACGCGGTGACGAGCGCGAGCGTGCCATTTGCAAAAAGCGAGAGATGCTTCACGCCAAGATAGTCGCACAGCGCACTCTCGAGTTGCTGATGAAAAGGACCGCCATTTGTGAGCGTTTTGCTGTCCCAGATCATTTCGAGATACGGAATGAACTCGGTCAGCGGTGCTAGATACCTGCTGCGATCAGCGAACGATCGAGGTCTGCGTCGGACCGCGTTCGGCCATCTCCGGCCGTTGGCCCTCGCTTTCGTGCGGACATTCGGCGGTCAGCTACGCCCAGGCACCGGACGTTCGGGTAATCATCACGTCCGTCATACCGTCTTGACGGTTGAACTTGGACGGTATCGCGTAACAAGTAGATCAGCACGACGCCAAACACGCCCATGGCCGCACCGGCCAGCTCCTTCAGCATGATGGCTTCGTCGGCGAATGTTCCAAGGTCATAGCGCGCGGATCGTCATGCCCACCATCACCGGGTAGGCCGTGCTGAGTTCGGTCCGTTTCAGCTTGATCCCATACCCGAACGGACGGCAAAGGCAGAAGGATTCGTTCAGGCTGCGGAAAAAGCGGCCCGCGCGTTCCATTACCAGGGTTCAGAAGCCTCTCGCTCGTCGACCCGACAGGCTCAGCGGGCGACACGAAGGTCGGATGGCTCGAAATAGAAATTCTTGTTCCCCGCGAGGCAGGCGACCACGAAGTCGATGAACGTCCTTACCCTGATAGATCGAGGGCTGTCGGATCAGTTTCTCGGCGAGCAGTTAAGCCCGCGCGTCGTCGAAGCAGCGTGCGTTCCGCAGGCCAACGGTTGACATTGCGCCGTCACGAGGCCTACGACCACGAGTACCACTTCATCTCGACCTTCATCGGGGATCATCTCGCGCATCATGCCCGTTGCCTGTCGATGAAGGCAGGTTTGACCTGTCGTAACCCTGACCCGCGCGACCCGACCTGCGGACTTCCGCCGCGGGCGCGCCTTTTTCATTGAATGAGCCGGGCAACGTATCCCCGTCAAGAAAGTCTCCCTAAGGGAAGGACTAGAGCTGTCTACCCTCAGTGTATACACCAATCCCCATTTCCGGGGTTCGATCAAACTCGATATGCAGTATGGCGTGTGCGCCTTGTCGCACCGCCATCAGGGATGGTTTTCGGGATGTAAGACGGTGACCTCTGTATGTGACAATTGTGATTTACGGTATACAGTAACGGTATGCCATCTCAATTTTGGCGGCGTAGAGTCACTCACGTACACAAAATCAGGAGTTCAGCGCCATGGATGTGCATTGCCCCAGGCTGCAGCTTGCCGCAATTACGAAGCGCTACGGCAAGGTCACAGCGAACGACGGTGTGAGCCTGACCGTGGGAGCGGGAGAGATTCACGCGGTGCTCGGCGAAAACGGTGCTGGCAAGTCGACGCTGATGAAGATCATCTATGGCGTTACCTCGCCGGACAGCGGCGAAGTGAAGTGGAACGGTGCCCCCGCGCATATGAAAAATCCCCATGAAGCGCGCGCATTGGGGGTCGCAATGGTCTTCCAGCATTTTTCGCTATTCGATACCCTGACGGTCTGCGAAAACATTGCCCTGGGTCTGCCCGGCGATATTCCGATGGCCGACCTTGTCGCGCAGATCCGCTCTACGGGTGAGCGTTACGGGCTGGAGGTCGAGCCCGATCGACCGGTGCACAGTCTGTCGGTGGGAGAACGCCAGCGGGTTGAGATTATCCGTGCGCTGCTGACGCACCCGCAACTGCTGATCCTTGATGAACCGACGTCGGTTCTCACGCCGCAGGCTGTCCAGAAACTATTCGTGACCCTGCGCCAACTTGCGTCGGAAGGCTGCAGCATCCTTTACATCAGTCATAAGCTTGATGAGATCCGTGCGCTTTGCCATCGAGCCACGGTGATGCGCGGCGGGAAGGTGGTCGGCGAGTGCATTCCGTCAGACGAAACCTCGGAAAGTCTGTCAAAACTGATGATTGGGGGCGCAGTGCCGCGCCCCATCGAGCGGAGTGTGCGGCAGGCGAAGCCCGAGCCTCGCCTGTCGACCGAAAACCTGTCATTACCCGCGACGGACGCGTTTTCAAGTGCTCTCGAATCGATATCGTTGACCGTCCATGCCGGCGAAATCGTCGGTATTGCGGGAGTGTCGGGGAATGGCCAGAACGAACTGATGGCCGCCCTGTCGGGTGAAAGCCACCGCGTCGACCACGCAGCCATCCTGTTGCGGGGACAGCCTGTCGGCAAACTGGGCGCATGGGAAAGGCGGGAACTGGGACTGGCTTTCGTGCCTGAAGAGCGTCTCGGTCGCGGAGCCGTGCCGCTTGCCAGTCTGGCTGACAATATGATGCTGTCGTTTCATGAACCTCCATTCATACGGCACGGCATGATCGACTTTACAAAGATCCGGCACGCCGCGATGGAAATCATCACGAAGTATCGTGTCAAGGCATCTGGCGTTGATGCAACAGCTAAGAGTCTCTCCGGCGGGAATCTTCAGAAATTTATCGTGGGGCGCGAGATTGCACGGGAGCCGGCGGTGCTTCTCGTGTCCCAGCCAACCTGGGGTGTCGACGTCGGCGCCGCCGCACAAATTCACGGGCAACTGATCGAACTGCGCGACAGGGGATGCGCCATCCTCGTGGTCTCGGATGAACTCGACGAACTGATGACGTTAAGCGACCGGCTTCACGTTATGGCCAAGGGGCGTCTGTCGCCCGCGGTCGACACCAACACCGTTTCGCGCGAACAGATCGGCGTGTGGATGAGTGGGCTCTGGGATGCCCTGCCAGCCCGCGAGCCGGAACAACCGGAGATAATCTATGCTGTCTAGAGTCCTCACTGTCGAGATCCGCCCTGATCTTTCACGCCGAATGGCTTACCTTTCACCGCTCTTCGCCCTGGCCATTACCGTTGTGATCGGCATGGGCCTGTTTGCGGCAATTGGCAAGAATCCATTTGAATCACTCGAGGTGTATTTCATCGAGCCGCTGCGCGGAATGAGGTCCATTTCTGAACTGTTGCTTAAATCGACGCCCATCATTCTCTGCGCGCTGGGTCTGGTCGGCTGCTATCGGGCGAACATCTGGAATATCGGGGCTGAAGGGCAATTGATTGCTGGAGCGATTGCCGCCGGAGCGACGCTGATTGCGCTCGACAACCATCACGTCGACCTTTCCGCCTATGCAGCACTGGCTATCGTCACGGTTGCCGGCATCGCTGGCGGGGCCTTCTGGGCAAGCCTCGTCGCGATGGGAAAGGACTGGTTCAACGCGAATGAGATCCTGGTGTCGCTCATGCTGACCTATGTGGCACAGCTGGCCATGGTGTATGCCGTTAATGGTCCCCTGAAAGATCCGGGTGGCATGAATTTCCCGCAATCGCAGCTGTTCTCGGCATCGTTGCCGATCATCTGGCCCGGCACCCGGCTGCATGCGGGCTTCGCGGTGGCGCTTGTCTGCTGCGCGGTGGTCACGTGGCTAATCAGCAAGACGTTCCTCGGGTACCGCCTGAGAACCCAGGGCCTTGCGCCGGCCGCGGCGCGGTATGCCGGGTTTTCAGGTCGGGAGGCGCTCTGGGTACCACTGCTGCTATCGGGGGCACTTGCCGGGATGGCAGGCGCGTATGAAGTGGCCGGCCCGATCGGGCAACTTCTTCCTTCCATTTCTCCCGGATACGGCTTTGCCGCCATCATCGTTGTATTCATCGGGCGCCTGCATCCTGTGGGGGCTGTCTTTGGTGGCCTGATCATGTCGCTCATGTATCTCGGCGGCGACCTCGCCCAATCCCGGCTCGGCATGCCGTCGTCGATTACCGGAATCTTCCAGGGCCTGCTACTGCTCTCGTTGCTGGCCACTGACTTGTTGATCAGCTACCGCCTGAAATGGAGTGTCTGAGATGGACCAGTTCGCATCCTTGATCGCAACATCTGTTAACGCCGCCACGCCGATTTTAATCGTGGCGCTCGGGCTCCTGATTAACGAGCGCGCCGGCACATTGAACCTTGGCGCCGAAGGCACCATGCTCGTCTCCGCAGTCATCGCCTTTGCCACGGCGATCGGGACGCATTCGGTGGCGTTGGGGTTTGTTTGCGGCACGCTCGCCGGCATGGCCATGGCCGCGCTGTTCGCAGTGTTCGCGATCGGCCTGACTACAAACCAGGTGGCGACCGGTCTGGCGATTTCCTTATTCGGCACGGGTTTTTCGGCGTTCGTCGGCCAGAAATACGTCGGTGCTTCACTACAGTCGTTACCCGTGCATATCCCGTGGCTGTCGGATCTGCCGTTTGCAGGCGTTGCGCTCTTTTCGTACCACTGGGTGGTTTATTTCGGCATCGGACTGACGATTGCGATCCAGCTCTTTCTGTACAAGGCGCGTGCGGGACTCGTTCTGCGCGCGGTTGGCGAATCGCCGGAGTCAGCGCATGCGCTTGGCTATTCGGTGAAGCGCATCCGGTTCGCCGCCTTACTGTTCGGTGGGGCATGCACTGGCCTGGCGGGCGCGTACCTGTCCCTTGTATACACCCCAATGTGGGTCGAAGGGATGTCGGCGGGCCGAGGATGGATTGCCCTCGCCCTGACGACGTTTGCAACATGGCGTCCGGCGCGGGTCCTGCTCGGCGCTTGGCTGTTTGGCGGCGTCACGATCATCCAGTTTTACCTGCAGACGGCGGGAGTCGCGATCCCGTCGCAGATTCTCTCGATGCTGCCTTACCTTGCCACAGTGATCGTTCTGCTGCTGATTTCAAGTAACGCTACCTGGATCAGGGTCAATATGCCGGCCTCATTGGGTCGTCCGTTCCGCGCGGCAGGCTAGGCCAGCGCACGCAACAGGGGCACTACCTTCAGCCAGACACCGCATTAATTCTTAGCCATGGATTCAGTTCGAATGATTTTTCCAAAGTAATAGCTAAGGAATACTAATGTTAAACCAGCCTGGAAGCGGCGACGGTGCGATCACGTTTGACGGCTGTCAATGCCGGATGGGAAAGGTTATTTCGCAGTCTTTGCTAAATTACGGAGCGTACAAGTATGAAAAAGTCTTTGCTGACCTTCGCCGTATCTGGAGCGTTTGCAGTATCGGCGCACGCGCAAAGCAGCGTGACCCTGTACGGCCAGATCGATACAGGTCTGGTCTATGCGAACAACCAGACCGGTCACAGCAGCTGGCAGATGACAACCGGCTCGACGGTGAACACGGTTTTCGGGCTCAAGGGCTCAGAAGACCTGGGCGGCGGTTTGCATGCCACCTTCAAACTGGAACAAGGCTTCAGTCTGAATAACGGCACCCAGGCCTTTCCTGGCGACGCCTTCGGCTCACAGGCGTGGGTCGGGCTGCAGAGCGACCCGTACGGCACCGTGACCTTCGGCCGCCAGTTCGACGTGGTCAACGACCTCCTCGGACCGATGTCTGCCTCGAGCAACACGTGGGGTGGCAACCTCGCCGCGCATCCGTTTGAGAACGACAACCTCGCTATGGACTCGGTGGTCGTCAACAACATGGTCAAGTACACGAGCCCCACCTACGGCGGTGTCACTGCCGAGGGCATGTATTCCTTCAGCAACAAGGCAGGTAGCTTTTCGAACAACCGCGCATACGGCTTTAGCGCATCGTATGCGCAAGGTCCTGTGAATCTCGCGGCAGGATATCTCCAGTTCAACAATGCAGGCGGCGGCGCGCTCGGTACCAATCCGAACGGCGCAATTGCACTAGGCGACGGCAGCGCCAACTTTGTCGCGCAGCGCCAGCGTATCTGGGGCGCCGGCGGCAACTACACGTTCGGTCCGGCTACGGTCGGACTGGTCTGGAGCCATACGCAAATCGACAATATGGCGAGCGTGATCTCCCTGGGCTCCGGCAGCTACATGCCGCTGGGCGGGACCCTGCGCCTCGACAATTACGAAGTGAACGCGAAATATTCGATCACTCCGGCCTTGACGGTGTCGGGCGCGTATACGTTCACGGACGGCGCGTACTCGGACGGCGCGACAAACGCGACCCCGGCGTGGAATACGGTCATGCTCCAGACCGACTACTCGCTGAGCAAGCGCACCGACGTCTATCTCGAGGGCGTGTATCAGCATGTGCATGGTGCGCCTGGGGGCTCCGTGCTCGGAGACGCGATGATCAACACGCTCTCGCCGTCATCGACGGGCAAGCAAGTGGCCGTTATGGTCGGCCTGCGGCACGCGTTCTGATCGCAAGGTACGACAGAATCACGAATCAGTCGTCGGGAAACAGTTTCGGCGTGGGGAATACGTCATCTGTTTTGATCCTGCGACGATGCAATTCCAACCGCCCGTAGCGGGGCGATTCATCTCGAATCGCCCCTCAGCCGGTGGCGCTCCGACGGCCGGTGCCGACAAGTGCTTGCCGGAGCGTGTCAATTTCCGCGGGTGAATCCTCGCTCATGAGGCTGCCCTGGACGAGTTTCAGGTGCGGTTCGATCAGGGCGACGGCATCGGACGAGCGTTTCTTTTCAATGGCATCGATCAACTGGGCATGTTCGTCGATGAGACAGTCCTGGTGCTGGGCATACGTGTGCCGGTACAGCACAAAAATGAGGGCTACCCGGTTGAGCAGTTCGTCAAGCCATTCGGCAAGGAGCTGGTTGCCGGACTCCCTGGCGAGGAGCAGGTGAAAACCCGACCCGAGGCGCACGATTTCGTCCTGGTTGCCGGCCTTGAACGCAGCCCGCTCCTTGACGACGTGAGCGCGCAGGGTAGCGACTGTACTGGCAGTGGCATGGCTGCAAAGGCGCTGGAGGACATGCCGTTCCACCATCAGTCGCGCATCGAATATTTCATTGGCTTCACGGGGATTGATCTGCGAAATGCAGGCAACTTTCCCCGGCTCAAGAGTCACGAGCCGTTCCTTGGAGAGCTGGAGGAGCGCCTGCCGGATCAGTGTGCGGCTGACGCCATAGATTTCGGCCAGGTGTTCTTCCCGCAGCTTGGTACCGGGCACCAACTGGTGCCCGATGACTGCGCTCTTGATGCTGTCAATGATGGTTTGGGTTTTGGTCGTTGCTTTCATGGTATACGCGCGGCGGTAAGGAGCCGGCCGGACTGCGCGAAGGGTAGCACAACGTTACATATCCAGTTCCGCATAATCCGTATACGATTTTGACCTGTTTAAAGTGTATACAGTGAAGATATACTGAAATTGTGTCGCACATAACCCTACGGGAGACATCATGTCTTGGAGTCTGAAATCGCTGGTGGCCGGTGCAATTCTCCTCGCGGCCAACGTCGCTGCGTTGGCTCAGGAGCCGCTCAAAATAGGCTTCATCTACCAGAGTCCGGTGTCGGACGTCGGCTGGGTTGCGGTGCATGAAGAAGCGCGCAAGGCGCTGGAAAAGGAATTCGGCTCGAGAATCCAGACGCACGTCCTCAGCAGCGTCAAGGTCGGTCCAGACGCCGCCCGCAACATCGCGGATCTCAGCGATCAGGGCTACAAGATGCTCGTGCTCGGATCATTCGGCTACATGAACGACGGGCTGAAGGCAGCCCGTGAGCACCCCGAAATAAATTTTTGTCATGCGTCCGGTTACAAACAGGCAAATAATTTCAGCACCTATAACGCTCGCTGGTATGAAGGTGCATATGTAGCCGGGGTGGTCGCGGGCAGGGTGACCAAAACCAATCAGCTGGGCTTTGTCGGTGCGGTTCCCATTCCTGACGTGGTTTCGACGCTGGATGCATTCACTCTCGGCGCGCGCAGCGTCAACCCCAAGGTGACGGTCAAGGTCGCGTGGGTCAATGACTGGTACAACCCCGGCAAGGAGCGGGATGCGGCGACGGTCCTAATCAACGAGCAGAGCGATGTGATCATGTCCGGCTTTCAGGACTCTCCGTCAATTGCGCAGGCAGCTGAGGAGAAGCATGTTTTCGTCGTTGGGATGTTTTCCGACGTCAGTAAATATGCACCGAACTACCTCCTGACGTCGGTTACGCATGACTGGCTCCCCTATCTGCGAAAAGTCACCGAGGATTCGCTGGCTGGCAAGCCCAACGGGTCTGCCTACTGGGGTGGTTTCAAGGACGGTGCGGTTGCGCTGACAAAGTGGAATGCGAAGGTTCCGCCAGACGTAGTTACGCTGGCGCAGCAGACCCAGAACGACATCGCTGCCGGACGAAAGGTGATCTTCGCCGGCCCGTTGCGCGATAGTCAGGGCGTACAGCGTGTTGCCGCAGGCGCCAGCCTTGCCGACAAGGACATCGGATCGATGAACTGGCTCGTCGAGGGCATCAACGGCTCCTTGCCGAAGTAGCTCTCCGGCGCCCCTTCACATACATCAATCATCGGCGAGTAGCCATCATGGATAACAGAACATTCCCTGTCACCGACGCCTGGTACCCCATCGAGCTGTCAGGCAACATCCGCGCAGGCGCCATTACCCAGGCGTTCCTGTTCGGGCAGGAACTCGCGGTCTGGAGAAATCAGGCGGGGCAGGTCATGGTGTGGGAGAACCGCTGCGCCCATCGAAGCGTTCGACTCACGCTTGGACGGATCGTCAACGACCAGCTCTCATGCGGCTATCATGGCTGGCGTTACGGGAGCACCGGAGCCTGTACCTACATCCCGGCCCACCCGTCAGCGCCACCGCCCCGCAGCGCCTGCATCAAGACGTTCCCCGCGAAGGAAAAGAACGGACTCGTCTGGGCGAGTCTCGCCTCGGAAAGCCCGACGGATCAACCGGTCGCGGTAAGCGGCACGTTCTGCCGCAGCTATGTTCGCGATGGCGATTTCGATGAGATTGCCGCCTGTTTTGACGCTATCGGCTTTCAGCAGGTCTCGCACGCCGTGTTCCGTGCGGAGCCTGTCGGCCACGAGCGCGGAAGAACGCTGCTGGTGGCTCCGATGGACGAAAAGCAGCATCTCCTGCACCTGTGGATCGATGGTGAGGCGACAGCGTCGGAACGCACTGCGGAGAACGCGCGATTGAAGTCAGCGCTGCGGCATGTGTCCCGTCTGGAAGTGGCGGCATGACTCACGGGTGCGGCCTTATGGCCCCGCGACACGAGGAAATCTGGCTGGAAAGCACATTGCCTGAGGTAAACATGACATCAATTGACCCTGTTCTCGTCAACGAGTGGTTCGCGGTGAGCAACGCCGCGGACCTGACTCCCGGTTCCGAATTCACCACCGTTCTGCTCGAACAGACCGTGGCAATCACACGCCTCGCCAATGGAACCCTGGTCGGCCGCTCACCCACCTGTGCATTACCCGTGCATTGTCTCGATCGTTACGGACATGTGTGGGTGGCGTTCGGGGACTGCCCTCGCCCGCTGTTCGAACTGCCGGAATTCGACCATGCCGGCCGGCGCTACCTGTATATGGGCGCGATCGGCATCCACGCAAACGGGCTGCGGGTCGTCGAGAACTTTCTCGACATGGCGCATTTCCCCTACGTTCACACCGGCATCCTGGGTGCCGAACCGCTGACCGAGGTGAACGAATACAAGGCCGAACTGCGCCCGGAGACTGGCGAGCTGTGGGCATCGGGTTGTGAATTTGTCCAGCCGAGATCGACCGCCGCGTCCACGCAGGCAAAGCGGGTCGACTATACGTATCGGGTCGCGAACCTGTTCGCGCCGATGCTCTACAAGACCTCGGACAATCGTGACGATGAAATGGATCTGATTTTTCTGTTTGTGCAGCCGATGACGCCGACACGTTCAGTCCTTCACTTCGCGATCGCGCTGTTTGACGACATGAGTTCCGATACCGCGATCACATCGTTCCAGCAGACCATCCTCGGACAGGACAAGCCAATTCTCGAAAACCATCACCCACAACTTATTCCCGTCGATCCAAAGTTCGAGGTGCCCGCGCGGGCAGACGCGGCCTCTGCCCTCTACCGGCGGTGGTTGCGCAGCAGCGGATTGACGTTCGGCATGCAAACGGGTCGATAGCACGGCAAGGCAACGAAGGAACGGTGATGGAAAAGATTTGTGTGGTGGTGCGCAGGAAATGGTTTGCCGCGCGTGACATTGTCGGGTTGGAGCTTGCACCGGAACCGGGCACCCAACTGCCGCCCTTTACCGCTGGGTCTCACGTTGATCTGCATATCTCCCAACGCGATGCCTCGCGGACGGTCGTCCGCCAGTACTCGTTGTGCAATGCTCCTGGCGAGACCCAAACCTATGTACTGGGAATCAAGCTCGAACCGGAGTCGAGAGGCGGGTCGTTGGGTGTTCACCGCGATGTCCAGGAAGGCGATCGCCTTTTCATCAGTGCACCGAGAAATAACTTTTCGCTGCACGACACAGCGGGACCAAGCATTCTTTTCGGCGCCGGGATTGGCATCACGCCGCTGCTCGCGATGGCGCAGTCGATGGAGTATCGGGAACGCTGTTTCGAACTGCACTATTTCACGCGCTCACTGGAGTTCGTCGCATTCAGGGAAAGGCTGGAGCGCGCGGAAACTGGTGGCCGTGTCCATTTTCACTATGGGCTCACTCCAGAAGGGACCGAGGCTGCAGTGCGGGCCGCCCTCACGACGTTGCCGCCCGACGCGCATGTTTATAGCTGCGGGCCGACACCGTTCATGGAGATGGTCGGCGTTCAGGCTCGGCGCCGGATTTCGCCGCAGAACGTTCACTTTGAGTACTTCCAGGCGCCGGTCGAGCTGTCGGCTGGCGGCGAGGCGTTCGAGGTGGTGGCAGCCAGGAGTGGCGTGAGCTGCATGGTTCCGGCCGATAAAACGATCGTACAGGCGCTGTACGAGCGCGGGGTTGTCATCGACGTTTCCTGTGAACAGGGCGTATGCGGAACCTGTGTGACTCGCGTGCTGTCGGGTGAACCCGATCATCGGGACGTTTATCTGAGCGACACCGAGAAGCAGGCCTGCGACCAGATGACACCGTGTTGCTCGCGAGCCAAAGGCGAGCGACTGGTTCTTGATATTTGAGCGCGATGTGCATCAGCACAAAAGGATGGGCAAATTGATCAAGCTATACAACTACGAGTTATCCGGAAACTGCTACAAGGTGCGGCTTCTGCTGGCTTTTCTGAATGTTGCGTTCGAACCCGTGGAGATAAACTTTTATCCCGGGAAGGAACACAAGTCCGACTGGTTCGTCGAATCCGTCAATCCACTTGGACAGATTCCGGTTATCGACGACAACGGCTTTGTACTGCGGGACGCTCAGGCGATCCTCGTGTATCTCGCGAGCCAGTACGACCGGGAGCGCTCGTGGTATCCGCAGGAACCGAGGGTCCAGGGGCAAATCGTGGCGTGGCTCGCCATAGCTGATGAGATCACCCGGACGGCATCTGCGGCGCGTCTTCACGATGCGATGGGTTACCCGTTCGATGTCGAGCGCTGTCGCACCGGAGCACACGCGGTTTTCCGGCTGATCGACGATCACCTTGCCGACTCCGAGATGGAAGGAAGGGAGTGGCTGGCTGGAAACGCGCCGACGGTTGCCGACATTGCCTGTTTTCCTTACGTGGCCCTTTCGAATGAGGGCGGCATCCCGCTGGACGCGTACCCGGCCCTGCGTCGGTGGGTTGACCGGATCCGCCATCTGCACGGCTTCGTCGGGATGCCCGGAATTTTCTCACCGAACCTCTAACGAACGCTCTGGGAGCGAACCCGGTGCGCCTCGGTAATCGGGGCCGCGGTAGTACGCGATCTACGCATGCCGCGGTGGGTTCACTTCAACGATAACTTACGAAATTCAAGCAGGACTCCTATGAAGACCAAAGCAGCCATTGCATGGAAAGCCGGCGCACCGTTGACGATCGAGGAAGTCGATCTGGAAGGACCGCGCGCCGGTGAAGTGCTGATCGAAGTGAAGGCGACGGGCATCTGCCACACCGACTACTACACGCTGTCGGGCGCCGATCCGGAAGGCATCTTCCCGGCGATTCTCGGCCACGAAGGCGCGGGCGTGATCGTCGATGTCGGCCCGGGCGTGGGCACGTTGAAGAAGGGCGACCACGTCATTCCGCTGTACACGCCGGAATGCCGCCAGTGCAAATTCTGTCTGTCGCGCAAGACCAATCTTTGCCAGGCGATCCGTTCGACGCAAGGCAAGGGCCTGATGCCCGACGCAACTTCGCGTTTTTCGCTCGACGGCAAACCTCTGTTCCACTACATGGGTACATCGACGTTCTCGAACTACATTGTGGTGCCGGAAATCGCCGTTGCGAAGGTGCGTGAAGACGCGCCGTTCGACAAGATCTGCTACATCGGCTGCGGCGTGACGACGGGTGTCGGCGCAGTGGTGTATTCGGCGAAGGTCGAGGCGGGAGCGAGCGTGGTGGTGTTCGGCCTCGGCGGTATCGGCCTGAACGTGATCCAGGGCGCGAAGATGGTGGGTGCGGACAAGATCATCGGCGTCGATCTGAACCCGGGCCGTGTGGAACTGGCGAAGAAGTTCGGCATGACGCACTTCGTCAACCCGAATGAGGTGGAGAACGTGGTCGATCACATCGTGCAACTCACTGATGGCGGCGCGGACTACTCATTCGAATGTATCGGCAACACCAAAGTGATGCGTCAGGCGCTGGAGTGCACGCACAAGGGCTGGGGGCAGTCGTTCATCATCGGCGTGGCGGCGGCGGGCGAGGAGATCAGCACGCGTCCGTTCCAGCTGGTGACGGGCCGCGAGTGGAAAGGCTCGGCATTCGGCGGCGCACGCGGCCGTACGGACGTGCCGAAGATCGTCGACTGGTACATGGAAGGCAAGATCAACATCGATGATTTGATCACACACCGTCTGCCGCTCGAGCGTATCAATGAAGGCTTCGATCTGATGAAGAAGGGCGAGTCGATCCGCTCGGTCGTCGTCTACTAGTTGTCGTCAGTTAGAAATTCGCATGCAGCATCTGCGCCCTGGCAACCAGGGACACGTTGTCGCGATAACGCTTTGCGAGTCGTGCGACGGAACCGCACTTCTCGGGCACCGCCTGCTTGGTAGAAAAATGAACGTGGGGCCGCCTCAGCAGAAACGAGATTGAAGGAGAAACCGATGGAAAAGACTGAACGACCTTTGCGTTTCACGGTGGAAAAATGGCTTGCGATGGCTCATGCAATGTCGGCTCGGGTAACACGCGGAAGTCGTGCAGGCTCGAATCAGACGCGCTATGTATGCGTCGAGGCATCGATATCGACAGGCGCGTTTGCAATCTATTTCTTCCGTCAAGGCGACGGCACCTGGGGTGTGTTCCCGCCGGAGATCGAACGCCCGGCGATGAGTGTTGCTTGACGCGCGGCGTGATTGGGATGTCTGCGGGCGTGACCGAACACCGATCGCCGCTGAAGCATGCTTCGCGCAAAAGCATTGAGAAGGGGCCGCCTCATCGTATCGTTGTTCGAGCAGGACCACGATGAAAAAGGAAAACAACGAGCCAAACAATGTATCGAATTTGCAACTCATGACACCAGGCTTTGGAGGAACACATGCTAGAACTGCTTGGCGAAAATCGCTGTTTTGGCGGAAAGCAACAACGCTACCTGCACCAGTCCAGGGAAATCGGCCTGCCGATGAAGTTCACCGTCTATCGGCCGCCGGCAGCTGAATTGGGTCCCGTGCCGGCATTATTCTTTCTTGCAGGGTTGACCTGTACCGAAGAAACGTTTGCGATCAAGGCCGGCGCCCAGCAGTTTGCAGCAGAGCATGGCCTGATGCTGATCTTGCCCGACACCAGTCCGCGGGGGGCGGAAATTGATGGGGAGACAAACGACTGGGATTTCGGGCTGGGTGCCGGATTTTACATCGATGCGACGCAGGAGCCCTGGCGGCGACATTACCGGATGGAAAGCTACATCGTTGATGAACTCTACGAACTGGCGCTCGACAGGTTAGGCGCGGCGACCGGTCGCGTGGGAATTTCGGGGCACTCGATGGGTGGCCATGGCGCACTGGTTCTAGCGCTGCGGCATCCCGGCCGTTTCGCTTCCGTGTCGGCATTCGCACCGATTTCTGCTCCGATGCAATGCCCATGGGGTCAAAAGGCGTTCAGCCGATATCTTGGTATAGATGTGCATGCCTGGAGGGACTATGACGCCAGTGAACTGATGTCCGTATGCGAGACGCCGTATCCGGCAGGAATACTGATCGATCAGGGACTTGACGACAAATTTCTCGACGATCAACTCCATCCACACCTGCTCGAACTGGCTTGCCAGCGCGCCGATCAGCCACTCACGTTGCGCCGGCACGCGGGCTATGACCACGGGTATTACTTCATTTCTACCTTCATGAGAGACCATATCGCGCACCATGCAGCACAGCTGGGTGCGATCGGTCGGACCGCCTTTCGCGGACCTTGAGCAGGACGGGCGGGCGGACGGCCGCCTCCCCGCAATGGCTAGTTCGTCGTCTCCAGTGCTCGCATCTCTCCTGTCTGAGCACTGTTCGCCCTCCGAAACGAGGGCTTTTTTTGTCTCATGGCGATTCCCATTCGACAGAGGCTCCGGAGGACATTGCCACCGTGCCGCCATCGATCGGCATGGCGATGCAGTGAATCGAGTCGGCCTGCGCAGATTCGACGCCAGCGAGAGACTGGGACGAGTCTGGGTAATACGGAGGTGATCGTATGTCATTAGCCTCGTTTGATATCTCAGTGACAGCTAACCGGAGTCGAGACACTCGAAAAGCCAGTACACCTCCAGGCGAACGGCCCGCACACTGCGGTTGGTGGTGCGGGGCGCGTCGTCTGAGTGGACATAGCAATTAGCGTTGATGATCGTGCAGTGAACGACTGAATGGGCCAATGACTTGGCGGCCGACTCAAAGGGCAATGGCCGTTGTACCGTGGAAGCGGTCGTTGTGATTCCGCTGGACCGGACGGCAGTTGTGGGTCGCTATGCAGAGATTTGCATAGGGCAGAGATTTTTTTGATTACCGATCGCGGACTGGCCCCGAGCGGCCTGTTCACGCGTCAGTAGCCGCGATCGCCAACCAAAAAAATCTCTGCTCAATGTCTCCAACGACATTGGCGCCACACGACGGCGATGGACCTGCTGCAAGAGGGTGTCGAGCAGTCTGTCATCGCACTATGGCTTGGGCACGAGTCGATCCAGACGACGCAGATCTGCCTGGATGCGAACCTGGAGTTAAAGGAGAAGATGCTCGCGAAGACAGCGCCGCCCGATGGCAAGCCCGGACGATTCAGGCCTGACGACAAGTTGCTGGCGTTTCTCAAAGGCCTGTGATTCCGGCCGGACTATGTACCTCGCTCACACGCAGCCCTCGTGTGTACGCGGGGGCTGCTGGGGCTGCGGGACATAGCTCGGTGCGGGACATAGTTCCGCTTCGTGTGCCAGAACGGCCTCGTTTGCGGCGACACCGTGGCGGACGTTTGCGCTCTATACCTTCCTTTTGATCTTTCGACCCGCGGGCTTACCTCGGCGTCGGCCCGGACTCATCGTTCAAAAACCTCACCGAGTTTGACCTCGAGAGTTCCTTCGAGAGGGGGCTCAATTTGGTCTGAATTTTCTGCGTCCACCTGTCTCAACATTCCAGTTGTGACACGCCGTCACAGCGCCGCGCACTGCGGCACAGGCGGATCCATTCCGCGCCGCCACCGCTCCTGGTTGGCTCTTGGCTCGAAAGGCTGGCTTTCCCCCCAAGGGTGAAATTGCCTGCATGCCCTTATCCGGCGAGGCTATTCGGAGGCGAACCCGAGCCAAGCATTGGCAAATACCTACTCTTGAGTTGGACCAGCACCGTTGCCGAAGGGGAGCGAACCCGCCAACGACCGTCCCACCGTCCCGCCGCAGCGCCACCGTAACTAAACGCGCGGGCGAGGTCGGCCACACGGCTCGCGGCACCAACCAGCTTCCCGCAAGTAAAGAAATGATTTCTCTTCTAAACGAAATAAAATCGATGTAAAATCCCGGAAAGCGAAATCAAACCGTAGGGGCGCCTATGTCTGAATCAACGAAAGATTCGATTCCTGAATTGTTGTTGCAACACATCCCGCGTGGTTTGGTTATGGGCATCGATGAAGCCCTAATAGCTGGTGCCCAGCGCGCCCATGCAGCTGCCAAAGGCATGGACGAGGGCCATCTTCCTCATGTGGTGGGTCAGCTACGGCATTTTCATATGAACGAAGCCTTTCACCGTGCGTTGGAAATGGGGGAGGCGTCGCCGACCGCTATTCGCGGTAATGGCATCGTCAGCGGCCGGGCAGGGATCTTCACGCTTGCCAGGTTCAACATTCCGGATGGTTTCTGGATCAATGGCCGACGTAGTCACACGCGCCGCCAGATGTCATTTGCCAACAAGGCTATCGAACCGTTGGTGCAGCCGGAATTGTTCGATCAATATTCCACACCCTCCGAGGCGGTCGCGTTCTTCGTGGCATGCTTCTCGGGCTCCCTGCATATCCAGCCAGACTCGCCCGTGTCGGTCCAGATCGCGGTTCCTGACCGCGAGATGCAGGGCTGGCTGTTCAAGGAGCCGCTGAACGCGTTCTTGCAGCGGTACGAGCAAACGCCTGCGGCACAAGACGATTTGGCCAAACCCAAACTCAAGAAACTCAAGAAGCAGGGCAACGAGGGTGGCGCGCCATGAGTCGCGGTGGTATTCAAGGCTTTGAGAGTGAGCGCCTCAGTCAGATCCTTGCTGCGAGGCGTTTGAGCCAAGCGCAACTGGCCTCGCTGGTCGGCGTGTCGCCCGCGACGGTCAGCAAATGGCGATCGGGCAATCAGGCGCCCGAACGTGAAACCTTGGAGCGCCTTGCCGGCGTGGTCAACGTCACGCCCGAATGGTTCACCCGGGCACCCTCCGCCAAAGTGTCGCTGCCGCTGTTTCGCAGCAACGCGTCCGCCCACGTGGCGGCACGTGCGATGCTGGAAGCGCGCATGGAGTGGGCGCAGGACGTCGCGCTCGCGTTGTCGGAGTTCGTGGACTATCCAGCATTGAATTTGCCGAGCCGGCAGTTTAAGGAGCCTGATGAGATCACGCCTGACGAAATTGAACTGGCAGCGAGTGAATGCCGCGATCTTTGGCGTATCGGCCGTACTGCGGTGCCGGACCTGGCGCTGGCTATTGAAGGCGCTGGCGTAATCCTGATCCGCGAGGAAACTGGTATTTCGCAGATCGAGGGCCTGTCGGCATGGAGCGATGCGCTGGGACGGCCGCTGGTTTTGCTCTCGGCCGACAAGGATAACGGCTATCGAAGTCGTTTCGACTTGGCGCATGAACTCGGCCACCTGATCCTGCATCGGTTTATTCCCCGACCGACCGAGCGTGATCGCCATAAGCAGTTGGAACAGCAAGCCCATCGCTTCGCGGGTGCGTTCCTGCTGCCGGCGGAAACATTCGCGAGTGAGGTTCGCACGCCGGTGACGCTGGACGATCTTCTCTTGCTCAAACGCCGATGGGGTGTTTCCGTCGCTGCGATCGTGATGCGTTTGCGTGCGTTGAAGATTCTCGATGAAGAGGCGGCGCAGTCACTTTTCAAACGACGGTCCGCACGTTGGGGCGCCAAGTCCGAGCCGGGCGATGGCGATAGGTCGCCAGAGCGGCCGCGCCTGCTACGTCGAACGATCGATCTTCTTGTCGAGGAAAACGTGATGCCCCTCGACTCGATCCCCAGGCACATTGGCTTGGCGGCTCATGACATTGAGATGCTGGCGGGTTTATCGGAAGGATACTTTCAGGGCAAGCCCAAGATTGTACAACTGGCTCGTTTGCGTTCAGTGCCCAGCTCAGATGCGCCTGTTGCCACGGAAGGCAATGTCGTGCCGTTTAGATTTACGCCGAAGCGTTGATCGGCGCGCCGATGGAGGTCAGTGAACCGATGAATGACATTGACGCAGTGCTGAGCGACAAGCCGATTTCGCCGTCGCGGGAGATGGCGGCATACGAAGCGTTGTGGGCGCATCAAAAAGCGACTTTCAAGACGATCGCGGACTGTTTCCGTGACAGTCCGAATGCGATGCCCTCCGAGCTGGTTTCGGAAGAGGAGATTGATGCCGCGCTGCTGCAGGTGCGAGACAAGATTGCGCACGCGAATATTCATGATTTTGGTGTGCGTGTGCATGGTTCGGAGGACTACCCCGATCGGTTGCGCGATGCCGCGCATCCCGTCGAGCTCCTGTACTACCGAGGGTGGTGGGATCTGATCGACTCGCCCAAACGGATCGCGATCGTTGGCTCCCGCAGCGTCTCCGAGGACGGTCTGCGTAGAACTCGCAGGCTGGTGAAGCTGCTAGTCAAGGATGGCTACACCATCGTCTCCGGCCTGGCGAAAGGCGTGGACACCGCGGCACATACCACGGCAATTGACAATGGCGGCAGTACGATCGCAGTGATCGGTACGCCGATTACCGAGTATTACCCGCCCGAGAACAAGGCACTGCAAGACCTGATTGCCGAGAAGTTCTTGCTCGTGAGCCAAGTGCCGATTTGGCGCTACTCGACGCAGGACTACCGTAGCAATCGCCTGTTCTTCCCGGAACGTAACGCCACGATGTCAGCGCTGGCGCAGGCAACCGTCATCGTAGAAGCCAGCGATACGTCGGGCACTTTGGCGCAGGCACGGGCGGCGCTTCAGCAGGGTCGCAAGTTGTTCATCCTCGACAACTGCTTTCGCAATCCAAAGCTGACCTGGCCGGCTCGGTTTCAGGCTCAAGGAGCCATTCGCGTAACCGGCATCGACGACATTAGGGCAGCTCTTGGCTAAGCGCGTTCTCAAGGTCGATGCCCTGACGCTTCCGGATCATCACTATCTGGAAGCGCAAGACATTTGCTACTACGCAGGTGAATACACTGCGGGCGAAGGGCATGCCTACAGCGAGACCAACCAGCTGATCCACAACTTCAAGAAGTCCGTGGACAAGCGCGGGACCGCGCAGTGGCAATACAAAGAGCGCGCGATCCTGCAGGCGGCTGCGATCTTTCGCGCTGCGATCAAGGGCGACGCCGAAATCACTTTCGTACCGATTCCTCCGTCGAAGGCGAAGAGCGACCCGCAATACGACGACCGCATGCTGCAACTGCTGCAGGCCGTTTGCAGGGGGCGTCACACCGATATCCGCGAACTGGTCGTCCAACGGCAGTCACTGCCGGCGGCCCATCTATCGGACACGCGCCCGACACCCGACGAATTGGTGGCCAACTATCGGCTCGACGAGAGCTTGGCCGAGCCGGCGCCGCAGACCATCTTTGTCGTGGACGATGTGCTGACCACGGGGTGCCATTTCAAGGCAGTGAAGCAAGTGTTGGAGCGGCGATTCCCCGAGGCGCGCATCGTCGGGCTGTTTATCGCACGGCGGGCGCCCAAGTCGGTCGATTTGGATTTTGACAGCATCTAATACCAGGACTAGGGGACACGCCACATGCTGATTGTCATGACATCTCCGGATGCAGTCTTGCGGAACGGAAAACCCGATCCGCAGCTGGCTCAGGTACTGATTAACGCCAAGGCGGCGGGCAATCCTGTGGGCTTGATTTCCAATCATGCGGAACCGGCCTGGTTCAACGGGACGTTTGGAACCAGCGGCGTTCAGCTCCTGCAAAGTCGAGGGCGGCAGTCGGGCGAGATCGTGTCGCAGAACGCCAAGAAGTTCGCACTCAATCCATTCGATGCGCTGGTTCTCGCGGCAAAGGACGAAGACGTCCAGATGGGAAAGAACGGCGGTGCGATTCTCGTTGCGGCCGGGTGGTCGGCAGCACAGCAGGTTGCGTCCCTGGGCATTCGCATTGACAACGCTGCGCAGTTGCAAGAGATCATCGACTTGACGGCCGGCTGGTCAGGACAGTGGTGGTATGCGGGCGACGCTGGCCGCTATCGCGTGCGTGCGCTCAGCGACTTGTCCGGCCTTGGCAAAGGCGTCACGCAGCAACTGTTCGCGCAGCGACTGACCGCCACCGTCAAAGGTGGCGGAGGACGACTGAATGCATTGCTGGCCGTCACGACGCGTTCGCTGCTGATGGAAAAAGTGAATCAACTGGATGGCTTGGTATGGGGTGTCTATCCGTCGTCGAAAAGCGCCAACGACGATGACGAGATCCTCAGCGATTTCACGCATCGCTTACGGACAACGGTTTCCCGCGTTCGGTTTTCCAAGCGGGACGAGCCCCTGTTCATTCGACACACATCTTCGCCGAAGCGCTCGGCTGGCGGCGGCGGTGATCGAACCGATCCGACCGGCCAAATTCTGACCATTCATCTGAACCCGTTCTATAAACAGAGCAGCCGATTGGTCGGGAAGCATGTGATCGTTGTGGATGACTGCACGACCTATGGCGTGTCTTTTGGCGTTGCCGCAGCCTTCTTGCGCAAAGCAGGTGCTGCCTCCGTGACGGGCGTCGCGCTGGGGAAGTTTGGCAACCAGCTGCGTTACTACGAGATCGATATCAAGACCGATCCGTATCGGCCGGTCGGGGCCGGCGGCTTCAACGTGGCCATGCCGGGATGGTTCCCCGGCGCCACCAGTGGCGTCGCTCAGCAAGTTCTGCTGACCTTGATCCCGTAACCATCAGGCTGACGGCTATGGACCTGCTGGCACTATTCCAAAGTTACAAGCCAGCGCTGGTACGTGTCACGGTGAAGACGCCGGCCGGTGATTTGAGTACCGGCACTGCCTTCCACATCGGTGACGGCTGGCTGGTCACGGCGGCCCATGTGTTGCGGGATGGTGTCGTGCAGGAAGTGGTGTCCGAACAGCTTTCAGAGCCGCTAAACGTGCGATCGGTGATCTTCAACAACGACGATCGGATCGACCTGGCCTTAATGAAGACCGATTTGGATCTGTCGCACTACCTGTACAAGACGACGATTTTTGGCTCGCCGAAAGGCTTTGTACAGACGGACCATATCGAAATCGGTGGGCACTTGGACGACTGGCTCGGCGATGAGTTGGTGCTGTCGAAAGTGCTGCTCATGGGATATCCGCCGATTCCGTTCTCGCAGAGAGCCGTTCTCCTGGCCTCGGAGGGCGAGGTCAATGCAGTGGTGGACAAATACAGCGGGCCGCACCCGCATTTCATCATTTCGTGTCCTGCCAGGGGGGGTTTTAGCGGTGGCCCCGTGTTGAGTGAATATGGCTTTTTGCTGGGAGTGCTCGTTGAAGCGCTCGTGATGAAGGGCAAGGATGCCGAGACCGGCTATTCGAGCGCCATCTCGATCGAGCCGCTGCTGGTCATGTTGCACGACAACGGCATCTACCCTGGCAAGAACCGCCAGATCATTGAAGCGCTAGTTGGTGGCATCGACAACGGTTTCGGAAAGCCGTCCTGGCGGATGCGTTGGACCTGGTTTATCGGTACATCAATCAGAAAAATCCGGATGCTGGTCCGGCACAACAAAAGGATGTAACTCCTATGGGACGACAGCTGCAGCTCAATTTCACGCCGCTGTGGGTGCGCGGTGATGCCATTCGGCTGCAGACCTTGCCTTTCAAGGACGCGCAGCAGTTCCGAGATCTGCGTGACGAGTACCGCACGCACTACGCCGTGACCCGTCGCTCGGATCAGATCGTGGCGCTGCCGCTTGCCTTGGGCGCCGCGCCCATTAGCGAGGAGAACGTTGTTTCGGTGGCCGAGCATGCCTCGCTCGTCCGTCCGCTGCTCGAGCAGCGTCTCGTGACCTTGCTTAGCTCCAATCGGCGATTGGTGGCGCGCTATAACCCGATTACCACGGTAGGGCGCACCTTGCCGACGGGCTTCATTGAGGCCGACAGGCATCTTCATCTGCAGTCGCGCGTCTTGATCGCGATCCGGTCATTAAAGCTGCCAGACTCAGAACCACTCGGTCTTTTGTGGGACATCGAGATACAGAAGACCTGCGCAACAAGCCTTGCCGTCTTGCATGAGCAGGGCGTTCGACTGGATGGGTTGACGGTTGAGCGCTTGGTGCCGATCGAAGATGTGCGCATGCTGCCTTATCGCCGGCTGGTGGGTCGAGTCGGCGCCATCACGGACGGCCACGCACGCATGTCCGAGCGTTTTCAAAATGTGGAGGAGTTACTTCCACTCGATGAGCTGTATCTGGAGGCCTCACCTGAGAATCTTCGGCACCTGCTGCAGCACTTCACGCGGAACGCGTCGGGCAGGGTGTTGGGCAAGATCGATGAGATCGTGTTCGAGAACAGCAGAGGGCGCGCGCGCATGGAGCACATTGCCCGCATTTCGGACTGGCTTCGTGGCCTCGGCGAGATCGAACTGCAGGAGGGTCTCAGCGTTGGCATCGGCAACCTGCTGAGCGAGAAAGATGCGCCGAACTTTCCTCGTTTCACGGAGGCCACGACGCCGACCTATGTTTTCGACGCCGGCACGCTCAAGTCGGAGTCGCGTGCAGCGGTCGGTCTAAGCAAGTTCGGTCCCTACAGCCGGCACGTCTTCACGCCCACGCGACCGAATGTCTGTGTGATCTGCGACCGCGCGCGGCGTGGCCAATTTGAACTTTTCCTTCGAAAGTTTCGAGATGGTTTATCGGTCGATGGTAAGTCATTGCCATTCGGGCGAGGATTTCTCGGCATTTACGGACTGCAGGACATCACCCTGACCTTCGTGGAGGCGGATGCCTTCACGGCCGACGCCTACCATGCGGCTGCTTCCAAAGCAGTTCGGATGGGCGCCGACGGCGCGCCCTGGCATCTGGCCTTGGTGCAGACCGAGCGGGACTCGCGACAGTTGACGCCGCAGAAGAATCCGTATCTGGTGGCCAAGGCGGCGTTTCTCTCCAATCAAATCCCCACGCAGTTCGTCGCGTTCGAGACGTTCTCGATGGCGCCGGCCAGTCTCGCCTATACCCTCAGCAATCTTGCCCTTGCGGTCTACGCCAAGCTCGGCGGCATTCCGTGGCTGATCAAGTCGGACAAGGGCATCGCACATGAGGTGGTCATCGGCCTGGGCAGCGCTGCGATTGGCGAATCCCGCTTTTCCAGGAAAGAAAGAATCGTGGGCATTACCAGCGTCTTTCGCGGCGACGGCGGCTATCTGCTGTCGAATCTGTCGAATGCCGTACCCATGTCGAAGTACGGCGAAGCCCTGACCGAATCATTGCAGGCAACCCTTCAGCGCGTGCGCAACGAGATGAACTGGATCAAGGGCGATTCAGTACGTGTGATCGTTCATGCGTTCAAGCCGATGCGCAATACGGAGGTCGAATCGGTCAAGGCGGCGTTGAAGGAGTTCTCTGAATTCGATCTGCAGTTCGCCTTCCTGCATGTCAAACAGGACCATCCGTATCTGCTGTTCGACGATGACTCCGTCGGGACCAAGGGCAGGGGAGAGAAGACGCCAGTTCGAGGCCTCTTTGCGGAACTCGGACACAACGAGACGTTGTTGACGTTGACGGGGCCGCAGCAGCTCAAGCGTCCGACGGATGGGTTGCCCAAACCGCTGCTGCTAAGCCTGCATCGCGATTCGACGTTCACGGACATCATCTATCTAACCAAGCAGGTGTATTGGTTTTCGAACCATTCTTGGCGCAGCTTCCTGCCGGCGGCGATGCCGGTCACCATCTACTACTCCGACCTTGTCGCGGGCCTCTTAGGGCGGCTTGACCGTTTGGGTAGCCGGTGGAGTCCGAGTGTGATGCTGGGCAAGATCGGCACAACGCGGTGGTTTCTGTGAGCGCCGGCAACCCGATGTTGCACGAGGCGCTGCGCGCAGTAGCGGGCCAGGCCGAGACACTGATGACTGCGAGCCCGCTGTCGATCGCCTTTTATCACTGGGTGCTCGCCGAAGGGTTGTCCACCCAGCAGAGCGCAGCGATGGCGCGGGAGCTGTGCGAAGAGATCTCCGGCGGCGGCCGGTCGATTCATGCCGTTGCGGCTTTGGGGTTCCTGCTGAGCATCGATCCGACCTTGAGTGATGCATGCTGCGATTCATTTGCGCAGGGCGTGGACTGGTTGATGGGGCGCAGCGGCGAATCTCAGACGGCTCTCGTCAGCCTGATGCAACCGTTAGCGCATACCGGCGTTCTGGTTGGTTTGTCGGCGACTGCCGATGATATGCGATGGCCGAAATTCGGCACATGGTTCGCGTCGCTCTATGCAAGGCTACAGCCGCTGTTGCCGGCGGAAGTCGGCTGGCGCCATGAACTGCTATCCATGATCAAGATTCGGTCCGAGGTGGGATTGGACGGCGAACTGAAAGTGGTGCCGGCTACCGCGTGCGCAGCTATCTACGTCGCACGTCGCTTGGCAGACGCTTTGCCGGCGGTCGATAACGACTTTGCGTCGCGGTTGCTTAGCCGCATCAAGTTGGTTGTTTATGACGACCCCGAACAGGCAGCCTTGGACTTGGCGGCGTTTCACTATCTCGCCCAGGGGGCGGCGCAGATTGATCTGCGCGCACCGAGCCTCGACGATGTCGGGCTGCTGCTTCGCCGGCTCCCATCCGGGTTGCGTCGGTGGACCTGGGACGATCAGAAGAAGACACCGAACTCGACCGCGCAAAAGTGGGCGGTTGAAAACGAATACCACTTTCAGAATCTTCTGTGTGCGGTGCTCGCGCCGGTGTTGCCCGACCTGCGCGATGAGGAGTGGCTCGCGTCGGTGGGACAAAAGAAGCCACGGGCAGACTTGGTGGTCCCGTCGTTGCACCTAGTGATCGAGGTCAAATACTGGCGGAAAAAAAGCACGCCGCAAGACCTGATTTCGCAGATTGGTGAAGATGTCAGTCTTTACCTGAAGCGAGGCAGCCCCTATCGCAAAGTGCTTCCGATCATCTGGGATCAAGGACGACGCACTGAGCAATACGACCTGCTCATTGCGGGACTTAGTGAGATTCGAGACGTGATTAGTCCGGTCGTTATCGCTCAACCAGCGTTTATGGTTTGAGCAGCGCCCATACGAAACCAATGAGGTAATTGCATGCAGAGAGGAGACCCAGTGAGTAGCTCGAACTGTCCACTTGAGGAAGGTGACCGCATTGATCACAAGCTCTTCGGGTTTGGAACCGTCGCGGGCGCACCTGTAGCTATGGTTGGCCCAGACGCCCGAAGCACCGGTGGCGTCCGGGACGCTGGTTGGAGCATTCCGGTGAAATGGGATGACCCAACGCGGACCGCCGAAGCAGTCATGCATCAAGCGCTACGCAAGGTGTCGTCGCCGGATTCCCGGCCCGTCGGCCACTGGGATCGACAGTGGCAGCCTTTACTGCAGGCAGGGCTGGCCGCTCGACGAGACGTTGAACAGCTTTCCTCAAGCTTCCGGCCCGTGCCGGAGCCTCATGCTTTGACACGAATGCAGGACGTTGAGCGAAAAGCATTCGAAGCGATGCAGCGATTTTGGGAAGCAGAGCAATCGGGGGAGCATCCTTAGACCCCCTCCAAGTATTAGCTTCCGGATGGTGGTCGCTTGCGCGCGCTTTTGGCTGACGGTGGGAGATTTCTCCGATATCCTGAGAGCTGATTGATCATGGTGTCGAAAACGTTGCTCCCCCACAAAGTGCTCCATCTTCCGCACCCGCAAAAAGGTGCGCGCTTCTGACGGTAAAAGTGACGATAAAGGACCATGTCGATCCAGGCCAAATCCTTTAACCACGCGGGTTTGAGCGGTCTGTTGATGATCGAGTGGGAAAGCTCAACGGGAAGCATCTAATTTGACATAACATAATTTATCAACAATTTTAACAGGGTACGATGCTATAATCGACGCGACTTCAAACAGTTCCAGCTTGTCGATTGCCGGCTCCCCCAGGATAATTTCTGTTCCGAGCGCGATCATCGGCGCCCACCGACCAAACGCATGACCAAAGATCCGGATACTCCCGTGTGGGCTGAGGACTATCGTCACTGGCTTGCCGAACTCAAGCAGCGCGTCGAGCGCGCGCGGCAGCGCGCGGCGGCCAGCGTCAATCGCGAACTGGTCGCACTGTACTGGCAGATCGGCCGCGACATTATTGACAGGCAGCAGAAACAAGGCTGGGGCGCGGGCGTTGTCGACCGGCTGGCGCGCGATCTCAAGGCGGCATTTCCCGACATGCGCGGCTTCTCGCCGCGCAACCTCAAGTACATGCGTGCGCTCGCGCAAGCCTTTCCGCAGCCGGAATTTGTGCAACAACCCGTTGCACAATTACCGTGGTCGCACGTAGTGACGCTGCTCGACAAGCTGGACAACCCCGCGCAGCGGCTTTGGTATGCGGAAAAATCGCTTGAGCACGGCTGGTCACGCAGTGTGCTGACCATGCAGATCGAGACGGCCGCCCATGCTCGTACCGGCAAGGCCGTGACAAATTTCGCCGACCGGCTGCCGCCAGCGCAATCGGATCTCGCACGCGACGTACTCAAGGATCCTTATATCTTCGACTTCCTTGGCCTGACTGAGAGCGCACAGGAGCGTGACATCGAGCGTGCGCTCACCCAGCACATCACGCGTTTCCTGCTCGAACTGGGTGCAGGGTTCGCTTTCGTAGGGCGCCAGTACCGGCTGGAGGTAGGTGGTGACGAGTTTTTTCTCGATTTGCTTTTCTACCATCTCAAGCTGCGTTGCTATGTCGTTGTCGAACTGAAAACGACGCCGTTCAAGCCCGAGTACGCGGGCCAGTTGAACTTCTACCTTTCTGCTGTCGATGCGCAGGTCAAGACGCAGGAGGACCAGCCGACCATCGGTCTGCTGCTGTGCAAGGAAAAGAACCGGCTCGTGGCGGAATACGCGCTGCGCGGCATAGCCAAGCCGATGGGTGTGTCCGAGTATCAGCTCATGCGCGAGGTACCGGAGTCATTTGAGACGGACTTGCCCACCATTGACCAGATTGAGGCGGAATTACGCCCCGATCTTCCGGACCCTACTACGTAGTATTAGTTGATCAGCGCCCCACCCTTTGAACACCCTTACGGACGTTGCGCCTTGACCAATCGGGCATCCTTGATTTAAGGGGCAGATGCAAATTATGTTGTGTCAAATTAAGTAATGGGTGCATCTGGAAATGGCTACTGCGCGGCGCCCATTCGCTTGGCGTTGCGTCGCACCGCATATTCCGCGAGACGTTGCCCGCTCGCGAATATGCCGTTGTCTCGATCTGCGTTGTCAGCGCTTGCCGTGACCTGCCGTGCTCAAGCGCCTCGCCGACAGACCGGCATGGGTGCTCACATCCTTGATCATGGCGCGTCGGACCCAACGCAATTGTGCAGCAGGTTGCTGCACAAATTCCCCGTCCGGCAAGCCTGCGCCAGCAAGCATATGTACGCCTATAAGATTTCAGCTCTGACGAGTGCCCGCAACTGGCCGAGGGCTTCGGGCGCGAACTGAACCTTCCAATTTATCCGCCACGTACCGGGATTTCATGAGCTCAGCGCGCAGCTGACCGGCAGACAGCGCTCTCTCGGGGCAGTCCCGAAGTGCTTGCGCAGCAGGAACAACCTGATCGCGCAACCATGCTTCGACTGCCCGATCCCGCTCACGAGTTACCCGGAGCGCATCTCGAAGCACTTCGCTGTGGGATGCGTAGTCGCCACGAGCAACCTTGTCGCGGACAAATTCCGCCATTTCATTGGTTAGCGTAATACTCATCCGCTGCGTAGTTCCGCATCGCAGCCTCCCGACATTGATTAGATTAAATCCCATTCCCGAGCGATTTGCCATCCAGCCGTCCCTTCTAAAAAACTTGGGGACTTTGATCGGGCCAATGCTTTCCTCGGGGATCCACCGGCGCCGACACGCTTGCGAGCCATCGTTCATGTGCAGCATAATGCACATAGTATGCAACATGGAGCCGCACATGGGCAAAGCACTCGAAGCTAGACCGCGCAAATCGACCAACGTCACCTTGCCTCCCGAGGTGCTGGAGCGCGCCAAACAGCTTGGCATTAATCTTTCGCGCGCGAGCGAACGGGGTGTACGCGAAGAAATCCAGGAAGTCGAGGCTCGGCGGTGGGCCGATGATAACGCCGAATTGGTCACCGCCTACACGACGATGGTCGATCGCGACGGGCTTCCGCTCGCGAAATACAGGACGTTTTAATGGCCCGATTTGATCTTTACGCCAACCCCGACATTGAGACGCGCAAACTTGCCCCGTACCTGCTCGACGTACAAAGCACTCACGTCGGTATTTTGCCGACGCGCATTGTGATTCCCCTGCGACCTGCCCGACATCTTGGCTTCTCCGGCAAACCATCCGATCTGCTTCCTGTTTTCGAAGTCCACGGCGAAGAATGTTTCCTTGATACGCCTGCCATGAGCGCGGTCCCGTTAAAGGCTCTCGGCAAGTGCATTGGTTCCCTTTCAGATCGACGCGAGGCCATTCTTGCGGCGCTCGACCGGATCTTCGGCGCATACTGAGCGGCAACAAATCGACTTTGTTCCTGAGGGGCGACTGTCATATCCGCGAATCAACTTCGAACCTCAAAATTATTGATTTCGCTGTTGCGTTTCACGCTGATACGGCCCCGGGAACACCGCGATTGGAGATGCGATGCAATTGGACAAGCAACAAAAGAGGCTCAGGCAAAGTGACGTAACCATGCGTCCTGGCTCGCCAAGCTTGGTGGCAAAGGTACTGGCCGTGATGATAGGCGCTGCCCTGCTCGTCGTGGGGTTCGCCGTTTCGCTCGTAATGTTGGCAGTGATCCTTGCAGCAGGAATTGTGATCGGCGGTTTCGTCTGGTGGAAGACGCGCGATCTACGCAAACAGATTCGTGAGCAGGCAATACGCGCGCAGCAGACGCACGATCAGCAGGTGCGCGAGCGCGCGGGCCAGCGCATGGATATCGGCGACGTGATCGAGGACGTAGAGTTCCACGACGAGGATCGACTGAAATAAGCGCTGCTCCGTGACTGCGCATGCGCTGCCGCGCTGCCGGTTTTGAGAATCGCTGCAGCCAGATTCGATACAGAAGTTGAGATCATCCCCACTCGCCCTCCGATCCACGTACCCGGCGGTCAGCGCTTTCAGCGCGCGACGTACTGGGAACCACTGTTGATCCGCCTCCACCCGGAGAGTCCGGTCAGCCACGCTGTTTGAAGCGACACGCCCCATTGGCAGACAAGCGGCTGGGGCGCGGTAGGTTGCCAGAGCGCCGCCTGAATGTGCCAGCGGTGGCAGCGGAACCCAACGGCTTGATCCAATCAGTAATCTCCACCCGTTCGTTGCCGATGATGAGCGCATGCTGTTCGCATCGACGAGCTCTGACATGGATGGACACATTCTTGCCGCCATCGACGGCAGTGAAACATCAGCACGAGCGTTCGACGCCGCCCTGCAACTTGCCCGCGAGTCTGGCGCAGAGTTGCAGCCACTTTATGTCGTCGACATACCAACGATGGTCTATGGCGCCCCGGCTACGATCCGAGCATCGCCTGTTCTTGCTGGAGTGTCCACGCGCTGGCGTATCTGGAATGGCGAGAAGATGTTAGGACAAACAGCGCGGGTGTAATATGGTTCGTATTCCTATACGATTCGACATAAAAGAAATTATCAACATCTGAACGATCGTGCTTTTTTAGTAACGATCACCGTTCAGCGTGTCGTGTGTGAATCCCAGTTCAGCGAGGCGCGAAATCTTTGACGGTCAGCCGCACCGGTTCAGTCGACCGCGCAAGCAGCTTCCTCCGCGCAAGCGCAACAATACGGTCACGCCCGTCTTCAAAGGCCCTGATCGTGCGCGCTGCGTCGGCATCGGGTGTTAGCCAGAAGTGCTGCTCAAGTGCGTCACGTGTGACAGTACATTCAACCTCGCGGTTGCGAACCGAAAGGGTGAACAGCACGGTGCGTCCGTCCGTTGAGACGGCGGTGACGTGATCAAGGACTTCCATAACTTGCCTCAACAGTATCGTTCTCGGACTTCTCTACCCATACTGCGCTTCGCACTATTTAATTTATCAGAAATCAACTCCTGCGCGACTGCCGACGCAGCGGCATCCAGCTCCGCCACATGGCCCTGAGCAACTATTGGCAACGCAACACGACTAATCAGGCAGACCGCCCCGAGGCTCTCGCAGGAAGCAGCCCGGGCATTGGATCGCTGAGATTCCTGCTACGCAGCCGGTTCGTACAGTTCAGGAAAATAATCGGTCCCTGCGACGACGCGTTTCGGTGCGCGGAGTGCGGTTTGCGACGTTTCAGGCTGCGACAAACGGTTTAACCCCGGTATCGAACCTTGTACAACAGCTCTAACGTGCCCAGCGGTCGGTGGAACGGCAAGCGAGCTCGTCAGCGGGAGCTTGTAACATTAGACCGGCGAGAGAACACCTCACTGACATGCTAAAGGGTTCGATCAGAATCGCGTCCGAAATTATGCTACATTTTTCGGACATTTCGGCATTGCAATTTGTCTGAAAAACATATACAAATATCGGACAAGGAGATTTTCATGTCAGACGCCAGCGCCCGCATCATGTCGCTTGTCACCGCCGCCGGGCCCGCCGTCGTCTGGGTGCCCACGGATTTCGCTCATCTTGGCTCGCGCGATGTGATCGACAAGACTTTGCAGCGACTCGTCACCAGCGGAAATCTGCGTCGAATTGATCGGGGCCTCTATGATCTGCCAGCGGTCAACCGCCTGACGAGGCGTTCGACAGTGCCCGACTACCGTGCCGTGATCGATGCCCTCGCCCGGCGCGATCAATTGCGGCTCCTTGTCGATGGCATGACGGCTGCCAACGATCTTGGCCTGACTGACGCAGTACCGGCGCGAGTCACCATCCATACCGATGCGCGACGCCGCTCGATTCAACTGGACAATCTTCTGATCGACTTCAAGCAGACAGCGCCCAGCCGTCTTTACTGGGCAGGGCGGCCCGCCATGCGTGTAGTGCAGGCTCTGCACTGGCTCAAAGACACACTGTCGGGGGACGCAGATCGGATTCGTCACCGCCTCCACAATGTACTGACAGACCCAAAGCACGGGCCCGCAATTATCAAGGACCTGATCCAGGGATTTTCGCACCTGCCGATCTGGATGCAGACGTTTCTGCGCACCGTCCCTGGATTCAACCCGAGCGTCGAGGACACGGATATTCCGCGCCCGTCGAAAAACCTCGCGGAGACTTGCTCATCGCCACTCAAAAGCCACCCTGCACGGGGCTCACGATGAACGAGGCTTTCAGGGCGGTAATCGAAGCCAGCGAGACCGACCGGCGAGACCTCTTCGTCACTACCGCCACGCGCCTCGGCACTGCAGTGCAGAACGAATGCCGTAGAGCGTGACCGAGCTTTGCGCGTGTGCATTTGTTCCGGCCAATCCCAGTGCAACGCACGTGGCAGCCGAGAAGACTGTTCCGGTTCTCAATCTCATCGATCTTCCGAAAAATATTAAATTTACATTAGTTATACTTATCAAGCAGATAAGAATTCACCGCTGTTTGCGGTTCGCGATTCAGTCGTTGATTACGCCTCGCAGGGCCATCGACGCCTTTTGCTGCCGCCCGGCTTTGCCCCAGTAGTCCGGATCCATCATCACCTGTTTCGCTCGGTTTGCGGGAGCTGAATTAGTCCCAGAGAGTTGATCAGCACTGTAGTTGGCATGTTTGAATGCGAGCTCGTTGACTGGCCCGTAATAAGGCATTACGTCAATCAGGTTTGCCTGGACTGTCGGTGATACCACCTTCGCTAGCAAGCGCTGCGCTGCAGCCGCATGTTGCGCGCCTTTGGGGATGGCCATGCACGAATACGTGAGCAATGCCTGGTTGTACGTGTATGCGACGGGAGCACCATCTCGTATCAACGGCGGTACCCTGCTACCCCAGATCTGCACCATATCGGCTTCGCCGTCTTTCAGCAGTTGAGACGCCTGCGCACCGGATGTCCACCATGCGGCTACACTAGGTTTGATCTTTTTAAGAGCGGCGAGAGCCCGCGACTCGTCGAGTGGGTACAATTTATCCGGCGAAACACCGTCAGCCAGAAGCGCAATTTCCATTGTCTCTTCCGGGTCGCTCTCGAGAGCTCGTCGGCCAGGAAATTTCTTTACGTCCCAGAAGTCTGCCCAGGTCTTCGGCGGGTTGTTACCGTACTTATCAGTACGGTACGCGAGAACTACGGACATATAGTTTGTCCCGATCCAGTCCCGGGCCTTCGAACTCGCTGGCATTCCGTCGGTAGGTATTGCCTGATAGTCGATGTGCTCGAAAAGCCCTTCGCTACTTCCTATCGCACATTCGGTGGCACCTAGTTGAACCACATCCCATGCCGGCTTTTTTGAGAGAACCTGCAATCGCACGGTGGCGAGGCCATCATGTGTCTCCTGCCGAAACGTGATGCCGGCTTGCTCCGCTGCCGGTTTGATCAAGGCCTTAACGACGTTTTTCTGATATTCCCCGCCGTAGCTCGCGAAGAACACCGTGTCTTGGGCCTGAGCCGGCGCGTGCATCAGTGCCAACGCAACAACTGAGACGAGGCAACTGCGCAACGCTGGATCGAGCAACGGGCTGACTGACTTTCTCATGGGTTCTCCTCTGGTTTGGCACACCTGACACACTGCGCTGCGCCAGGCCCACCTAAGTAGCGTTATCAAGACTCAAAGCCGCGCAGAAAATGCATAAGATCGACAGGCAATGACGGCGACACATAGCCACCCTCCTGGACGATGACGGTAGGCAAGCCGGAGGACGCGATCATTTTCCCCATGCCGTCGAAGCCCGCGTGAGTGACCTGCATGCAGCGAAACGGGTCGCTCGCCGAGGCGTCTAGTCCCAGCGAAACAACCAAAGCATCCGCCTCGACCTCCCGGATGAAGTCGAGACCCGCCTGCACCGCGCGGAGATACGTGTCATCGTTGCTATTTGTTTCGAGCGCCAGGTTCAGGTTGAATCCCAATCCACGGCCAACTCCCGTTTCGTGCGCGTAACCTGCGTAATACGGGTACGTGGTTGCCGGATCCGCGTGGACCGACACGAACACTATGTCGTCACGTTCGTAGAAAATTCCCTGCGTGCCGTTTCCGTGGTGAACGTCGACATCCAGAATTGCGACACGCTTTGCCGTCTGGCACAACACATTGGCGGCGATCGCCGCATTGTTCAGGTAACAAAAACCACCAGCCATGTCCTTGTACGCGTGGTGACCAGGGGGACGGCAGAGCGCATAAGCTGAACGCTGACCATTCCGTACGAGCACTGCAGCGTGAAAAGCTGTCTGCGCGGCCGCATAGGCTGCCTTCCATGTCCCGTCGAGAATCACACAGCCCGCATCAGCCATAAAATGGCCCGCCCGTCCCAGAATGTCGGCGGGCTTCTCGTTCATGTACCTGTTCGGGTGCAAGCTTGGACGCATTTCCGGACCCGCACCCGGTACCGCGCGCCATTCTTCGAAACCATGCTCGAGGAACTGCAGATAGTCACCAGAATGCGTGAGAAGCAGCGCGTCACGCCCGTAGTCAGGCGGCTCGACAATGTCGCCTCCACGACCGCGCAGCGCGTCGAGCAACAACCGCGCGCGTTCCGGCTTTTCCAGATTCTCCTTGAACACACCATACGAGAGACGGGTTTGAGGAGCATGCTTTTCCTGATCCGGGTGATAAACAGCCAGCACGGTTCTCTCCAAATTGTTCGATCGTTTCGCTTCCGGAAACCTTTCATTAGCCGATGGTGAGTGATATTGTCACCTATACAGAATGACTGTACTTACACTATTTATTGTCAAAAAACGTTTCAGAAAACAAACTATCGGAAAGGGGCCGCTGGAAGGTGGTTGCAAATGTCACGTAATGTCTCGTCTCCGCTTCGACCGCACTGTGACAGCTTTGCCGCAATGCGGCCGCGCACGCTAATTCGCCCCCTCCCCGGCCCCGCCTTGCGATCCGATGCTGCGATCACCCACCGCCGGCTTAGAATTTATGTCGGATCGCAATCCGAGCCATGACCTGGCGGCTGGTCGATGCAGGCCCCGCCGCGTCAGGATTTGACGCCACCTCCAGCCCGGTACCGTCAACCGACGCCGCATTGGCGACCAGAACATAAGCTGCCTGCGCATAGACGTCCGTCCGCTTCGACAGGTTATAGTCCGCCATCAGGCCAAACTGGTGATATTTCGGCTTTCCACCGCGTCCCGTTGTGCCATCGAAGGTCATCTGCGTGTACGTGTACATGCCGCCCACATAAAACGCAGGACTGAACTGATACTTCGCATTGACCTCGAAGTTGTCAAACCTTATGGACGATGCCGGCCCAAGCACGGGACTCGCCGCAAGGTTTGCATATTGTGTGTCAGTTGGACGCTCCAGATCGGTCCGGATGAACGAGAATCCGAGTGTCGTGGCGCCAATGGCATAGTTGATTCCGGCACCCCAAATCCGCTGGCGTTGAGCGGACCAGCTGCCATCCGGGTTTCCATTAGGCCCGATCGAGACCGCGCCCACGCTATCGGCATTCGGATTATCAATATCGAGATAGGCTGCCGCCAGTGTCAGCGGTCCGTTCGCGTACTGTGCACCGGCGCTGAAGGCACGGTTCTGCCCAAACGCCGTGCCATTGCTGAATGCGTACATGCCTCCGAACGTGAAACCGCTATAGTCAATGCTTGAATACTTAACCGCATTGTTCAAACGAAAGGTGTCGTCAGTGTTGTCGTTGTCGTAGGGGTGGCTGAACATGCCTCCCCCCCAGCTTCCGTTGGCGGTCAACGAGCCAAGATAGTCCGTCACTGAGTCGTATTGACGTCCGAACGTCAGCGAGCCGTATCGCGTACTCGCTACCCCAACATATGCCTGGCGCCCGAATTCGCGCCCCTGCTGATTCATTTTTCCGCTATTGAGGTCAAAGCCCGACTCCAGCCTGAAAATCGCGGACAATCCGCCGCCAAGATCTTCGGTGCCTTTGAGGCCCCAGCGACTTCCCTGCACATCACCACTCGACAACGCATAGAGACTTTTCCCGCCAACGTTGTTGGTATAGTTCAAGCCCTCGTCAATCAGTCCAAACAGCGTTACGCTGCTCTGCGCGTGCGCCACGCCTGAAACCAGTCCCGACATACTTGCCACCACCAGCCACTTTCTCATTGTGATCTCCTGATAGATTATTACCGTTCCAAACACACACGATTCTTATTTATTTAGGTATACAAACTATTTATATCAAACTAAGCGAAATTAATGAAAAACGTATCCCCTCCGACGGTTCAAGGCCAGATGCGATTACTGGGAAGTTAAAACGCGTACCAAACCGATACGCGCAAGCAGCAAGCAAACCCGGCAGGCATATGCCGACCGCGCTGCTTCAGGCGTGCAGAGAGTCGCCCTCGTCGATCCGGTCCAAATTGGTCTCGCCGCGAAGCGCTGCCGCCTCACGCTCCTGATCGAGCATCGCCCGCGCCTGATGGGTGAGTTTTTCGAGAATCGTTGGCAGCAGTTCCCGCTCTGCTTTCGTCAGACAGGACAGCAGTTGGGAATTCCGCTCCGCGGCGATCGGAAATATCTGCGCGACAAGAGTCTGGCCCTTGCCGGTCAGGGTGATCACAACGCCGCGCCCGTCGTTCTCATCGGCCTCCCGCGCCACCAATCCCTTTTCTTCGAGGCCGCGCACCGTGCGACTAGTTAACCCACGATCGAACTGGGCCTGCCCCGCCAATCGGTTCATCGACATGCCGCGATTTCCATGCAACAGCGCGATGCAGCGCCACTCGTTCATTGTCAGGTCGAACCTGCGCTCATATGCGCTGGATGAACCCTTCGTGTAGATGTTGGTCAACTGACGCAGCTGAAACGAAACGAGGTCACGCAGATCGCGAGTCTCAGCGGCGCTATCTGCGGCCTGACCTTTGCCTTTTCGTACGGTAGTTCCCATGCTCTCCTCCAGACGCGGCCTCAATACTCCCCGAGGCAATTTTTAAATGACAAAGTCACTTATATTATCAGAACAGAAGGTAGTGCAGCATCGCCCCCGTTTTGTGCCGCTTAGGCCGATTTGGGCAGCCGCGCCTTCTTGCTCCCCCCGATCCACTGAAGTGCGAGTAGCGATATCACCGAGATTGAGATCAACAATGTCGAAATCGCCGTGATGGTCGGATCAAGCTGGTCCCGGATATCTTCGAACATAAGGCGGGTGAGCGTCGCGTTATCGCCGCCGGAGACGAAAAGCGCGACTACCACCTCGTCGAAAGACGTCATGAACGCAAAGAAGATCCCTGCATACACCGACAGCTTGATTTGCGGAAGCGTTACGGTAGAAAAGGCCTTCAGCCGGGACGCGCCAAGGCTGCGAGCAACCAGTTCCTGATTTGCGTCGTATGTTTCGAGGCCGCCATTCACCGAGATGATCACAAATGGCAGCGCCAGCATCGTATGCGCGATCACCAGCCCGGTGATCGTATTATTAAGATCAACGCGGACGTAGACAAAGAACGTACCGATCGCGATCAGAATTAGCGGCACCATCATCGGAAGCATGAGGACCGCGCGCAGCCAGCGCGTCCACCGACTCTCGATTGCACGCAGCGCATACGCGGCTGTCGTGCCGGTTACAGTTGCGACCAGCGTGCTCGATGCCGCGACACGGAATGACACACCGGTTGCCGCCCGCCATTCGTCCGATGAGAAATACGCGTGATACCAGCGCGTCCCCCATATACGAGGCGGAAATTCCAGATAGCTTGCATTGGAAAACGACATCGGCACGACAATCGCGCACGGCACGACGAGAAACATCATCACCAGCGCGCAGAAGACATAGAGCCAAAGGCGCTGCTCATGGGTAATCTGGGTATCGGTTGCGTAGCCGAGCATCATTTACCTCCGTACATTTTTTCGAGACCGAACAGTCTGCCGATCGCGGCGAGTGTGATCATCGTTAGAACCACAAGCACGATGCCGAGCGCGCTCGCGGCCCCGGGATTCCCTGATACCGCGACATCCGTCTGTATCTGCATGGACAGCATGTTGACCCGGCCGCCTCCAAGCAGCGCTGGTGTAACGTAGAAACCCAGACACAACACGAAGACCAGCACGACGCCCGCGGACAGGCCGGGCAACGTCATTGGGAAGTACGCCTGCCAGAAAGCCTGTCTCGGGGTTGCGCCGCAATTGGCCGCCGCCCGCATGTAGACCGGGTCGATCGCTTTCATCGCGCTATAGAGCGGTAGCACGAGGCACGGCAGCATGACGTGCGTCATGCCGATGACAGTGCCAGTGAAGTTATTGACCAGTTGCAAAGGATGATCAATGATGCCCGCGCTGATCAACCAGGAGTTGACGAGTCCCGTGCGCTGCAGCAACACCATCCACGCGTACGTGCGCACCAACGTGGAAGTCCAGAACGGCAGCACCACGAACACCAAGCAAGCGGACGCGACCCGCGATGGCAACTGCGCCAGCATGTATGCAAGTGGATAACCAAGTACTAGTGCACAAGCGGTAACAATCGCCGAAAGCTCAAAAGTTGTAATGAAAGCGTTGCGATAGACCGGCGTGATCAGTCGTGTGTAGTTCGAGATCGTAAGAACACCCGACATATCGAACAGGGACTGCCACCCGAGCCATGCAATCGGAGCCACCAGAACTACCAGCACCAGCAGCAACGCCGGCACCATCAAGCCAGCCAATTGCAGTTGTTCGAACAGTCGACGTCGCGCGAGTGCCGACTTGTTCTCGGCTTCGTAGCCGCCCGTGCGCACGTCGCGCGCATCTACGGTTGCGTCTCTCATCATCAGTCCCGTACCACCACGCAATCTTCTGCACGCACGCCGACGGTGATCCGGTCACCTGGCTCGAGGCGGCGCCCCTGCCCTTCGGCTCCACCGGTTCCGCGCCGGATCATGATCTCGTGCCCCTCAGGCAAATCCACGTAGAACAGATTTGAATTGCCCTGATAGATGCGCTGCCGTACCACTCCGGGCAAACAGTTCAGCGTGTCAACGGGGGAGTCGAGCAGAATCGCGCGATCAGGGCGGAGCGCGAGCCAAGCACGACCAGCACCGTCGGGCACTGGGGCGAGCGTGCGAAAGCGATTACCGAACACAGTAAACTCGCCGCGAGCTTCGTCGAGCGGAACGAACGCCGTCTCGCCGATGAAGTCTGCCACGAACTTGCTAGCGGGCCGCTCGTAGATCGCGTCTGGCGTATCGAACTGCTCCAGTCGACCTTTGTTGATGATTGCGATACGGTCCGACATCGTCAGCGCCTCAGTCTGATCGTGCGTCACATATATAGTCGTCATGCCCAGTTGATCATGCAGCCGCCGAATCTCTATCTGCATGTGCTCACGAAGCTGCTTGTCGAGTGCTGACAGAGGTTCGTCCATCAGCATGATGTCCGGCTCGAACACGATTGCGCGTGCCAACGCGACCCGTTGACGCTGCCCCCCTGACAGATGTGCGATGTTGCGGTCGCCGAGATCATCAAGACGTACGACCGACAACGCATGTCGGACCTTCTCGGCTGCGTCGAGCTTGTTCATCTTCCGCAGCCGCAACGGATAGGCGACGTTCTGCGCGACGGTCATATGCGGAAACAACGCGTAGTTCTGGAACACCATGCCGATTCCGCGCTTGTGAGGTGGCTTGAGCAGCAGTTCCGCCCCACTTACCTTCACGCTGCCGGAACTTGCCCGAACGAAGCCTGCCAACACCATAAGCAGCGTAGTCTTGCCCGAGCCCGACGGCCCGAGAAGCGTGACGAATTCTCCGGCATTAATATCGAGCGAAACGTCCTGTAGCGCCGTAAAGTTGTCGTAGCTCTTCCAGACGTTGCGGATGAACACTTGCGATGCCATTTCCCACCTCTCTTGATGCGGATCACGCCCCGCGCCCTCGACTGGTCTCACGAGACGCGCGGGTTCTGCCGAACGCTATTGACTGATCAGGGAACGCAGAGACTCGTTGCCTTTTTGCAGATTCTGGTCCTTGCCCCAGTACGCACCGTCCATCGGCACCTGCGCCGCGCGGTTCTGCGGCGAAGAGTTGGCCTTTGAAAGTACGTCCGGAGAGAACTTGCGCACGTCGAACGCCTTGGCGTTGACGGGGCCGTAGAACGACATCACCTCAGGGATGTTCGCCTGAATCGCCGGCGTCACCACATCCGCGATCACCTTGCGCGCTTCGGCCGCATGTTTGGCTCCCTTCGGAATAGCGAGACACGCATACGCGAGCAGACCCTGATTGAACGTGAAATTGACGGGCGCACCCGACTGCATCACCGGCGCAATACGGCTGCCCCAGATCGCTTCCATATCCACCTCCCCGTCGCGAATCAGTTGCGCCGATTGGGCCCCCGTGGTCCACCATGCCGCGATGTTTGGCTTAAGCCGCGCGAGCGCCTCTAGGGCACGCTTCTGATCGAGCGGATACAGCTTGTCGGGGCTTACCCCGTCGCCGAGCAAAGCGACCTCCATCGTTTCCTGCGGCTGCAGGGCCAGCGCGCGTTTGCCGGGAAATTTTTTGACGTCCCAGAAGTCTGCCCACGTTTTCGGCGGATTGTTCTTGTATTTGTCGGTGCGATACGCGAGCACGACAGAATAGTAGTTGCTCGCAATCCAGTCGTCTGCGTGGGCTTGCGGCGGAATGCCGTCCAGGTTGATGAGCTTGTAGTCGAGCTTTTCAAACAGGCCTTGGCTCGAACCGGTCGCGCATTCCTCCGCTCCTAGTTGCACGATGTCCCACGCAGGGCGCCCTGACGAGACCTGCACGCGAACGGTAGCCAGACCATCATGACTCTCCGTGCGTAAATCGATTCCTTCCTTATCGGCGGCGGGCTTGATTAACGCCTTCACGATATTCTTCTGATAGTCACCGCCGTAGCCTGCAAACGTAACCGTGTCGGCCGACCACGCCGGCTGCACAGCCGTGAGTCCGACCAGGGCGAGAGCCAGCCCTGTCAAACAAAATGCGGACCCGATGCCTTCGTATTTCACGACTCCTCCTGTTTCTGACTTCATTGTTTTGACCGGATCCCCGATTGAACGCATCGCACGGGGCCGGCGTTACAGCGCTTTAAGCGCTTTGTCGAGCGCGACGTCGAGCCGCTCGAAGAGCAGATCGATTTCAGCTTCGGTGATGATCACGGGCGGTGCAATGCAGATCGCATCGCCCAAGGGACGTACATTGAGCCCTGCTTCTGCGGCGAACGCAGCTACAGACGCTGCTACCTTGCGGTCGGCAGCGAACGGCATGCGGGTTTTCTTGTCGGCGACGACTTCCAGCGCGCCCATCAAACCCAGACCGCGCGCCTCGCCAACGAGCGGGTGCTCCGCCCGATCGTGGAGCTTGGCCTGGAAATAATCGCCGACCTTCTTCGCGTGGTCGATAACGTCGCGTTCGCGATAGATCGCAAAGACTTCGTTGGCCACCGCAGCACACACCGGATGGCCACCATAGGTGTATCCATGGCCGAAAAGGCCGATTTTTGCGGTCTGTTCCTTCAGTACGCTATAGACCTTGTCGTTCACTAGCAGTGCCGAAATCGGAAGATAGGCAGACGAGAGGCCTTTGGCACTCACCAGCATGTCAGGCTGCAGGTTATAGGCGTTCGAGCCCCACCAGTGACCGGTGCGCCCCATGCCACAGATGACTTCGTCGACGATAAACAGCACCTCGTATTTGCTCAGTACGGCCTGCACCTTTTCGAAATATCCGTCTGGCGCCACGACTACACCGCCTGTGCCCATAACCGGTTCGGCGATAAATGCGCCAACCGTCTCCGGCCCTTCGCGCAGGATCGTGCTTTCCAGTTCATCGACCAAGCGTGCGACAAATTCCTGCTCGGACTCCCCTGGCTGCGCGCTGTGGTAAAAATGCGGGCAGCTTACGTGTATGACGCCCGTGATGGGCAGGTTGAAATCGCGGTGAATATGCGGCAACCCCGTCAAGCTACCAGTTGCCACCGACGTGCCGTGATAGGAGCGTTGCCGGCTGATGATCTTCCGCTTCTCGGGCTTGCCGATGCCGTGGTGGTAATACCAGACCAGCTTCATCGCGGTGTCGTTCGCTTCCGATCCCGAGCTTTGAAACAACACTTTCGACATCGGCGAGGGCGCGTGGCGAATCAGATTCTCAGCGAGCTCGATAGCCGGTTCGGTAGCCTTGTTCGCGAAGTTCTGATAATACGGAAGCCGCGCAAACTGACGTGCCGCCGCCTCCGCCAGCCGCGGCTCGCTGAAACCGAGGTTGGTGCACCACAACCCGGACATGCCCTCGAGGTACTCCTTGCCCGACTCGTCTGTTACGAAAATGCCGCGCCCCGAGGAGATCACCATCGGCCCGGCGGATTCATGGGCGCCAAAGTTGGTATGCGGGTGAATCTGGTACGCAACGTCGCGATCGCGAAGAGAAGTGTGTTCCATATACGTCGTCTGCCTAGAAGTGAAAGTTCAGTCGTTGCATGGCTGGCCAATCAGGCGTCTGGAAACTCACCACCTTCGGCCGCGAAACAATAGTATGTGACATAGTCACGCAAATCAAATAATCAAAATTCTTTCTTGCGTTTTTACTACCATGCGTTGCTGCATCGGTCTCGCAGGCCCCAGTTTTTAACAGGCCCTATCGCGAGTTTTTGGGCCGATTCGCGCGCAACGCCCCCCTTGCATCCCGTCGTGAAGTCGACAATTAAGTCGCTGAAACGCACGTGTTCAAGATTTCGGCCGCAGGGCATCTTCAAACCAATGGTATGTGACAAAGTCACGCATGTCAAACAAACAAAATCAATTTCCGGTCGGGGTTTTCATCACCAGGGTACCGACTGGTACGCTCTCTCACGCGCTGACCGCTGGCAGGACCAGAATGGATCATTGCAAACCGACGGGGCGGCACAAATGCACATGCCGCCCCGTCCGGGCGAATGCCTCTAGATGTCTAGTTGCGAGACATATTTGAGATTGAGGTATGCGTCGAGTGCCTCCGCCCCCCCTTCCGTGCCGTACCCACTATCCTTCACGCCGCCGAAAGGCACTTCAGGAAAGGCGATTGCAATCTGGTTGATCGTGATCATCCCGGTCTCAACTTCCGCGGCCACGCGATGCGAAGTCTTCGCGGACTTCGTGTAAGCGAATGCGCACAGCCCAAATGGCAAGCGATTAGCCTCGGCGATCATCTCGTCGATCGTGTCAAATGCGTTCAGGACCGCAACGGGTCCGAACGGTTCTTCGCTCATGATGCGGGCGGACGGCGCAGTGCCCACCAGAACGGTCGGCTCGAAGAAATATCCGCGATCGCCGATTCGACGGCCACCGGCGCGCAATTCTGCTCCGCCCGCTATCGCGTCTTCGACCAAACCCTCAAGCGCTCGCAAACGACGTTCGTTAGCTAACGGCCCCATCGTCGTACCTTCCACAAGACCGTCGCCGACGCACGCCTTCCGGGTTACTTCGATAAAGGCCTCGACAAACCGGCCGAACACTCCCCGTTGCACGATAAAGCGAGTCGGGGAAGTGCAGACCTGTCCTGCGTTGCGCAGTTTGAAAGTGGCCAGTTGAGTCGCGGCAGTCTCGACGTCAGCATCGTCAAACACGAGCACTGGGCCGTGGCCACCGAGTTCCATTGTCACCTTCTTCATGTGTTGGCCGGCAAGTGCCGCGAGATGCTTACCAACAACGGTCGAGCCTGTGAAAGAAACCTTTCGGATTACCGGGTGTGGTATCAGATATTCAGAGATCGTAGCCGGGTCACCGAACACCAGGTTGATGACACCCGGCGGCACGCCCGCATCCGCAAATGCTCGCACCAGTTCGGCCGGCGCCGCTGGCGTTTCCTCCGGCGCCTTCACGATGATCGAGCAGCCGGCCGCGACCGCAGCGGACAATTTGCGCACGACCTGATTAATCGGAAAGTTCCACGGCGAGAAGGCGGCGACCGGCCCTACTGGTTCTTTGATGACAAGCTGATATGAACCCGGGATGCGGGATGGAATCATGCGTCCATAGGCGCGACGACCTTCGTCCGCAAACCAGTCGATAATGTCGGCTGCGGACATAGCCTCGCCCTGCGCCTCGGCCAGTGGTTTGCCCTGTTCCAGCGTCATCAGTTGCGCGATATCTGCGGAACGCTCGCGCAGCAACTGCGCCGCCTTGCGCATGATGCCCGCGCGCTCGAACGCGCTGACGCTCTTCCACTTGTCGAATCCTTTTTTTGCCGCTGTTAGCGCGGCATCAAGGTCGGCACGCTCCGCGTGCGCTACGGTTCCAATCACATCCTCGGTGGCGGGATTCACGACCTGAATCGTGCGCTGCTCAGCTCCCGCTTGCCACTCGCCGTCGATAAAAAGAAGCACGTCCTTATAGCTGGACATAAATGGGATCCTTATGTGGTTTTAGAGAGACGAGGTGTCTGCGTACATGGCGCGGTTCAGTCATCTCGTCAGATGCACAATTGCGAAAACACCGGTGGCTGTGGCTACGATCTGATCGCGGGCATCGATTGCTTCGGCGTCACAGAACGCAAGCGTGCGTCCAAACCTGCGCATTCGGGCCCGCGCGACGACACGGCCATGCGCGGGTCGCAAATAGTTGACATTGAGGCTCGCGGTGCCGACATTCTCAATGTTGCCGCTCGTCCGCGTGGCGAGACCCATGGATGTGTCAAGCAGCGCGGCAATCAGACCGCCATGTGCGTTCCCGTGGCGGTTCAGATGACGCGATAGCACTTCACATGAGATTTTTGCGCACCCATCGCCGTACTCGATAAGCTCGAAACCATGCTCGAGGCAGAACGCTGATTCGATCGCTAACGGCGCCTTGGGTCCGCCGGGCGCGTGGGGCCACGCCGGCGATTCAGGGATTCCCACGTCGTTCATGTCGCACTCACCGGACGTAGTAACGGATTGAGCCCGGTGCGCGCGACACGGCTGGACAATTCGCGCCCAAGAACAGCTTCACATGCATTTGACGCCTGCATCATTGCGTCCAGATCGATGCCCGTGTCGACACCCATCGTCTCCAGTACATTCACGAAGTCTTCAGTGCATACGTTTCCGGTAACTCCGCCGCCATACTTGACCTTGGCCGGATGTCCACCGACGCCGCCAAGCGCTACGTCGAAGTGACGCACGCCCGCCTCTAAAGCGGCCAGGTAATTGACGATGCCCGTACCGCGCGTATCGTGAAAGTGCGCTATTGCATGGATCTCAGGAAAGCGGCGGAGCATCTCCTTGAAAAGTGTCTGAGTCGAGCTCTGGGTCGCGACGCCGATCGTGTCACCTAGCGTCACGTATTTCACCCCTAAAGCCGCGAAACGTTCGACGTCCCGCAACACTGATCGGGAGTCGACGTCGCCCTCGAATGGACAGCCGAACGCGACAGAAATGGTTCCGATCAAGCGAAACCGGCCGCTCGCCGCTGTCGCCATCGCTGCCACTCGTTGCCATTGGTCCTCGCGCGATTGTTTCAGATTGCGCTGCGAGTGGGCTTCGCTTGCGGATACCAGAAGACTTATTTCGTTTGCACCGATTCCAGCGTTCAGGTCGGCTACCGCTCGCTCGACGGCACGCACGTTGGCGCAGGTCGCTTTGTAATACACACCGGCGAGACGCGAAAGTGATTCAAGTACAGCGCTAGCATCGGCAAACTGTGGGACCACCGCCGGATTTGAGTACGAGGTTGCTTCAACCCGTTGAAAACCGGCTTCAGCAAACTGCTCGATCAGGGCGACCTTCTGCTTCGTGGCAATGAATTCAGGTTCGTGCTGCAAACCGTCGCGGGCAAAACATTCACAGAGATTCAGCTCAGACATGATTCGTGGGGGTCGTCTCGTCGACGAGGAGTTTGACGTTGCACGAATCAAAACACCTATGCGTGCTAGTGTCAACTATCTTTCGGAGACGAGAGGCGACATCAGCTGGCTTGCCACGAGCCAAAATTTGACAAACTCTAGCGTGACATCCGCACAAACAATCAAGTGAGAAAGCCGATAATCATTGATTCATAGCGGATTTCTGATTGATGGATCGGCTTTGACCTAATCAATAAATCACCAGCTCATGCGGGTATACGCTCACAAAAACTCCCAAAAACAGCACTGCAATGCCACGAATATATTTGACGTTATCACGCATAATGTATTAATCTTCAATCGAAGCGCGGACGTTTGCCGCCCCCCGACCACCGATATCGCCGAGTTTGCCGATGACCACCCCGACCTCCTGTTTGTTGATTGAAGACCATGGTGCCGTTCGAGCGCTGACAATGAACCGGCCTGACAAGCGCAATGCGCTCAACAATGAACTGACGCAGGCTCTCCTCTCGGCACTGCGGGATGCCGATCGGGACCCGACGGTTGCAGCGATAGTTCTTTCCGGGGCCGGTGCGGCATTCTGTGCGGGAGCCGATACAAAAGAATTTGGTGGTTTCGTCAATCCGTCCGACACAGCCAGTGCTGCGCAGGCTGCGTTGGCGCGCGCGCATCTGACTACGGACCTGCATCGGGTGTTCTCTCAGATCGGCAAGCCCGTCATCGGCGCTGCGCACGGCTATGCAATGGGCGGAGGTGCGGGCCTCGCGATCGCTTGTGACATCGTGGTGGCCGGCGAAAGCATGAAGCTCGGCTATCCGGAACTCAAGCATGGCATTGTTGCCGCTATCGTGATGGCTAATCTGGTCCGTCAGGTAGGTCGCAAGGCTGCGTTTGAACTGGTTTCTCTCGGCGATACCATTGGCGCCGGGCGCGCGCTCGAACTTGGCCTTGTCAATCGCATTGCGCCAGACGAAAGACTGCTTGCGAGCGCAATCGAGATGGCGCAGAGACTTGCAGCCTTCGATACCCCAGCGATGGCCGCAACCAAGCGTCTGTTTCACCGCGTCGCGGATCTTCCGTTACAGCAAGCGCTGGATACTTCGCTTGACACCAACATGATGATGCGCGGATTCCGTCAGAACAGCACCAGGAAGGCATGAACGTGCTTACCAAACCGCTAGCCAACGTCACCATCGTCGAACTCGCTCGAGTACTCGCCTGTCCGTTCGCGGACATGATCCTTGCTGAACTCGGAGCAACGGTCATCAAAATCGAGCAACCCGGTTCGGGCGACGAAACTCGGACCTTTGAGCCGCAGGTCGGGAGCGAGTCTGCGTATTACTTCGCATGTAACCGCAGCAAACTGTCGGTGACTGTCAACCTGAAAACCGAGGCGGGGCGGCAGATTGTGCGAGATCTCACGCGGGACGCGGACGTGCTGCTGGAGAATTTCCCGGTTGGAACGCTCACGCGCTATGGCCTTGACCAGTCGACCCTTCGGGAGCTCAACGACCGGCTGGTGTACGTTTCCTGCACCGGTTTCGGACAGACCGGACCGTACGCGAAGCGCAAGGGCTACGACACCGTATTTCAGGCGATGGGCGGACTGATGAGCCTTACCGGCGAGCGCGGTGGACCTCCCGTCAAGCCTGGCTTGCCCATAGCCGATCTGTCGTCCGGACTATGGATCGCGATCGCGATTCTGTCGGCCCTACATGGCCGCACAATCAGCGGCAAGGGCGGCTACATCGACTTTTCGATGCTTGACGGCCAGGTGAGCCTTCTGACGCTCGCTGCCGGACGCTACTTCGCTTTGAATGAAATACCTCCGCGCATGGGGACCGAGCATCCTGGACGCGTCCCGTCGGCTACCTTTGCATGCAGCGGCGACACATACGTCCATATCACATGTAGCGACCAGCACTGGCTGCCACTGTGCAAACTGCTGGGGCTCCAGGAATTTGCCGAGGACGCCGCACTTTCCACAAACGCCGGCCGGGTTGAGCACCGCGACCGCGTGATGCGAGGTCTGACTCAGGCCATATCATGGTGGACGCAGAAGTCCCTTTGCGACGCATGTGACGCCGCAGGCGTTCCGGCCGGCCCGGTCAAGAATGTTGCCGAGGTTCTGAGCGATCCCCATGTGAAGGCACGCGGCATGATTAGTGAATTCGATCATCCATCGATTGGAACATTTGGCGCGTTGCCGCTTCCGTTCAAGTTTGACGGATACGCGAATCCTGAGGTCGCCCGCCCGCCGCTGCTGGGCGAACACACCGACATTGTGCTGCGCGAGCGGCTTGGCTACACCACCTCACGCATCGAGGCGCTCCGGCGCGACGGCGCGATCTAGAACATCAAGGGCAATGGGACCCTTTACGGTCACATCGTCCGCAAGGGGAGACTTCATGAAAGAGATTGAGACACTGATCGTCGAACGACAGGAAGCAGTGGCCGAAATAGTCCTGAACCGTCCAGACCAGCGAAATGCCCTCAACGGCGCGATGTGCGATGCGCTGCGGAAGGTCGCCGTCACCTTGCGTGACGACGAGTCGGTCCGTTGCGTGATTGTGCGTGCGAATGGACCAGTTTTCTGTGCAGGCGCGGATCTGAAAGAGCGCAAAGGCATGACGATCGATGATGTCCGTGCGAGACGCCTGAAAGCGTTCGCCGCGTATGACGCTCTCGAGCAGATCGGCAAGCCGTGTATCGCGTTGGTCGAGGGCGCAGCGGTGGGTTCAGGAGGAGAGATTGCGATGGCGTGCGATTTCATCGTGGCCACGGAGAACGCTAGCTTCCGTACGCCAGAGGCGTTGTGGGGTACCGTCGGCGCCACTCAGCGGCTGCCTCGCGCGGTCGGCAAACGGCTGGCCAAAGACATGGCCTTTACCGGTCGCTCGCTTTCTGCCTCGGAAGCGCTCGCAGTAGGGCTCGTCTCGAGGATCGTCGACTCGAGCGACGCTCTCGCGACCGCACGTCAAATGGCGCGCGATATTGCGGCTGCGCCGCCGCTCGCGATGCGCCTGACAAGACAGTGCGTTGATCGCGGCGTCGAAAGCGACCCCGCTGGCGCACTTGCAATCGAAATCCTGGCGATCGACACACTGCTTCAAAACGCGGACTGGAAGCAATCAATCGCGTCCTTTGGCTCTACAGCCACCGTCGGACAGAATAACGGAGGCAGCCATGACTAAAGAAATCGAACAACTTTTTGGCTTGACGCAACCGGTCATACTGCACGCGGTACTCACCGCGCGGGCGGCCTCCACCCCAGATGCAGAGGCGCTTGTAATCGATGGGGAGCGCGTCGATTATCGGACCCTCGCCGCTCGCGTCAATAGCGCGGCAGCGCGTATGATCGCCGCAGGCGTCCAGCATGGCGAACATGTTGGCATCATGATGGGCAATTCGATTGACTGGGTTGTGCTGTTCTATGCGGCGGCAACGATCGGTGCGGTTACGGTGCCGGTCAACACGCGCTTCAAGACCGACGAGCTGAACTATTGCCTCAAGCAAAGCGACGTACGGGTGCTGTTCTACGTCGACAAGTTTTTGAATATCGATTATTCCCACTTGTTACATGACGTGGAACCCGCCTTCTACACTTCGCTTCCAGGTCAGGTGCTGCCATTGCTCCGACGTGCTGTGATGGTTGGCAAGACCGACCGCGAAATTCCAGCAGGGGTGGAGCATTTCGACACGTTAGACGATACGCCCGAAGATCGCGCGGAAGTTGCGCGACGTACACAGAAGGTCGTACCCGACGACATTCTGCTGATCCAGTACACCTCCGGGACCACGTCGTTTCCCAAGGGCGTGTTGTTGCGGCATCGCAATATGCTGCTGAACGCCGCAGCATCTAGCCTGCGCATCGGCGTGCGGGCGGACGACCGGTACTTCAGCGTACGTCCGTTCTTTCATGTCGCAGGAACGACAATGTCGTTACTCGTGGCTCTGGTCACCGGCGCATGCCTGCTTTCCGTTCCGTCATTCGATGTCGCTAACGTCCTCACGATTCTCGATGAAGAAAGATGCACGCTCACTTCCGGAAACGACACGATTTTTCTCATGATGATGAGCCATCCTGAATTTCGTCGCGAGCGCATCCATCTTCGAGGTGGCTGGGCGGCGGCTGGGCCTGAGATTATGCAAAAAATTCACGACGTGATGGGCGTGCCTTACATGGTTGGTGCCTATGGTCAATCTGAAGCATCGCCGAATGTGGTGCTCAATGACTGGCGTGAGCCGCTTGCGTTGCGTGTCGCGGGCTGGGCCCATCCGCACCCCGGTATCGAGATCCGCACGGTGTCAACTGAAAGCAACGCTGTACAACCGGCCAACGAGCCGGGAGAAATCCAGGTTCGTGGATGGAGCGTGATGAAGGGCTACTACAACAAGCCCAAAGAGACCGCGCAGGCATTTAGCGAGGATGGTTGGCTGCGTACTGGCGATCTGGGCGTCATTGACGCCGCGGGACGACTGCGCATGCTCGGCCGCTTAAAGGACGTATTTCGCGTCGGAGGAGAAAATGTTGCGCCAGCCGAGGTTGAAGAAACGTTATTCGCTCATCCAGCGGTTCAGCTTGCGCAAGTAGTCGGTGTACCAGACCCCAGGCTCGGCGAGGTTGCAGCCGCCTTCATAGTGCTTCGCCCGGGCACAAGCGCGACGGATGAGGAACTGATCGCGTGGTGTAAGGGACGGTGCGCCAACTTCAAGGTACCTCGATACCTGCGCGTGGTGGCATCTTTCGACGAGATCGGCATGACTGGCAGTGCCAAGGTCCAAAAAAACAAACTGCGGGATTATGCAATCCGCGAGTTTGGACTCGCCTGAGCACATCTGCCGCGCGAGCGTACAAAGACTACTGTGCTCCCTGAAGTGAGCACAGTAGCTGTGCCGCATCAGCCGCGTGTTATCAACATCTGACGCGTACAGACCAAACAGGACGTCCGTTTTCAAAGTCCGCCAGTCTGGTCTCTCGCTACAGTAGCAAGGTCCATGGGCGCATGGCCAAGATAGGAAAAAACCGACATGAAGCAGACGCGTCTTACGGAAATGCTTAACATCCGCTATCCGATCATCCAAGCCGGAATGAGCTGGGCGTCCTCGAACGCCGCTTTGCCGTCAGCTGTCACCAATGCTGGCGGCCTTGGCGTTATCGCTGCAGGCCCGATGTATCTTGACGCATTCCGAGACGCGGTTCGCGAAGTCAAGCAAAAGGTTGGCGATAAAACTTTTGCGGTCAATCTGCCGTTATACCGGCCCGAAGCAGAGCGCTTCCTCGACGTGATTGAGGAAGAGCGCGTGCCCGTCGTCTTCGCTTCGCAGGGGGGGCCAAAGGCTCATCTTGCCCGTTTCCATGCACTTGGCACCCGGTGGATTCACGTCGTCTCGACGCTAGAGCACGCTCGCAAGGCCGTAGCCGCGGGCGTAGATGCACTCGTTGTGGTTGGCGCTGAAGCCGGCGGCCATCCGCCAGCCAATGGTGTCAGCACGCTCGTTGCAGTACGTCGCGCCGCTACTGAATTCTCTATTCCAATAGTGGCCGGAGGAGGCGTGGCCGACGGTTATGGGATCGCTGCCCTGCTCGCGCTCGGCGCAGACGCTGTACAACTTGGTACACGCTTCATCGCGACCCGAGAGTCGGGCGTGCACGAGAATTATAAAAGAGTTGTGCTGGAAACCGACATCGACGGTACAACGCTCGTCGGCATCAGACAATTGCCGATCCGTATGACGAAAAATGCCTTTGCACAGGCGGTGTTGCATGCGGACATCAATGAACGCGACCAGGCAGCGTACAAGGTGTTGTTTGCTAGCAGCTCGCTGCGTCAGGCCGCGCTCGAAGGGGACATTGAGCGCGGCAAGGTGGAATTGGGACAATCGGCTGGACTTGTCAATGACCTTCCCGGCGCAGCAGAAGTGGTCAAACGACTTGTCGATGAGTATGACGCTGCGATCGGACGTTTAATCGAATGAGCTTCCCCTTGTATTTCGTGTTCCACGGGTCGGACATCATGCCGCCAGATTCTTCTCCTGCTGAGTCGCCATCCAGTTCTTAATGAACTGTGTCGGCGACACATTGCCGAGCGTGGAGTGGCGACGACTCCGGTTATAAAACACTTCGACGTATTCAAACAAGTCCGTAATCGCTTCAGCATGCGTCGCGTAGCGTCTTTCGTGAACGCGTTTGTTCTTCAGGCTGTCGAAGAAGCTCTCCGTCGAGGTCTCAACCCAACAATTTCCTTTGCGACTCATCGGACACGTCATTCCGTACTCGGCCAGCTTATGCTGAAAGGCATGACTGGCGTACTGGGCTGCCGCGATCCGAATGGTGCATTACACCGGACCCCGGCTTGCGGCGGAACCACGCCATCGTCAGCGCATCAATTACCAGGTCGGCAGTCATGTTCGACTTGATCGACTAACACGGTGCTGCCGCTTCTGACACCGCCCGGCAAGCTCCTACTCACAGCGTTCCTTCTCCGCCATAAACAATGGGGCTCGATGTCCGCCCTAGGCAACGCGTCCTTTTCGAGCCGCAACTCGCTTGGAGTGACCGACACCGTTCAGAACAAATGGCGTATGCCCACGTTGGCGCCGGTCGTCGTGCCCGACGTGCCGAACAGGACGTTATTAGCGGACAGGCCCGTGTTCATCGCGCCATGATTATTCACCACCGCAACCTGTGCGTAGAGCGTCGTTGCTTTCGACAGAAAGTACTGCGCGCCCATCGCGAACAATAGCGAATGATTGGTCGCATCGTTCCGATCGCTGGTGATCCAGACGCCGCTGTCGATGTCAAAGGCCGGCGAAACCAGGTAATCGAGACCCACGCCATATACGTTGCTATTGAACGAACCCGCCACCTTGTAGTTTGTAAACGATGCCTTCGTCGTGAGATTGCCCCATTTATACGCCGCGCCCAGCGTGCGCCCCAGGAAGGGCAGATCGGTCGGAACCGGTGTCTGTGCCGTCCCGCCTTCATTGCCGTCGTACGCCGCCGCAACCAGCATCAGGTCGCCAATCTGGTAATTTAGACTCGCCGAATATTGGCGTCCGGCCTGAAAATCGCCCGCCGTCCCGCCTAGGGCGAACATCACGCTACCTTCGAGGCCGAATAGGCGTGGCGTGGTATAGCTCACCGCATTCGCATTGAAGATGCCGGTGGCGAGTACTGAGTCGCCATATGTAACCAGACCACTACCGAAGGTCGATAATTCGCGAGGGTCTGCCGCGTAAACCGCCAGAAAGAACGAGGAAGGTTGCAGGCCGGCCTTGACCTCGCCGAATCGCCCGCTGAGCGCGATCCACGCCTGTCGGCCAAATGCGTAACCGTTCGAGTTGTTGAATCCGCCGTTCGCGGCACTGAATCCGCTCTCGAGTTTGAACTTCACCTTCATGCCGTCGCCCAAATCCTCAGTCCCGGTCAGTCCGAACTGGCTTGGCGACTTCCCGCCGTCGAGGAGCGAGAACTGCCTGCCTGCATTCTGTCCGGTGGCCGGATCGGCTGTCTTGCTTGCATAGAGCAGTCCGGCATCGATCACGCCGTAGAGTGTCACGCTGCTCTGCGCATGTACGCCGGCACTAATCAGCATACCTGCAAGGATGGTATACCGAAAATTTTCGATTGTCATTCTATTGAACATCCGTGTCTCCTAGTACTGCATATTGATATTTATTATGTATGACTAAATAAAATAGACGGGAAAGCGGACATCGCACCAGCATTGATCGTGAGTCGTTCTTCGCCAGTGCAGATATGTCGGTTGTTCCCCATCGGCAAAACCAATTCCCGATCGCGGATGCTGACCGAGGCCTACTCGGGGAAAGCTGCGCGGGCGCTCGTCCGTTACCTGTCGCCCGAGTTAATTCTCGGTCAAAGTGCCCGGCGATTTCTCCGTCCGAAAATACAGTTGCGAGGACGGTGCGTCGCATCCGGCAGCGTCGATCGAGATGTCAGAGGCAATGTGATGCCTGAAGTCTCGCGCACCACATAAGTGGTGCCGTCGATTCATTCGTGCATGGTCGCAAGCAATTCGGCGCTGTGCGCGTCGCGCTCATCCGACACGACTTTCGTATCGACGCGTGCCAGCGTATGCATGTTGGCAGTATGTGAGGCATATGGATACACACTCCGCGTCGGCCATGACATCTTCGCTGCTCCGCCGGCGCCATTCAAATACTTGATGCGCATCGGGATCGCGCGTCTAGACCGGTCGCAGCGGCGCTTCCCGGAGCGCGACACTGGCGTTTCACGACAGATTCCGGCGAGCCGGAGCGCTGCCACTACGCCCGTGAGCCTCTTGGCTTACGCCTCGTTTCTGACAGACTCCGTTAAATGACGGCATAGGTTCAAAATCAATGCGTGCTGACGCCAAGTTGGTCATTGCCATACAACCAGCGAGCACAACGTCTAGGTGCTGGTTGCATGGCGCTCCGTCGCGTTCGCCTTCGGTGGGTTCGCCGCGCGCTTACGAACAAGCTTGATCGTGAAATCCTTAGCAGAACATAGTTTAAGAATTAGTGTCGCCAAGCCGATAGTTCAGTCAGAGGGTGGGTCAAATCTCACTCGGCGTGGGCATTTGGGCGCCCGGCGCCCCCGGAAAGGGCAGAATGGTACCCGCCGGATAGCCTGCCGTCGCGCTGTTGCGCATATGAGTGAATAGCTCCTCGACAGGTGGGTTGATCTCCATCAGTTCGATCAACCCACCCAGTACCGAAGCGGAATCGACGTAGGAGGCCCGACTTCCGGCACCGACCACTGCGTCGAGAACCATCGGAAAACCCTTGTCGACGAATTCGTCAAGCCGGTCCTGATACGCGTCTGGCGTCGCCGCCACGCCCCAGTGGTGGAAGCCGCAGCGGGGCCCATTTGCCTCATCGATGTAGGGGCTGGGGGAGGTGCAGTTCTGCTGAATCAGTTCGATCATCATCGAACCCGAAAACCCCAAGCACAGGCTGATGTCTGGCGCCGCCGGCGCACCGCGATAGGAGAATTTCTCCAAAGCGAAATGCTCGGCGAGGAACCATGGCCCCACGCGCAGCGCGCTGGCGTAGCGAGGCATCGCCGCGTGAATGTCGTCTACCACGAAAGCTATTTGGATGATGCCGTCGAGCGGCGGACCCCATTTCCACATGTTCGATTCTCCTTTGTGTTTGGCTGGATCAGGCGACCAGCGTGTATCCACCGTCGCAGGCAATCGCCTGTCCGGTGATGTAGCGGGACTCGTCGCTCGCGAGGAACAGGACGATATTGGCGATGTCGACGGGATCCTGAAGGCTGCCGAGCGGGATGTTCGCCGCGACAAAGCCGTCGATCAGTTGCTCGACGGGCAGGCCCTGCTCGGCTGCCATTGTGCTGAACAGGGCCGAAAGCATCGGCGTCCGCACCTGCCCGGGATGAACCGAGTTGCACCGGATGCGGGTGCCGCTTCGCGCGCAGTGTAGCGCCACCGACGTAGTGAACTGACATACTGCCGCCTTTGACGCGCCATATGCGGTCAGGAAGGGCGTCGGCACTAGCGCCGCGACCGACGACAGATTGACGATCGATCCGCCCCCTGAGGAGCCAATCAGCCGGATCATATATTTGCACCCGAGGAAGGTGCCCGCGGTGTTGACTGCGAATATGGCATTCCAGTCGGCAAGCGATGTGCCCTCAGGATCGCGGGGGGCGCCACTCCGCCCCTCAATCCCCGCATTGTTGACGAGAATGTGGAGTGAGCCGAAAGTCTTTTCCACTTGCGCCTTTAGGTCGATCCAACTCTCCTCGGACGACACATCCTGAATAGCAAAAGTCGCGCCGATCGCCTCAGCCTTCGCCTGTCCGGCGGGATCGACGTCAGTCATCAGCACGCGCGCACCCTCCTCGCGCAGCCGGGCGGCGATGGCCAACCCAAGCCCCTTGGCTGCGCCGGTCACCAGCGCCACCTTGCCACTAACACGTCCTATCATCATCGGTCTCCTATGTTGACATGCACCGGGCGAGCTCGGCCAGTCTGCCCGCCCGTGATCAGGCTTCGCGGAACTCGTACAGCAACGGGACGCGAATATGGTCGGCTGCGTTGTTCGCGCGGGCGAGGCCCAGCATCACCTCCGCGTCGATTAGCCCGGCCAGCCGACCATCTTCTTCATATCCAGCGAGCGGACCATGGACGACGGCGTAGAGAACGAAGCCGGTCGTGGTGGTCGGCGTGTGAATCGCACCAGTTTCCTCCCACACATACCAGCCTGTCGCGCCGCGATCCTCGTCATAGCCGAACTCACCCTCAAGCATGATTCCCTCGATCGCACCGATATGGTGATGGATAGGTGCCTGGGTGTTCGGTCCGACCTTCAGAAGCATGGTGAAGCCGCCGGTCTTCAGGTCAACGTTCAGCAACTTGAACCAAGTGTGGGGCATTACCCACTCGGTCCAGGGCAAGGTCGCTGGGTTGAAAAAGACGTTGACCTTCTGGTGGCGAACAAAGGGCGGTTTGGGTTCCGCGACGGTAACAGCGTTCATGGCGTTCTGGGCTCCTTGATTGGTGATCAGCTAGCTTCTCGACATCTGAGTGATATGCTCGGGCAAGCGGTGCCCTACGGGCTTGGCGCATGGCGCCATTCACTTGTCTAGGGGCGCCATCGTCACGAAAGTAGCGGGATAGAAGGTGGGGGCGCGATTTGGATCAACCAACAGGCATGCCGGGCGCGGCCCTTGCGGGCGAGACAGGACTATCGGAATGGGAAGCCGTCATCTGCGGCGTCTACGGACCGTCGAAATTCGATATGGCGCGGCCCGACGAATTTTCCGGCCTTTACCGGCAGACCGCCGGGTCGCTAGTAAGTACGATCGCTGGCAATGTGGCGCGGGTCCGGACCGAAGGAAGCGTCGGGCAATGGGGTGATGGACAATCGGTGTTCCTGGTAATTGCGCAGGAAGGTGAGGCCTACATGCGTCAGGACGGCACATCGCTCCTGCTGCGACGAGGCGACGTCACTATCGCCGATCCCCATCGCTCTTGGGACTACAGCTTTTCCGGCTACTTCTCGTATCTGTCGGTGGTCGTCCCACGCTCGCTGCTCGCGCTCCATTCCGAAGGGCCCGACGCGACGGTGCTATGGCACTGCCCTTCGCAGAGCCGCCTCGCCAAGGCGATGACCTCGCTGGCAGAACTGATTGCCGAGGAGGAGGCCGGCGCGTCCGGTCTGCCGAGCGACGTGCTGAGCCTGCATTCGGCCCTGACCGACATACTGGCGGGCGGTCTTGCTACCAGTTCCACCGCCGCGACAGAGGGCAGCTCAAGGGTGCAGGCCGAGCAGCGCTTCCGCCGCGCCCTGCTCGCGATCGACGACCATCTGCAGGATCCCGACCTGTCCTCGGCGAAAGTCGCCGGCCTGCTGGGAATGTCGCTACGCACGCTCCATCGGTTGTTCCAACAGCGGGAACTAACCGTCACCGGCCATATCCTCACCCGCCGTCTCGACCTTTGCTACCGGCAGTTGCAGAGCCAGCGCTATCGCGACCGGACGATCACCGACATTGCCTTCGACAACGGTTTCAACGACCTGAGCCACTTCTCCCGAAGCTTCCGGCGGCGATTCGGCGTCACGCCGGGGGCGGTGCGGTCGCACCGCGGCTGAGCAGCGGGCTCCAACCACGGCGCTCGGACGTCCCTCCGAGCGCCGTGGTGACGTGTCGGGGTTCTACTGAGATGGACCCGGCGCCTCCCTTCGGGAGGCACTGACAGACGTCAACCTAACGTGTGGAGGTTCATCATGGAAATCGACATTCTCGGTATCGATCTCACGAAACAGGTCCTCCAGCTTCACGATGCATCGCCGCGTAGCCCGGTTCGAGCGGCAGCGCGGCTATTTGAGCGGGATGAGCCCAGCGTCAGTAGGCCTGAAGCCACAGACGTCGAAATAAAAGCGACGGAGGTGAGGTGCGAAATCCACATGGAGCCATTCACAGCTAGCCTGCTTCGCACGATCTACTGCTTCCTTGATCAGAACCGTCGCAAGGCCATGCCGCCTAAAAGCGACACTCGTCATTGTGTCGAAAACGAAAGCATGCACGCCGCCATCCCAGGCGACGTTAACGAACCCAATAAGCTTCTCCGACTGGCGCATACAGACCCAGCCTAAACTGAAGCGGTTGACTTGCGACCACCAGTCGCCGTCGATCAACCCGTGCCCGAAGCACTCTGCATGGAGGACGTTGACTTCGCTGTTCTCGAACGAGCCTCGCCATGCAATAACGTTCTTGGAGGCGTTTGGATCTTGCGATGAGATTGGCTCCATAGGGAGCATTACATACGACGACCTGCATTTCGTCAACGCCCGCTCTCGCATCTCTCCCCTAAACGCTGCCCCAGCGCTAATCATTGCCTTTGCTCATTCGCTAACGCCAGCTCAGACAGGCAGTGCCGACAGCGTCATCGGAAAATGCCATCAGCAGGACGAGCTAGCCCGACGCTTACAGTAGAGCGAAGTAAAGGGTATGCATCGAATTCCTATCGTCAGTGGTGGCGCGGGCGAAGGGCGGCCGCGTACCAAACCCGGCGACACACTCGCCAGAAAGGAAAAAGATTTGCCCCGTACGGTGCTGGCACCGCCACCGAAATCCATACGTCTCTAATTGAAGGCAATCAACGGATTCGGTCCGCGCCCACGGAGAAAATTTCGTCGTCAGCCGCCGCGTAAGACAGTTGAACAGCCAGACTTTCGCCGATCAGTTTTACCACCTGTCAACATAAGCAGTGCTTTGCATAGCGATCGCAGTTCCCCTGCTTTCCTTACCGCGACAAAACCCGCTTAGAGAACCCATCAGCACCCGATACGTGTTGCCAGTCACGATGTGCATCAGTCCGCGAGCAATTGCTGTTTGACGAGCTCCACCCAATAGGCTGCACCTAGAGGCAGGATAGCGTCATTGAAATCATAGTACGGGTTATGCAAGTTCGCATCGTCCGGACGTTCTTGCGCACCGATTAGAATGTACGCGCCTGGCCGCTTCTGCAGCATGAAGGCAAAGTCTTCAGAGCCCATGACGGGCGAACAGTCGGTGTGCACCCTCTCTAGTCCGACGAGAGCTGCCGCGGCCGACACGGCGGCGTCAGTCTGCGTGGGCGTGTTGGTCACGGCCGGGCAGACCCGGCGGTAGTCAAGCTCCACCTTGGCGCCGTGCGTGGCTGCCACGCCGTCGCAGATCTGCTGCATCGCGGCCCGTGTCCTGTCCTGGATGTCAGAGTCAAACGTGCGCACCGTGCCGCGCAGCAGCACGTTCTCTGGAATCACGTTCCAGGTGTCGCCACCGTGGATCTGCGTTACGCTAACGACGGCCGAATCGGTCGCGCTGGTGCGGCGGCTCACGATGGTCTGCAGCGCGCTCACGAGTTGCGCGGCGACCACGACCGAATCAATCCCCGTTTCCGGGAGAGCACCATGGCAACCCTTGCCGGTAACCCAGATCTCAAAGTTATCGAAGTTGGCAGTCATTGTTCCGTGGCGAATCATGAACAGGCCGCGCGGGAGTTGAGGATAGTTGTGCATGCCGTAGACCGCATCAACAGGAAACTGCTCGAAAAGCCCCTCGTCGACCATCACACGGCCCCCGCCTTCGGTCTCTTCGGCCGGTTGAAAGATGAAATGCACCGTGCCCTTGAAGGGCTTGTGGCGCGACAGGTGTTCTGCCGCGCCCAGCAGCATTGCGGTGTGGCCGTCGTGGCCACAGGCGTGCATCTTGCCGGCGCACTTCGACGCATGCGCGGGAGTGCCAAGTTCCTGCATGTTGAGCGCGTCCATGTCGGCGCGTAATGCGATGCTTGGGCCATCGCCGTTCTTCAATGTGGCCACTACGCCCGTACGGGCCAGGCCGCGGTGCACCGGCAGCCCCATCAGCATGAGCGCGTTCGCAACCACATTAGCCGTCCGGTGCTCCTCGAATGCGATTTCGGGATTGGCATGAATGTCGTGGCGCCAGTTCAACATACGAGCGCAAGTGTCTTCGGCAATTTCGGCGTCGCGGTACATGGTGTGTCCGTCTCTCTTGAGATCAGTTGAGACCGGTCGAAGAATCCGACGGTCAGCGTTGTGTCGGCAAAGGCGCCTGCCGCAGCAAACAATCGTTGCTGCGGCAGGAATGTGGCCCGTGTCACTTCGGATGAACCGGAATCGTGCCGCAACAGCAGCTTTGCGAAGTCGGCGTTGATACGGTCGAGCATCGCGAAGACATAGCACGCAAGCGGCCGGGTCAAGAGACGCCAATTCAGTTTGGTGTAGAACTACTCAAGCGCCGGCAAGCGACACTGCGCGGAATAACCATGATCATCCGCCGCGCACGGCGAGCTTCCATAGCCGCGCCAGTGGTGCTGCCGCGCCGTCACCCGCGACAGTGCCAAATACATTCAGGGCTTTCGCCTTTTGGCCGGCAAGATAGTAGACGATGCCAAGATGCAACCGCGCCTCATTGGGATCCGTAAGGCCGCCTTTCGCAAGACCCGCCTCCATCGAATCTATGCCTTGCTGATAACGTCCCGAGAGGGCCTCGTTGAAGCCGGCGTCGACCAGCGCGGGTCCGTTGCCCGCAGGGGCGGCGGGCAGTGGCTGTGCCGCCGCCTTGGCGGCCACGTTCTTGAGCCGCTGCCCTCGCCCGGCATCCGTGCCTTTGCCTAGCACACCGGAATCGAACCCCTGCTTGACCACGCTCAATGCTTCCCCCCCATTTCCCGCCAGAATTGCGAGCTGCGTCATCTGTGTATAGTCGCTCACACTATTCAGATTACCTGTCGCTCGCCTCAGGCGATAAACATCCAGTTCGAATCGGCCCGAAAACTTCGGATCGGCCTGCAAGCGGTCAAGGAGCTCGCGCCAATAAGCGGGCGTCGGATAATATCCAACAAGCTGCTCCAGCACAGTTATGTAGGCGCCGTTGTTTTCCTGCTTCTGATAACAGCTCCCCAGCAGTTTCAGATCGTCCGATACCGGCGTACGCCCGGCCTGAATCTCCGTGTCCACCACAGGTTGAAGGACGCTTTCGACGCCACCACAGTTGCTCGCCATGTAGTAGGACTGGGCGAGCAACGTTCTCATATGTGAATCGGCGGCCCCAGCGCGCTGATAGCGCTGGCCCCATTGCACGGCCTGAGCATAATTTCCCTGTTCATAGGCAAGACTGGCAAGAGCCGCCATCATTTTCTGCTGTTCCGCAACCGGCTGACGGCCACTCTGAATCAGGAATCCGTAGTCGCGCGCGGCCACCGCGAGGTCACCGGCCGCGACGGCCGCGGCGCCGCCCATCTGCGAGACGACATCGCTTTCGTATGACGTCTTGCCCGGCACGGCCTGCGCCTGATCTACGCTCGCCAGCGCATCCTTGTAGCGATGTTGTTCGTACAGCGCGCGCGCAGCCTGCAGCGGCTTTGCGACTTCCGGCCGAAGCGTCTCAGCCGACACCACCGGTTCGCTCGCCAAAACCGCCATCCCGCAAATCGCGAGAAACAGCGTGCCTAGCAACGCGGACGACATGCTTCCAGATAAAAGTCTACGGCTCATTTTTCACCTGTCTCAGGCATTTCTACTGCATGAATTGCTCATTACCGACGAGCGCGATCTTGGTAGCCCCCAAGCGTTGCGCCGCCGCCATCACGGCGGCAACACTGCGATACGGCACCAGCCGGTTGGGCCTGAGGTGCAGCTCCGGCTGATCGGCCTGGGCCGCCACTTCCCTCAGGTGCTGATCCAGCGCGGCGGCGTTCGCTACGGGTGCACCGTTCCAGCTGATGGTGCCATCGAAGTCCACGTCAATCTCCACGACCGTCGGTATTTTTACGACTGGAGGCGGCGTACCCACAGGCAGGTTCATTTTTACTGCATGTGTCTGGATCGGAATCGTGATGATCAGCATGATAAGCAGCACCAGCATGACGTCGATTAACGGTGTCGTGTTGATTTCAACCAGTACTTCGGGTTCCTGACTACCATTCGTCGGAATGTTCATTCCCATTTCTTCCCCCTCATCCGCCGCGCGCAGCCGGATTCGTAATGAAGTCAACCTTCACAATGCCCGCCCGCTCACACGCCACCACCACTTTGCCAACGAATTCGTAACGCGCATTCTCGTCACCCCGGATGTGAACCTCCGGCTGAGGTTGCTGCACGGCGACCCGCTTCAGCCGCTCGAGCAGCGTCGGCATATCGACGTGCTTCTCTTCCCAGAACACGTCGCCATCCCGATTGACTGCAAGCACGATGTTCTGTGGCGTCGTCTGCAATGGCTGGACCGTCTGCGTCGGCAACTTCACGGTCACGCTATGCGTCACTACTGGAATAGTGAGCAGGAAGATGATGAGCAAAACCAACATCACGTCCACCAGCGGTGTGGTGTTGATCGACGACATCACCTCGTCGTGCTCTTCGCCGCCTTGTCCTGTGCTCATAGCCATGATCTGCTCCGCTTACGAAGTTGCTGCCTTCACAGACCGGTGCGCAGGCGAGGCCACCGGCACCGCACCCGCAGATACGTTCGTGGCCGTGCCCGCACCGCTCAGCAGCACGGTATGCAACTGCGCGCCGAAGCCGCGCACCTGCTCCATCACTGCCTTGTTGCGGCGCACGAGGAAGTTGTAGCCGAGCACCGCCGGCACCGCGACCGCAAGGCCGATCGCCGTCATGATGAGCGCCTCGCCCACTGGGCCCGCCACCTTGTCGATCGACGCTTGCCCAGCAACGCCAATTGCTGTCAACGCGTGATAGATACCCCAGACGGTACCGAACAGACCTACGAAAGGCGCTGTCGAACCGACTGTTGCGAGAAAGGCAAGACCATCTTGCAAGCGGTTGGAAACAACCGTGGTTGCCCGCTCGATCGAAACACCAATCCAGGTGTTGAGATCGACCTTTTCTAGGAGCGCCCCTTCGTGGTGACGACCGGCTTCAATCCCGCTGCCTGCGATGTAACGGAACGGGCTGCCCTCGTCGAGCTGCTGGACTCCCGCTTCGAGGGATGGTGCATTCCATACCGTCTCGTCCGCCGAGCGGGCGCGACGATTTGCTCGGAATTGCTCAAAAAACTTGGTCACCATGATGTACCAGCTGCCCATCGACATGATCACCAGAATGACGAGTGTGCTCCGGGCGACGATGTCACCGCCCTTCCACAGCGCATCGAGTCCGTACGGATTCGATACCGCCTCGGTCATCGGCACCACCGGCGGAGGACCAGCCTGGTCACCCTGCGCCGCAGGTGCGGCTATCGCCTGTGCCGCGGGCGAAGCTGCTGTCTGCGCAGCCGACGCGGCGGTGGAATTGCCGCCAGATTGCGCATATGCCAGCCCTGTTCCGGTAAACAACGCAACCGGGGTAAGAGCAAAAATGGTGCTTGCCGCAATGGCGGCCAAACGCGGGGTCTTCATCTCATCGCTCCAGGTTCATTCATTTCAATTCATAAGCCTGGCAGGCAGCGCCCACCAGCATTACTTGGCGCTGCCTTCAGTTCAGGTTGAACGAGAACGGCACCTGTACACGGACATCCTCGCCTTGCGCAACGCAGTTAAACTGCTTGACCGCATTCACCGCGGCGCGGTCGAGAGCAGGATCAGCGGACTTCACAACCTTCACGCTCTCCATGTTGCCGCGTGCGTCCACCACGAACTCCACCAGGACGTCCCCTGTAATATTGTCGCGCTGGGCTTCGCGCGGATAGTGCATTAACTGCCTGACCTCCTGCGAATTCGGGCAAACCACGCCAACTTCCGTGTGCACCGTACGCGCGGGCGGTGCTGCAACGGTCGGTGCAGGCACAGGCGCGCTCTCCTGCTGGGGCACCGTCGAACGCTGCGCAATGACCGGCTCCTGCGGCTGCACCGGGACCACCACTTCAGGAGGAGGAATGAACGGCGGTGGCGGTGCAAATTTCGGCGGTGGTGGCAATACAATGGCCTGCTTGGGCGGGGGTGGCTTCGCCTCTTCGATGATCCTTGTTTCAATAGGTTTGCGGATCACCTCGATCACTTTAGAGGCGAGGCCATTCAGCAAAATATAGATGAGCAGAACGTGTAGTAGTGCTACGAACCCGATGCCGACGAATCGGTTCGCGGAATGCTGCTGGACTGCAAACTTCATTTGTGTCTCCTGCAAGCACCCGCGCCTGTCGACGCTACCTGAGCGCTATTTTCTATGTCTGTCTCGCCCGCCAATCTGCTTCTTCACACGTTTCCGCCCCGATGCGGCGGTCCTTCGAAGCAGCCGTCAAAGCGTGGCTATCAATGGTCCGAATCACCACGTTTGCGGCGATATGAACCGTAGAATACACCAACAATTTTCGAAGTTGAATATATTTTTCCTCACAGGCAAAATATTGGCTCGCTGCACGCATCGCGAAGTTTTTTGGCATAATATAGAACTATGAGTAAAGATCTATTTACAGTTGATCCGGCCGTCCTGAACAAGCCCGGCCAAGCCATTCGCGCCTTGCGTCTCAAACTCGGGCTGACGTTGCAGGAAGTGAGCGATCGAACAGGGCTTGCCATTTCAACCATCTCGAAGCTCGAGATGGGAAGGGCATCGCTTTCCTACGAAAAACTTACGGTAGTGAGCGCCGGCTTGGGCGTGGAGTTATCGGAGTTGCTGGGTATTCTCGCCGACAAGGCGGAAAACGACGCCACCCCGTCCGTCTCCGGCAGACGTGTCGTCCAGCGACTCGGTGAGGGTTTGGCGCTGCAGACAGGCGCCTACGGACAGACTTACCTTGCAGTGGAACTGCTACACAAGCAACTCGTTCCGATCGTTGCCGATGTGCGTGCGCGCAGCATTGAGGAGTTTGTGAAGGAATTCGGCGGCCTGATCAAGCATTCCGGAGAAGAGTTTGCTTACGTGCTGGAAGGAGAAATCGAGTTTCATTCGGAGTTTTATGCTCCTGTCCGGCTGAAGGCTGGCGAGTCCGTCTACTTCGATAGCAGCATGGGCCACGCTTACATTGCGGCATCGGATGACTCATGTCGCGTTCTCTCTGTTTGCACGGACGAGGGGGATCAAATCATGGAGCAATTTCAGAAGCACGAATGAACGGGTGCTTTATGCGATAACGCGGCTGCGACGCCACGTCATCGGGTTCAGCCATCACCACGGCTACCTCCCGTGCAACGCGCCAGAGTATCGGCGCGCTACACGAATTCCGCCAGCGAGCACATTCACAAAGCTAAACGTGATTTGGGCTCCGGTCATGCAGGGGTAGATCCCCAAAGGGATTCGCGATCCGCGGCCAGTAGTTGAGATTGCGAACGCGGTACGGAATATTGACGAAATCAGGTGTCAAGGCGCCTGGTGTCGAAACGTAGAGCACATCTCGCGCGATCGGCGCAAATTCCGCGTGGAAATGTTGCGTGGATTTGACAACAACGATGCGTTTGCATGCGAGTTCAACTCCAAGATCGGTGAAAGCCGTCGGGGCAAGCGTTTGCTCACGTACGCTCACCAGCACGATATCGACGTTGTCATCCGTGGATACCCACGCCGCCGAGCCTAGGCTGCATGCCGCACCACCTATACGTTGCTCATGCTCGTCCGCGAGCGCACGCACGGTGACCCTTAAATCCAGCGGCATACCGGAACTCACTCCCGACTTGCCGCCGATCCGGAGCGTCAGGCGTGCCCCGCCCCCCGCCTCCCTGCACATCTGGACCGCACCGATGTCGTAAACGCAGCCAAATGCAACGTCTCCGATACCACGCTCGACGAGCCGCCGAAGCATAAACGTGCTGTCGCACGGCGCCCCGCCGCCGGGATTGTCAGCAACGTCGGCAAGTACGACGGGACCGCCGTTCCCCGCCAGGGCGCGATCCAGCGCCTCATCGATGGACAATACCACCGGGCGCGCGGCCTCACGCATTTCCCACAACTCCTGGCCCAGTTGCATCGCGATACGTCGAGCCTTGACTTCATCGTTGTCGGTAATCACCCAGACCCGGGCGCCAGTCTCAGCCACGTCGCCCCATGGAAAACCATGACCGAAAGACACGGACAACACGCCGTCCATCCCCTCCAGTGATTGCATTCGCTTAACAAAGCCGATCATGGGTTCGCGGGTTGTGTGCCATATCCCCACCATGCGGCAATCGTGTACCGCAGTCACAGGACGAATGCGCCCTTCCGCAGTTGCGACGGTCAACGCAAACACCTCTCGGAGGCGGTCGATTGCGTCCGTGTGCGGATATTCCTTGTAGCAGATGATGACGTTTGCGTTGCGCCGCATCCGCTCGGTGAAGTGGCAATGCAAATCGAGCTCCACCCCGATGGGGACTGCTTCGCCAACCAGTGCACGAACCGACTCGATCAGGTCTCCTTCACAATCATCACAATGTTCGGCAACCATGGCACCATGCAGCATCAGCACCACGGCATCGACTGGAAGCGCGGCTCGCAGATCCGCGAGAATCTCCTCGCGAAAACCTTCGTAGACCTGTTGCACGGTACGGCCTGAAGGTTGTGCCATCGTCGACAGACTTTCGACAAGTTCATGACCGTGCGCTGCCGCGAGCCTGTGCAATTCGACCATTCCAAGCCCGAGCATGCCATCTGGCACCACGTTGCTTGCATCTCCGTGATAGATACCATACGCGGCGTAGCCTCCAAGTCCGGTCGGGCTCGGTGCAAAGGTATTCGTCTCGGTAACCAGTGTTGCAGCGAAGATTTTCACAATTCTCTCTCCTGAGTGGCCCTTCGGCCAGTTCGTACAAAGTGCTACAGATACGCGGGATCAAGATGTCAGGGGCGTCAATCGAAGAATTTGCATCGCGAAGGCAAAGCACTCGGTAAGCTCTTCGAGCTCCACGTCTCTGGAGGTTGCCCAGCCATGACCCGCATTGGGCCATACATGCAGCACAATCGGATTCTCTCCAGTCTGTGCGGCCTGCAGCCGCGCAGCAAACTTTCGGGTATGCCACGGAGGGCAACGCGGGTCGGTGTCTCCGGCATCCAGATAGACTGCGGGATACGACACGCCGTCCTTCACCAGTTGATAAGGCGAAAGTTTCGCAACGCGACGCACTGCGTTCGGATCGTTCGAATCACCCAGTTCAAACTTCCAGACATACTCGCCATAGCGCGTCCGGATTGCCCCTATCAGATCGAGAATTGGCACGCGTGGGATCGCGAGCTTCCAGAGGTCGGGCCGTTGCGTGATGGCGACAGCCGACATTAACCCACCGCTTGATGCACCAGTGACGCCAAGCAACTGCGGCGTGCTCACCCCCTTAGCGATAAGCTCCTCCGCGATCGCATAGAGATCATCGTAGCTTTGCTGCTTGTTCTCCCCCCCCCCACCTCGCGACCACTCCAGACCGAACTCGCCTCCTCCACGCAAGTGGGTGTGAACAAAAACACCACCGGCCTCGATGAAGGCAGCAGCTGCGCCCGGGAAATGTGTATCACACGAAACACCGTATGCGCCGTACCCAAAAATCAACGCGGGGTGGGGACCGCTGCGGTCGAGGTTAGCGAGATGGATCGTGTGATAGGGCACGCGGGTTCCATCAGGCGACACGGCCCAGTGATCTTCAACCACAGCGTTTTCAATGCGCGCTTCTGGTGCGATCAGCGTCTCGAATCGGTCCTCATCAGGACGGTGGCGATAAATACCCCTCGACTCTGTCAGCGACGAGAATCCAAAGACGAACTCATCTGAGGGTCGGTGCGCAACGAGTCTCATCAACGGAAATGGCATCTCCGTCAGAGCCCCCTTACCCGGCAATGGGACCACGCCGAGCTCAGTACCATTTGCGCTAAAGAAGCGCACACTCGCGTAGGTGTCAACGAGTTCAATCACGTACAACCGGTCGCCGACCGGAACAACGGTGCGGATGGTTGCGTCGGATTCGGGAACCAGTTCCTGCCAGGTGTCGGGGTCGTTCGGCGTTGGCGAGTCCAGCGCAACAGAGACAACACGTCCTCGTGGCGCACCTACATCGGTGACAGCGACATAGCGTTTGCCGATGATGTGGCCGGCCAGCAAGCCGGGAATATCGGTTACAAACGGTCGCCAGGTGCTTCTGGGATCGCTGAGATCGCGCAGCGCCACAGGCCTTGTGGCCATCATGCCAAAGCTCGCAACTGCCCACCGACCACAATGCGAAATCGTCACTGCACGATAGTCGCAGCTATCAACGGGAAACGGGATCGGCTCAGGTACTGTAGGTGGAGGCTCGCCAAGACGATAAAAAAAGATCGCCTGCGTGAGATCCTGCGTAGAACCTGTCAGGGCCGCGTAGAAGAATCCGCTTGAGTCCTCTAGCCAATGCGCGCCGCCCATCCAGGCATCCATCAGCACATGCGTCGGGGCATCTGGCAAGCGGCCACCGGTGGCAACGTCAATCAACCGTATGGTGTTGTTTTCGCTGCCATCTGCGCACACACCAAGCGCAAGCGTGCATCCATCGGGAGAAACTGCAAACCACGAAATAACAGGCGATGAATTGGGGTTCTCCTGCCGAGGATCGAACAGGATGCGGCTTTCGTCCGTGAGCGCTTGGGAAACAGTAACGCAGCCCGACGTCGCTCCCTCGGTTGAGACTCGAAAAGATCTACCAGCCACCTGGCGAGCGATACCAGACGCTCGCCCCCTGTGGAAGTGATCGACGCGGCTTCTCAGCGCCTCAAAATGCGGCCAGCGCCGCACATGATCCATTGCCAACTGGTTCTGCTCATTCTGCCAGCGTTTGACCTCGTCGGTATTTTCCTCGAGCCAGCGGTAAGGATCAGGAAAGCGCAAGCCGCTGCGCTCCTCGACACTGTCGACGGAACGCGTGAAAGGATAAGGCTTAGTGAGCATTGGAAGTTTGCCGACAATTGCGATGGTTCAAAGACATTGCGCGCCTAGCATCTCACGCGCGGCAGTGTGCAATCTATGGCCGTATCCCGCTCGCAGAACGGATCGAGCGCGACCGACCAGCGAGATCAGAAGTCATGCACCGGAACACCCGCTTTCAGCTATGGCGGCGCGGTCGAATGAAGCGAACCGCACCGCCGCCAAGGCCATCGGAAATCCCTGCGGCCATGATCAGAAAGTCAGATTGCTGGTTGAGCAATAATGCAAACCGGTTGTTCAACCAGACCCCATCAGCACTGGGCTTCCGATGGCCGTTCAGAATGGGACATCGACCTGCATGCCGATCGTGAAAGGCTGGATAAACGCAACTTCGGCCGGGCCACCGAGCGGGACGAAGTCGGTCTGCGCGGATTGCATGCCACGCTTGTTGAAGAGGTTATGAACAAAGCAGGATACGGTCGCCTTGTTCAGATCGATACCGGCGCGCAGGTCGGTTGTGAAATAACCCGGCAGGCTGAAGTTCGGGGAAGCCTTGCTATTAGCAAAGCCCGAGTTGCGTTGTCCAATATAGGTTTCCGTCGCCCCCACGTAGGCACGATACGAGGCGACGTTAAACAGATAGTCGACGTTGACGGTAGCAGCGAACGTAGGCGTATTTGGCATGCGGTCGCCGGACATGGCCTGGATGCCAGGCACATCCTGAGTCAGCCGGGCGTCGGTATAGGTCAGGCCGGTGCTCAGGCGCCACTGCGGAGCCGGATTCAAGGAGCCAAAGAACTCCACCCCCTTCGTCCGGGCCTTACCACCATTGGTTATCACACCTAGGCCATTGACTACGTCATGGAGCTGGATGTTTCTCCATTCGATATCGAACGCAGACACGGAAACCGACGCACGCTTGTCCAGAAAATCAGCCTTGTAGCCCACTTCATAGCTGGTCAGCGTGTCGGGGTTGAATGTTCCCGGTGTCAATTTCCCGGTAGTCAAGTCGAGCAGACTCGGTTGGGGACCACCAGGCCGGTAGCCGCTGGCAATGCGCCCGTACACGCTGCTGTTCGAGGTCAGCAGATAGTTAAGCGTGAAAAGGTAAGTCTTGCTCGTATCGGAAGACTGGCCTGAGATATTCTGCGCGCCCGCAAGCATGCCGGACGTCATTTCGTTAAATGCCTGATTGTTGTGGGCAATCCGCAATCCAGCGGTTGCGGACAAGCGGCTGGTGAAGTGATAGGTCAAATCGCCATAAGCTGCGTATTCCTTGTACGTCGACGGAAGTTCCGCCGTGAGCAGATTGAGCGATGTCCCGGATCCCGCGAGGTTGGCAATCTGGTTATTCGTACTATGCTCGTCCGTATAAAAAAGTCCTGCAACCCATTCGAGGCTGCGATTGGCCGCTGACGTCAGGCGGAATTCCTGCGTAAACTTCTTCGTCGAAACAGCCTGCTGGCTGTAGCCCAATGCATAGACCGGCGCTCCAATCAGCCCGTTCACCAGCGGGACATAGGAGGCCGACTGGTCGAGCACTGCACTGCTGCGTATAGTCTGATAGGCCGAGACGGCGTTCAACCGCGCCCAGCCGAAATCGTATTCGACGTCTGCGGAGTACAGTTGGATCAGTTGATTGAACGGCTCGTTGACCTTTCGGCTCTGCGTGAGGTCGCCGTACAGCGGTTGCCGCGTCGTGAAGTTGTAGTCGACGTACCCTGTCCCATCGCGCTTGATCTGCTGCGTGGTCGCCGTCAGACGCACGGTCAGGTCTTTGGTCGGCGTCACCGTCAGCGACGCGCGGCCACCACGCGTAGTAGCGCCGTCAACCCCCTTCTGCGGATCGCTACCAATCCGATTGATGTATCCGCCATCCTGCTGGTTGAAAGCACTCACCCGCAGAGCCGCTACATCCTCTTTGATCGGCACGTTCACGACCGCGCTTTCGGTGTTGTTGAGCCCACCATGTTCAGTGCCGGAGAACATGACGCCCGCATGTCCGCTTACGCCCCCCTCGGTGTCCGGCTCATTGGTCACATATTTCAGCAGACCGCCCATTGCACCGGCGCCGTAGAGCGTCCCCTGCGGTCCCCGCAGCACTTCGATGTGGTTCAGATCGAGCAGACCCATATCCAAAGCAAGTGATGCACCGCTCCCATAGACCGTACTGGAGCCGAACGGGACATCGTCTACGTATACCCCGACCGTCGGCGATATGTCTGTGCCCGCTGTCACTCCCCGCATGCTGATCTGGGCCTGACCCGCTCCCTGCGAATTCAGGGATACGCCCGGTTCCTTGGACAGGTAATCGTGCATTGACTGATCGCCCTTGCGCTGGAGTTCCTGCGCGCTCAACGCATTCACCTGCATCGGCACTTCACGCGCTGGCTCCCGCCGCCGGTTCGCTGTGACTTCGACCGTATTCAGCGTGGTCGCGTCAGTTGGCGGTGCGCTCTTGGGGGATACCCGCGCCGGTGTAGTGAGGGCCGAAGTGCCCGTGGCGCTCGCCGCGATCGGCGCGGGAGCGGCGGGAGCGGTTTGCGCTTGCGCGCAAAGTACGGTCAGCCCGACCGCGGGCCCCGCGATCAACGATGCATAGCGCCCGCTCACCTGCCGCACGACATCGGGACCGTTGCCACGCTTTGCCCGAAGTGATTTGTTCCGATTGGTCCTTGCATCCACGCTGGGAGTCTCCTTCTTGAGTTTTGTGGTCACGGTCATCTAGCTGAAGTGGCAGGCAAAAATCTGCCTGCTCTTCGCCCTTGAGCTTATGGAGCCTAAGATAACAAAAATATTCACTAAAAAGAAATTCTTTTCGTAATAAGACAATATTCTTCCATTTCGTCTACTCAGGAAAGGCGAAGTGTCCCAGAATAGAGGGACGGCCATGAGCCGCAAAGGACCCGGAGCAGAGCTCGCAACGCCGTCAGGCCAGTCGACTCCATCTGTACTTCTGCTCTTGAATGTTTCTGCTGTTCTCTGTGACGCGCGCGAGACTTAGCGTCATCCCAATACGCCATGCACTCGTGAGCGCAAAGCGAGGGTCGTGATTTTTCGCAATAGGGATATCGAGGTGCGATGTAAGATCGTCGCAACGGTGTCGAGGATGTTTGGCACCTACACAAGAAGCTGGCGGCCGATCCTGAATCCAGGATCCTTTCGACTGGCGGAAAGCACACGCACTTGAAAAGGAGCCCGGCATGGATATCGCGGGCAAAGAAGCAGCCGGGGTGGTGGCTTTTCACGTCAGAAATAAGACGCCTGATTGCGCACGCCCCACGCCGAAAGGCCGCATTGTTCCTGCCAAGGCGACAGGCGCGCTCAAAAGAGACGCTGCCTCACGACCTTATGCGAACTCGATCTGGCGTACGAACCTAGACTGGCCGGCAGGTAATTGACAACGTCGAGTTTTTCGATCATCGCCCACGCGATATCGCCTGTTCCAGTCACAAGAAAGCGAAGTCGACGGCGCGGCCGAGCGCTGGCCACGGTGAAATCCCGTGTCCCTGTTTGGCGAAGAGTGCGTAGTCCTGGACCTGATAGCCGTTCGATCCGCGCAAGGCTTGCAATCTTGCGGTGAGTTCACGTGCGTTCTCGACCATACGCGCCCTTTGAACCAAAGCCTCGAGGTCCGCCTGATCTATCCCGAGCCCAGCTGGGACAACCTTCACCTCGTCCTCATCACTGCCCATCGTCACGAGTACCCGCGGACTAATCACGCCAGCATCCACGGCGGCCGAAAATTTTGCCTCGTTCACCAGCACGGCTTTCTGGTTCCACCAAATAGAAGGGCTCGCCGCGATAAACGTCCGGAATGCTTTTGGCTCGACGAACAAGGCGTGGACAACAGCCAGACCACCGAGCGAATGCCCGAAAAGCGCCTGGTTCGATTGATCGATGGGGACCATATCCTCGACAAGAGGCTTCACCTCGGTTTCAATCGTCGCGAGGAAGTCATCGATACCTCCGACGTGATTCGCTGTCAGCGCAACGCCGGGCATGTTCTGCATGGCGAGGGCATCGTCGCTCATTGGCAGGCTCAGGTCATACATCCGCTCCATCACATAAGCCTGCACCATGGCCGCCATCCCGTCCAATCCACGTTGCGGTCCACGCTTCTCAAGTATCCTGCCTATAAAAGCAGGGGCTTCGGGATAGCCGATGCCCACGACAACCACATCGGGCGCGTTCGTCCGAACGGCCTCCACGGCGCTGGCGAAATACGCATAGCCATCAAGTACATAGAACACTCGGTAACCGCTTTCCGGCGCAGGTACCCACGGTAGCGCCACGCTGATCGAGTACTCGTGGCCATTGACCCTCGAAATAAAATTGATCCGCCGCGTGTTGGGGATCGAAACAGCCTGCGCTTGCATCATAAGTGTCATCTACCTCAATTATTAGACATGGTCCGCACGACGCGGATTCCATCGTGCCGCAACAGAAAAGAGAGCGCTCCGTTGCGCTATCGGCAGTTGTTTTTATGCATTCTCAGTACAAGCAGTTACTGGGCGAAAGTCGAACCCGCCTGCTTCCGCGCGAACACGAGATTCCGTGTACGTCCCGTGTTGAGCTGGAAGCCCTTCATCCAGCCGCCCTGCTTCGAAAAACTTAACGCCGCCGACTGCGCGGCGGACGCAACCGTCTCCCCAAGGCACACCAATTCGCTCTCGACTAGCCCGAAGGCGTCGCCGCAGCGGAGCACAAGACGCTCGCCGTCCAGTGCGATGACGGCTGTGCAATCGGCATCGGAGCTGTAGTAGTGACCAGCAGCCGCTTCGGCGAAGACTTCTGCGTCGGCGGCGTCCCTGGATACCTTCCGGTAGACCGCCGATTGGCCGCCGAAGCTGACCCTTAGCCCGTCGCCCCGGGCCGCTTCATCCAGCCTGAGCTCGATCTCACCCAAGCCCGCGCCCGGCGCGATGACTCGACCGTTATGCCCATGCTCCAACGGCACCCCCTTAGGAGAGCCGAACATCGACAGTTGCAACGCACCGTTCTCGTCGACCAGGCTATAGATCATTCCGGTATCCGCGGACCACCAGTCGCCGAGCAGATTGCTGTAATCCGCCGTCGCGATCGTGGGCGTTCGCGCACGCATATGTTCCGCCAGGATGAGGTCGAGCGCCTGCTCGGCCAGCTTCACCGGATCTCCCTTCGGAGCGCCATTGGCCAAGATCACGATGTCGACCCCATGGTCGGGAACAGTGAGCATCTGGCTCAGCCCCCCGATTACACCGCCCGCGTGATGGACGATGCGCAAGCCCCGATAGGAATGGATCATCAAACCCAGTGCATAGCTGCCGACACTTCCGTCCGGAAAAGTCGGCAGCTCAGTCAGCGCAGCCCAGGTCGCTGGCGAGCCGAACTCGTCCCGCGTACGAAGATGCGCAGTCCAGCGCAGCATGTCGTCGATCGTCGAAACAATGGCGCCCTCACCGCGAAGGTCCTCTATTGGAAAGAGGCCGCGCCGCCAGCCGCCGTCCGGCGCCGGCACATGCAGAGTCGCAATGCCAGGCGTGATGGCGTAATCGGACGGAATCGAGGCGGTGTTCACCATGCCGACAGGATCGAACAGACGTTGCTTCAACTGCTCCTCGAACGGTGCACCGCCCACCCGTTCGATCGCGATCGAAACCAGGTGATAGCCGCCGTTGTTGTAAATCATCGCGTCGCCAGGTGCGAAATTACGCCCCGTCTGGCGCACCTGCGTGGCCAGTGCAACGCCCTTCGCCCGAACCGCCATGCCGTGGGACAGGAAGCCGACATCGAGATAGCAACGTGAGCCGCCGCGGTGCTGCAGGAGCTGGCGGAGCGTAGGAGCACCGCCCGGGCCGGTGAGTTCGGGAATATAGCTTCGGATCGATGCGTCGAGATCAAGCTTGCCGTCCTCGGCCAGCAGAAGCGCCAGCAGCGCGGTGAAGTGCTTGCTGGTCGATCCGATGCGCATGCGTGTGACCGGTGTATTCGCCACCGCATGTTCCTTGCTCGCAAGGCCGAAGCCCCGGCGGTACAAGGTCCTGCCGTGCTGTGCAATGCCAACCACCAGGCCTGGCGCATCGCTGCGGTTGAACGGCAGAAACATTTCGTCGAGTGCGTTGACCAGCTCTGAACCTACCACTCCTACCATTGCTCTTCTCCACAGGATATGACGCCGCACCGGCGGCAACGGCAGGCAGTATACTATTTAATTTTCCATATAAACAATAATTTCCAAATTTGGCAATAAAAGCCAAAAGAGTCGCCGACTACAGATCTGGTGAACATCACCACCCTCACTCCACTCCCGCTAACGATTCGATCATCTTATTCAATACAGCAAAGGGTTACAGGCGGCTCCCATCGGATTGATGACATGCACAACTGTGGGCCACGCGAGCTAGCTGGCCCACGTAGTACGTTGATAGAAGCAATAATATTATCATAATTGCAAATCTTTTTCTTTTTTGGCATTATGAGGAAAAATCCCGCATCCGTATCGACCCGGTTGATACCCGCATCCCCCCCGGATGCCTTACAGGAAGTCGGCATGTCATCTACTTCGAATACCGGCCAAGGTATCGGCCCAATACGCATTTTCGGCTTCGGTGCGGGGGGCTTTGCTAACGCGCTCGCCGCGACCCCGGCTCCCATGCTGCTGCTATTTTTTCTCACCGAATACGTGCACCTCGAACCTTGGATTGCAGGGTTGGTGCTGGCGCTGCCCAAGCTATGGGACGTACTCGTCGACATGCCGATCGGACGCTATACGGACCAACTGGCAGTGCGCACGGGCGGACGCCTGCGTGTCGGTATGTGGAGTGGGATGGCGCTCGTGGCGCTTCTGCCCCTGACCTTCTTTCACCCAGCTCTCACCTCAAAATCGCTGCTTGCTGCGTTCTATGTGCTGATCCAGGTCCTGCAGGCAACCGCTTATACCGTCTTCGGCGTCACATATCTTGCACTGGCCGGTGACCTGGCGGCCAATTCAGTCCAGCGGAACAAGCTACTCACTATCTCGACACTTGGCGCCAGCCTCGCGACGATTGTTCTGGTCGTTTGTGTGCCCTTCATGGTCCGGGTTGGCGGCAACGGCGAGCGGGGCTATCTCAACATGACGCTGATGGTCGCGCTAGCCATGACGTTCATGTACCTCTGGTTTTACAACGCCGTCCGCAACGCACCGTCGCAACCCACCGCATTGCCTGAATCCTCCGCGGACATGTCACTGCGTGACGGCATTGCCGCTGTTTTGCACAACCGGGCATTTGTTGCGATCGTCATCGTGGCCGTCGCTCTCGGCACTGCCGGGGGATGCCTGAACGCACTTCTGGCCTATGAAAACCAGTATCTGCTTGGACGCCCTCCGGAGAACCTGTTCCTGCTTATAGGGCCAATACTGATTGGCGGTCTCGTCGGCCTGCCACTTGCCGTTCCCGTCCTGCGCCGCCTTGGCGACCGCGGAGCACTGCGCATAAGTCTGCTCGTCGCCATCGCTACGTTCGTCTTTTACTGGTCCGGCCTCATCTGCGCTTGGGAACCCGTGATCGTCGCCGGTGGCACATTGTTCGGTGTCGTCAATGCGATAGCCGGTGTGTCCCTGATGGCCGCGGCGCTCGATACCGCGAAATCGTTTCAGGGCGGTCCCCCGCTCGGGCTCTACCTGGGCATGTTCATGTCCGGGCAAAAACTCGGGCTGTCGCTCGGAGGCGTGATATCGGGTGGCCTGCTGTCAATCATCGGCTACCACTCCGGCGCACCGGCCACCCCCGCTTTGCATCACAGCATTGCCCTGATAGGTCTCGCTGGTCCTATGGTCCCCCTTCTCATTGCCTGTCTCGCCATGCATCTATACGGGGCATATACCCCGCCCGCGCCGGCAACTGATAACCCGGCCGGGTCTCGCGCCAACACCATCTGAACTACACCAGGCGGTGCGTGAAGCAGCGATCACAAGGTCGCTGCTTCACGCAATTACGGCCATCGTCGAAGACGGTCCAGTTACGTCAGTTGTCTCAACCTCCAGCACCCCAGGACACCATGTCACACGAAATCAAACGTCTTCACACAAGCACACGCATGAGTCAGGTCGTGATCGCCAATGGTTGGGTTCATCTCGCAGGCCAGGTTCCCGATATCGTCGACGCGTCGATCACCGAGCAGACGATCGACATCCTGAATCGCATCGATACACTGCTTGCTGCAGCAGGTGTAGACAAGGAGCGGCTCGTCTGCGCAAACATCTGGTTGACCGATCGCAAGCACTTCGCAGAATTCAACGCAGTCTGGGACGCATGGGTGCCCGAAGGCCAAGCACCTACGCGCGCATGTGTCCAGTCCCTGTTGATGAAGCCGGGCTGCGATGTCGAGATCGCCGTAACGGCGCTGGCGCTCAACGCGTCATAAGGAGTAGCCGATGAAGTTCGATACCATCGTGCTAGGCGCCGGCATCGTCGGCGTGTCGGTCGCCGCGCACCTGCAAAAGCGTGATAGATCGGTCGCACTCGTTGATCTCAAGCTGCCGGGCAATGAAACATCGTTCGGCAATGCCGGACTGATCCAGCGCGAAGGCGTCTATCCGTATGCGCTTCCGCGCGAAGTGCGGACGCTCTTGCGCTATGCACGCAACCAGTCGTCTGACATTCGATACCACCCTAACGTCATGCTCAAGCTCGCGCCTTTCTTGTGGCGGTACTGGCGCAATTCTCATCCGCGCCGCCATGCGGCCATCGCCCGCTCCTACTCCACGCTGATTGAACATTGCGTGACCGAGCACCGGGCGCTTGCACAGGAGGCTGGTGCAAGTGCGTTATTACGTCCGATCGGCTGGATGAAGGTTTTTAGAGCCCAGGCACAACAGGACACGGAAACGAAGCTCGCCGAGCAGTGGTTTCGTGAATTCGGCATCGAATTCGAATCACTCGACGCCACACGCTTGCGCCAGGCTGAGCCCGATCTGGATACCTCCCTACTAGGCGGCCTCCGATATCTCGCATCCGATTCGGTGAGTGATCCGAACGCGCTGGTGACCGCCTATTCAAGGTATTTCGAGCACCTTGGCGGCCGCTTTTTCCTCGGTGACGGCGCCACTCTCAAGGACAAGTGGAAGGTGCACACCCATGAAGGGCAAATCGAGGCCACGTCGGTCGTTGTGGCGATGGGGCCATGGTCGGATCAGGTGACCTCACGGTTGGGTTACCGCTTTCCGCAGGCCGTCAAACGCGGCTACCACATGCATTACGAGGCTAAGCCGGAAGCGCGCCTGAACCATCCCGTTCTCGACGTCACGCACGGCTACGTGATTGCGCCGATGGCTCGCGGAATCAGGCTAACCACAGGGGCCGAGCTCGCGCATCGCGATGCGCCCAAAACTCCCGCGCAACTGAATGCCGTCGAACCCATTGCGCGCACGCTATTTCCACTTGGCGCGCGTATTGACGACAAGCCATGGATGGGGGGACGCCCGTGCACACCCGATATGATGCCGATTATCGGGCCCGCGAAACGTCATAAAGACCTCTGGTTCGCATTCGGCCACGCCCATCACGGATTTACGCTTGGTGCCGTCACCGGGCGCCTCATTGCCGAGATGATCACGGGAGAATCGTTATTGGTCGATCCTTACCCGTTTCGTGCAAGCCGGTTCCGTGCGTGACCACCCCGCAGACGCCGACCGCGCTGATCAGCACATAGCGTAGCTTTCGCCGTTTTTCGACGTTACATCACCGGCAAGGAGGCTAGCCGTCGAATCGCCAATAGGGACCTGCATCGGTATGCGAAAAAATGGATAGCCCATGGTTTAACTACCGTAGACATGTATCAGGAACTGCCGGAGCGCCAAGGCCAGCGCATCCAACGTTGCACCTTGGCGGCATGCGTTCGAAGAGCCGGGTTCGCAGCGTCTCCTCCAGTACAAGCACCGAATTGCTGATCTCGGATTGCGACACGTGCTCGGTCGCCGCCGCCATCGAAAACTGCCCGGCTTGTGCGGCCTCCACGACGTAGCGCATCTGCCGCAAGGTGACATCTTTTGACATGTATTTTTCGCATAGCATGGTTCGGTATTTGTGATTTTACGATGGAAATTCGGCCTCCTATGCTCCCCAACCAATAAAGCCAACAGAGACGCCCCCCCATGAACGCCCCCCTATCGACGCCGCTGCGCGATGCGCTCGACACCGTCTCGCTCGACGACAAATACACGCTTGAGAAAGGCCGCGTTTACATGAGCGGCACCCAGGCGCTGGTCCGCTTGCCGATGCTGCAGAAAGAGCGGGATCGCCGCGCGGGGCTGAACACGGCGGGTTACGTATCGGGCTATCGCGGCTCTCCGCTCGGCGCATTCGACCAGGCACTGTGGAAAGCGAAGAAGCATCTGAAGGAACACGACGTCGTATTCCAGCCAGGGGTTAACGAGGATCTCGCCGCCACCGCCGTGTGGGGCACGCAGCAACTCAACCTGTGGCCCGACGCGAAAGTCGATGGCGTATTCGGCATGTGGTACGGCAAGGGGCCGGGTGTCGATCGCACCGGCGACGTCTTCAAGCATGCCAACTCGGCAGGCACCGATCCGCATGGCGGCGTGCTGGTGCTGGCGGGCGACGATCACGCGGCGAAGTCGTCGACCGTTGCCCACCAGTCCGAGCATATGTTCGTCGCGAGCGGCATTCCGGTGCTCTATCCGGCGAGCGTGCAGGAATATCTCGACTACGGCCTGCACGGCTGGGCCATGAGCCGCTATTCCGGTCTATGGGTCGCGATGAAATGCGTGACGGATGTCGTCGAGGCCAGCGCGTCGATCGACATCGATCCGGACCGTTTGCAGATCGTGTTGCCGGATGACTTCGACATGCCCGAAGGCCGCTTGAACATCCGCTGGCCCGATCCGCCGCTCGCACAGGAAGCGCGTCTGCTCAACCACAAGTGGTATGCGGCGCTCGCCTATGTGCGCGCGAACAAACTGAACCGCGTGGTGATCGACAGCCCGACGCCGCGTCTGGGCATCATGACCGCAGGCAAAGCCTATCTCGACGTGCGTCAGGCGCTGGCGGACCTGTCGCTCGATGACGAAACCTGCGCACGGATCGGCATTCGCGTGCTCAAGGTCGGTTGCGTGTGGCCGCTCGATGCGCAGAACGCGCGCGATTTTGCTACGGGGCTCGACGAGATTCTGGTGGTCGAAGAGAAACGCCAGATCCTCGAATACGCGCTGAAGGAAGAGCTTTACAACTGGCGCGACGACGTGCGCCCGAAAGTATTCGGCAAGTTCGATCAACGCGACGACGCAGGCGGCGAGTGGTCGGTCCCGCGCGGTCAGGCGCTGTTGCCGATGCAATACGAACTGTCGCCGGCGCTGATCGCGAAGGCGATCGCGCGGCGTCTCGCGAAAGCCGATTTGCCGGCGGACGTACGCGCCCGGATCGAAGCACGCATCGCGATCATCGAAGCAAAGGAACGCGACGCAGCCACGCCGCGCACCGTCACCGAACGGCAACCGTGGTTCTGCTCGGGCTGCCCGCACAATACGTCGACGCGCGTCCCCGAAGGCTCACGCGCGCTGGCCGGCATCGGCTGCCACTACATGACCATCTGGATGGACCGCAACACGGAAACCTTCAGCCAGATGGGCGGCGAAGGGGTGGCGTGGACCGGCCAGATGCACTTCACCAACGAACGTCACGTGTTCGCGAATCTGGGTGACGGTACTGACTTTCACTCGGGTTTGCTGGCGATCCGTGCCTCGATCGCGGCCGGTGCGAATATCACGTACAAGATTCTCTATAACGATGCGGTCGCGATGACCGGCGGCCAACCCATCGACGGCGTGCTGACGGTGCCGCAGATCGCGTTCCAGGTGACGACCGAAGGCGCGAAGCAGGTGCTCGTCGTTACCGACCAACCCGAAAAATATGCTACGGGCGTACGCCTGCCGGAAGGCGTGAAGGTGTATCACCGCGACGAGCTCGATCGTCTGCAACGCGAGTTGCGCGAGGTCGCGGGCACCACGATCCTGATCTACGACCAGACCTGTGCGACTGAAAAGCGCCGGCGCCGCAAGCGCGGCACCTATCCGGATCCGGCCAAGCGCGCGTTCATCAACGACGCCGTCTGCGAAGGCTGTGGCGATTGCTCGGTGAAATCGAATTGCCTGTCTGTCGAACCGCTGCAAACGCCGCAAGGCATCAAGCGCAAGATCAATCAGTCGTCCTGCAACAAGGACTTCTCGTGCGTGAACGGCTTTTGCCCGAGCTTCGTCACCGCTGAAGGCGCGCAGTTGAAGAAACCGGCGAAGGCGGCCAGTGGCTCCACGCTTCCGGACTTCGCCGCGCTGCCGCGCCCGGAGATCGCAGGTCCTGCCAAACCCTATGGCGTGCTCGTCACGGGTGTCGGCGGCACAGGTGTCGTGACGATCGGCGGCCTGCTGGGCATGGCCGCGCATCTCGAGCACAAAGGCGTGAGCGTGCTCGACATGGCGGGCCTCGCGCAAAAAGGCGGTGCCGTGCTAAGCCATGTGCAGATCGCGGCGACGCCGGACGCGTTGCATGCAACCCGCATCGCGACCGGCGAAGCGCGTCTTATCTTGGGCTGCGACGCGATCGTATCGGCGTCTGCCGAAGTGTTGGCACGCACGCAACGCGGCGTCACGAAGGCCGTGATCAATAGCGGCGCCACGCCGACCGCGCAGTTCGTACGCAATCCGCAGTGGAACTTCCCGGGCGATCAGATCCAAAGCGATTTGCGTGACAGCATCGGCGAGGACTGCGACTTCATCGACGCCAATCGCCTCGCGCTCGCGCTGCTTGGCGACACGCTGTACGCGAATCCGCTGCTTCTGGGTTTCGCATGGCAACGCGGCTGGCTGCCGATCAGCTACGAAAGCCTCGACCGTGCCATCGAACTGAACGGCGTGGCGGTCGACAAGAATCGCCTCTCGTTCGAATGGGGCCGCTATGTCGCGCAGCATGGCGAAGCGGCCGCCGATGCATTCGCGCCGCGTGCCAATCGGCAACAGGCAATCGTCGTGCAAATGCCGGAGTCGCTGGAGCGACTCATAGAACGTAACGTCGAACTGCTGGGCCGCTACCAGAATGTGCAGTATGCCGCACGTTATCAAGCGGCAGTTGAACGCATGCGAGCCAAAGAAACCGTGCTCGCCGCAGGCTCGAAACTATGCCTCACGCCGGTGGTCGCGCGAAATCTGGCCAAGCTAATGACCTACAAAGACGAATACGAGGTTGCGCGCCTCTATGCCGACCCAGCGTACCTCGACAAACTGCGGGCGCAGTTCGAAGGCGAACCTGGCCGCGACTACAAGCTCGGCTTTCACCTCGCGCCGCCGTTGCTGGCGAAACGCGACGAACACGGTCACCTGGAAAAGCAACGCTTCGGGCAATGGACGCTCACAATGTTCCGTGTGCTCGCGAAGCTCAAATTCCTGCGCGGCAGTGCATTCGATGTGTTCGGTCAAACCGCTGAGCGACGCGGCGAGCGCGACCTGATCAAACAGTACTTCATGTTAATCGACGAGTTCTGTCGCACGCTAGACGACAACCGTCTGGACGTCGCGATGCGGCTTGCAAATCTCCCTGACGAGATTCGCGGTTTCGGCCACGTCAAGGAGCGTAACGTCTTCATTGTTGCAGCGAAACACGACAAATGGCTGGCCGAATATCGCAAAGTGGCTTACCAACGGACTTTACGCCCGGCAAAGAAGGCGACATGACAGCCCCTCTAGATGACCGCGGCGATGTAATCTGGCTCGACGACAAACTGTCGTGTACCCCGAAGATATTCTGTAAAAAAATGGCCCTCGTTTTAATGGATCCCTTTCCAGGGTACTCCTATGCACGAGGCGCGCAGGCGGAGACCCTGTCACGCTGCGCGCATTCAGACTGATGGATTAGTTCGGAGATGAATCAAATGAATCTGACCGGCCAGATGATGTACGAGCCGCTGTTGTTATCGTCGCTGCTTCGGCATGCGGCACGCCACGCTGGCGAGGTCGAAGTCGTGTCATGCCTCGTGGATGGCGGGATACATCGCTACACCTACCGGGATTGTCATGCCCGCGTCATGCAGCTTGCCAACGCTTTGACGGGGCGGAGTATTGTTGCCGGCGACCGAATCGGTACGTTAGCTTGGAACGGGTATCGTCACATGGAGTTGTACTACGGCGTTGCCGGCATAGGCGCGGTATGCCACACCATCAATCCACGCCTTTTCCCCGAGCAGATCGCCTATATCATCAATCACGCTGGAGATCGGATTGTTTGTTTTGACGCGTCGTTTGCGCCGCTCGTTGAGCAAATCGCAGACCGGTGTCCCAAAGTTGAAACATGGATAATGTTGTGTGACCCGTTTGATTTGCCACGGCCTTTTCCCGTGCAGCTAGAAAGTTATGAAGCTTTTATCGGCGACTGTGCCAAGGACTTCGCGTGGCCTGAGTTCGATGAGCGGCAGGCAGCAATTCTCTGCTACACATCCGGCACAACTGGCGATCCGAAAGGGGTGTTGTACTCGCATCGATCGCTTAGTCTGATGGTCTACGCGCTGGTGGCACCCGATGCATTCGGCCTATCGGCGACAGACACCATAGCACCTGTCGTGCCGATGTTCCATGTCAGTGCATGGGGCTTGCCGTTCGCGGCACCTATGGTCGGCGCGCGACTCGTGCTGCCTGGCTCGAAGCTCGATAGTGAGTCGTTGTGGAACCTGTTTGAACAGGAAGGAGTGACGGTCTCGGCCGGAGTGCCAACAATTTGGTTCGGATTGGTAGATTACATGTGCCGTGAAGATAAGCGAATCGAACGTTTCCGACGTGCGATCGTCGGCGGGGCAGCTTGCCCGCCAGGGCTTACCGCCAAAATGCGCGAGCGCGGCATTGCTACGGTGCACGCTTGGGGTATGACAGAGTTGTCGCCCCTTGGCACCGTGTGCGCGCCGTCGCACAGCTACCCGGGAAAGTCCGCAGAAGCCCGTGCCCGCATCGACGTGAAGCAAGGCCGCGCGGCACCCGGGATCGACCTGAAGATCGTCGGCGAAGACGGCGTGGAGTTGCCGTGGGACGGCAAGTCCGTGGGAGATCTGTGGGTGCGCGGTCATTGGGTAGTGGACCGCTATTACGGCAGCGATCATTCGGCTCTGGTTGATGGTTGGTTTCCGACAGGTGATGTCGCGAACATTGATACTGAGAGTTACATGGAGATCACGGATCGCAGCAAGGATGTGATCAAGTCCGGCGGCGAGTGGATCTCCTCGATCGAACTGGAAAACATTTCGATGTCTCATCCGGACATCGAAATGGCTGCGTGCATTGCCGCTGAGCATCCAAAGTGGGGGGAGCGCCCACTGTTAATCGTGGTTCGTCGTCCTGATAGTGCATTGACGGCGCCGGAACTGCTGGCGTACTACGATGGAAAAGTGGCGAAATGGTGCGTTCCAGACGACGTAATTTTCGTGAACGAATTACCCCTCACCGCGACTGAAAAAATGCAAAAACAGGTCTTGCGGCAGCGGTTCGGCAAGCAGTTAGTGAAACCGGACGCTTGGTTGTAGTCTTGGCCTTCTGACCTAACCGCGCTTGGTGGTAGATCAGGAATGCGTTCATTGTGAGGTGTTGCAGCGCTCGATGAAATGCACTTGATCGTTAAAGTCTCGGCTCTGGATGAGCGTTGCGGTAGCTCGCGTAACTAATGTGACGCACTTCTAAGGAAGGTGTACAAAGGTCATGGCGTTGATGTGTGTGTGGACTATCCTGGAAGAAGGATAGTGAATCGGGGACAGTCTTGATGACGCAACTGGGTCTTGGTCTGAATCTGTCAACGAAACGCACACGCAAACGTGAATTCCTCAGAGATGAGGCGCGTGGTGCCGTGGTCGAAGCGGAGTGCGCTGATCGAGCCGCACCATACGAAGGGTAAGACGGGACGCCCGCCTTTTCCGATTGCGACGATGCTACAGATCCATTCTATGAATGTATGGACCGGACGCGTTTTTCAAGCTTTCTTTTGTGACGTAAAGCGGTCCGAAAACATGTATCCGGCTTGCTTGCTGGGCTGTGCCAACTCGCCCGCAGCCTTGATGAGATCCGCGCGCCCCGCCCTTGGCAGCAGTTCGGCCTTTTTGATCGGCCGGCATAAAGTACAGGATCGTGGGGCGCTGGTCTAACCGGTTTTGTCATCACAATCAGAAAGCTTCGCAAACCGGTGATGGTTGTGTAACTACGACTAACACATGTTTTTCCGGTTTCAGTACTCTTATGAACAGCCTTGCGCAGCAGGATCGTAAATGGCCTCGCTGCTCAGAAGCACCTGGATGATCCGGGCATTTTTGTTGGCCTGTGCAACGCAGGCCCGGTTATAGCCGCGACGCGCAATCAGCTCCTGCAACCATCGACTGCGGGCGTCGAGTTTGCCTGACACGCGTATCAGGACAGATCTGGCGCCGTGAATCAACAGCGTGCGCAAATACTTGTCTCCTCTTTTGCTGATTCTATAGGGTTGCGACTTTCCACCGGACGAATGCTGACGTGGCGCCAAGCCAAGCCGGGCCGCAAGATGACGGCCATTCCTGAAGCTGTCGGCTCTACCAACAGCGGCAACGATGGCCGTTGCTGTAATTGGGCCGATTCCGGGCACTGCGGCGATTTTCTGGCATAGGGTCGAGCGGTTGATGAACGAGCGAATCCAGCCTTCTGCTACCGCGACTTCCTCTTCCAGCCCACGTCAACACCGACCACGGCAGCCAGTTCACGACGACAGACTTCACCGAGGCGGTACTAAGTCGGGGCATCCGCCTGTCCATGGACGGCAAAGGTGCCTGGTGCGACAACGTGTTCGTCGAGCGCGTGTGGCGCAGCGTCAAATACGAAGCCCCGGCCATTACCTTAATTTGATGCGCGCCGTTACGTATCTGCTCACGCACCGCGCGCCTAACTTCGTCAACCCGGTCGGCTAAGTAGCCAAGCCGGCCTACCGATCTGCAACAGATGCAGCCTTGATTGCTTAGGAACGCCGGTCGGGAATCCCCGCGCCCTCTGGTCTACGTGATTGCTTGTCCAGCGATAAACAACCGCGGGCCCATAATATGGCCCTCGTCGATGGCTTGAACAAGACCGGCGTCCGTCCCACGTGCGTCGCGAACCGTTGTGTATCCACGCCGCAGCATCGACTCGAGGATCGTCTTCCTTTGCGCAGTAATCAGGGACTGCGGCAGGAGAGAAAGTTTGGAGAGGTCTGGCACCACGGCGGTCACATGCACATGAGAGTCGATCAACCCCGGCAGCATGGTACGGCCACGGAGGTCGATCGTACGTCCACCTTCATCGGGAAGAGACTCTTGCGTTATGGCGACGATACTGCCGTTCTAGATCCGCACTGAGGTACGCGGTCGAACCTCGCCCGTCGCGCTGTCGAATACGTTCGCGTTTAGAAAAGTAATGCGCTCCACAACCCACTCCCGATCGACTTATGTGCCAACGCTTGGATGACTAGAGTCTATTTTTTCGATAACGGCTTCAAAACCGGTGGCGGATACCAGCAGATACGGCCACCTGACTGCGTGTCGCCGACGCGCTGCTGAGACCGTTCAGATAAGCGGTGATCAGCGGGTTGCTGCTGACGTGCTGATATTCGCTGATCAGATACAGGCCAGTGCGCTTGCTCATCAGATAGTCGGTGTAAATATTCACTTGATTGAAGTTTGGGTTCACGCCTCCGCCGAAATTCGCGCGCGTATACGTGTACGATCCGGCGAGCGTGATCTCGGGCGTGAGAACGTAGCGCACGTTACCTTCAAAGTTCTGGAAGCGGGCGCTGTCGGCGCGAAAAGCAAGCCCTTGCGTTGTACCCGACTGCGTGGGCGACACGCCACCACCCAGCGTCGATTGGAGGTTGGTCTGCGTGTAGACGAAGGCGACCGTCGTGGAGCCTAGCGCGTAGCTTGCGCCAGCACCGAACGTGCGCTGTATGCCGACCGCGAACGTGTAGGAGCCAGTCTGCGCACCGGGCGCCGTTGCGCCGAGCGCCAGTGCATTGATGTCGTTGTTGAATTGCAGATAGCCGGCCGCTACGTTCAGACCACCGTAGTTATAAGAAGTACCGAAGCTGTAGGCGCGGTTGTTTGCAAACGAGGGGGAGTTCGAGAAGCCATAGAGCGCGCCGAACTTTAGGCCGCCAATCACGTTGCTCGCGTACTTGACCGCGTTGTTGATGCGCAGCGCGTTATCAAGGTTGTCGTTGTCATACGGGTGCGCGAAGTAAGTGCCGCCGAGTGCAGTGCCGGTCAGTGACATCGGCCCGAGATAGTCGACCACACTGTCGTACTGGCGGCCAAGCGTGACGCTGCCGAATCGGCCGCTCGCCAGGCCGACGTAGGCCTGCCGCCCAAACATGCGGCCGTTCGTGCCAAGCGCGCCGTTGGTCAGGTTATAGCCGGTTTCCAGCGTGAAAATCGCCTTCAAGTCATCGCCGAGAGCTTCAGCTCCTCGCAGCCCCCAACGGCTGCCCAGAGTGTTCGCACTGGTCTCCTTCACATTGCTTTTGCCGCCCTGGTTGTTCGTGTAGGTGATGCCCGTATCGATCAGGCCATATAGCGTCACCGCGCTCTGCGCATGTGCGACGGTCGCAAAGGTGCTGCCCACGATGGCAGCAAGCAGTGTTCTTTTCATCGGTCTTCTCCGCTGGGTTCGTCTGCCGGCCCGATGCCGGTCAGCGCACTGGTTATAATTCGATCGTTCGCGCGCGGCGCGAACCGTGACTCACTTGCATCGGGCTTCGAGGTAATATTTGCGCACACGCGTCAATGACTGCCATACGCGGTCGAAGCCGAGCTCGACGACGAACGCGTCGCGTAGACCGAACGCGCGACGTTACCGGCGTGATCGGTAATCTCGACGCGCCCTTCAAGAATCATGCAAAACTCCATGCTGCCAGGCTGCAGCTTCGTGTTGCTCAACGCCTCGGCTTGCCAGATGCCGGCCCGCACCGCGCCGTCGGCAGAAGCGAGACCGCACCACCTATGCGTGGTGCCGTCGCGGTCGAGCAATGTAGACGGCGGCGTCAACGTGATGGCGAGATCAAGCGCAGCGGCTGCGTCGAGCGGCGTGATTAAGGGGACCGGCATCGAAGGGTCTCGGTTGAAACGTGGGACAGGTCGCGGCTGAACGATTGAAGCCGCCTCGTCCCGTCATAGAAATCATCTGAGAACCTATTTGACTGATTCGGAGCTGATCCAAGAAGACGGCTCGTTGCCACACGCGATGTGCTTTACGCCCTGCCGTCGCCACAATTAGCCGCCGCGATGCAAGTTCTGCCTCTGTTGACCAGAAATAGGGGGCCATCGTTAAGTGAAGCCGACGTTCGCGTGACAGCTTTGAACCGGCTTGCGCAAGCGGCGCCCTTTACGCATGTAGCAGCCCCAAACACGCCGACGAGCGAGTTATTCGCCTTACACTTCACCAATTGCACGCCGTCACGGTTTTTCTCGAAAGTTGCGAGTGAACCAGTCGCGGAACGATAAGCGGACCGATAGTCGTCCTGCGGACCAAGCGGCATAGAGCAGCAGCAGACTGCGCTTTCAGGATGAGGTGGTCGCGACCTTACGCTGAACAGCCCTGTTAGGGAGCCTGAAACTCAGGACCGCCCGGCCGTGTCCGGATGCCGAACGGAAGGCGCTTCCACGGAATATCCGCTGGGTCCGCAGTCGCCGGCCCCGGTGCCTTCGCGACGATAACCTTCTGCGCTATAGGCTCGAAGTCGGCGCGGAAGTGCACTGAGCTCTTGTTGACAAGGATTTTCATCGCTTCGGGCTGGATGCCTACAACACGATACAAGTTTCGGTCCAGCATCTGCGCCTTACTGGAGCTCACCGCAATCAGTACGTCCTCCACACGCAGGCACGCCATCGGACCCAGCTCCGCTTCCACACCATTCATCATCGGACCTTCGTAACGGCAACGTCCATCAGATAGAAACATGACCTCGAAATTACCAACAAAAGGTGTATCGCCTGGCACGCCTGACTGTCCGCCGAGAGACAGGTGGATTCGCGCACCAATTCCGGCTCGATGCGCTGCCGCAGCCGCATTAGGGTCGTGTATCAATCCAAATGCCGCACCTTTCGCGCGGTGGCGTACGAGAGCGTGCAGCATCTCCATCGTGTTGCCATCCCCACCGGCGCCCGGATTGTCCTGTGTGTCAGCGATGACAACCGGGCGGCTAGCGCCTTCGGAGGAGCACATTGCATCACGCACAGCTTCATCCGGAGAAAGGAATGGCACGCCCCATGCCAGTTCGTTGTTGAGCATTCGTTGGTAAAGCAAATCGACCGTCTTGTCCGCCGCTTCGGCGGTGTGAGCGTATGCCCAAATCACTGGGCCGCACTCAGGGAAGTCGGCCGCGGGAAAGCCAGCGGCAAACGACGCTGAAGCGACTTTGCCTGTCTCCGATGCGCTGACGCTGCCGTACATCCCTTTTGAGGGCTCGGACAACGTGCACATACCGTTGATGGGAATCAGGAATGGCAATCGTCGTGAGGCACGGCATAAGGTCTCGCCAGCAAGTATTCGCTCCAGCAGCGCAGCGGTACGCCCACCCGTCTCAGCCATATCGACATGTGGGTAGGTACGATACGCGACCAGTGCGTCCGCATTGCAGAGCATGCGCTCCGTCACGTTCGCGTGAAGATCGAGAGACGCAACAATCGGCACGTCCTTACCGACGACTTCGCGCACCCGCGCGAGGAGTTCGCCGTCGCCGTCATCAAGATGTTCTGCGACCATCGCACCATGCAAATCTAGGTACACGCCTTCAAAATTTCGCTTTCGTGCAGCTTTGAGAATTTCACCAGCGATGCGCTCATAGGCATCCCGCGTAACATGAGCCGACGGACACGCGCTCGCCCAGATGACCGGAATCAGCCTGTGGCCCGCGGCTTCGGCAGCGAGTATGAACCCCCCAATGGCAATACCTGTATCTCGCAAGCCGAGTACGCGGTCGCCTCGACATAACGGAGGGAAACCCTCGCCGCGTTTGAAGCTTTCATATGAAGCTTTTGATGGTGCAAAAGTGTTGGTTTCGTGCTCGAATCCCGCAATTAAAATTGTGCGAGGAAAACGTCTCATTGAAACCTCTCCATTGATAAACGGGGCCTGATCACGCGTCGTGTGCAGGACGCATCGCTGACTGAAGCCCACATCCTCAAGCACCAGTTAGCTTCATAGTTACAGCAAGATGCTTCCGCTCTGATGCCCGGAGAGCAGCGGCCAAGACCCCTCGCCGGGCTAACGCGTGGTTAGCGCCGGCAACTCCTTGGACGATTGGCTCACGTGGGGCGATGCTTTGTGAGCAGCGCCCGTGTCACCGATTGCTGTAGCTGCAAGCTGGAACTTCAATGACTATCGCTTACTAAACGTAAATAGATTGGAGACAAGGGGCTATGGAAGAGATACTGGCGAAAGCTTACAGAAAGATCGACGTTCGAGTCTTGTTGTTGATAGCCATCTGCTACGCACTTGCCGTGCTGGATAAAACTAATATCGCTTTCGCGAAACTCCAGATGCAATCCGATATTGGGTTAAGTGACTCTCAGTACGGAATTGCGGCAGGGATTTTCTTTATCGGATACGCGCTATTCGAGATCCCGAGCAATCTGCTTCTACCAAAGGTGGGTGCAAGAAAAACCATCGCTCGAATCCTTGTGCTGTGGGGCCTTACATCAGCTTCAATATCGATGGTTCGAGATGTCCATACATTTTACGCCCTTCGATTTTTGCTGGGTATTTTCGAAGCAGGTTTCGCTCCCGGCGCGATCTTTTTTCTTACCTATTGGTATGCGGAGGCGAGGATGGGGCGCGCGGTTGCACTGCTTCTCTGCGCTGGCCCAGTTGCATCCGCGCTGGGCGGACCATTGTCGGGATGGTTGCTTAATACATTCTCAGGGCTGCACGGGCTGGTCGGATGGCAGTGGATGTTCATCATTGAAGGAATTCCGAGCGCACTAATGGGGCTAGTTGTATTAGCTACCCTCCCTGATCGTCCATCAAAAGCGTCATGGCTAACTACGGGAGAGAAGAAAGCCCTAGATAACGTGATTGAAGTGCACAATCCGCAGCACCGGTTCTTTTTTGATGTTCTTCAGGATCCGAAAATCCACATCATGGCGGCGGCATACTTCTGCCTCATTTGCGGGATGTACTTCGTAAATTTTTGGCTCCCAACAGTCTTGAGCGCAGCAAACGGGTTATCGGTTATGGAGATTGGAATACTTTCGGGAATTCCTTACCTTGTCGGTGCATGCGCTATGGTACTGGTCGGACGGCATTCTGACTCGAGACGCGAGAGAAGGTGGCACAGCGTGGTCCCCGCATTCCTGGCCGCAGCCTTTACGGTGATAGCAGGCGCATTCCTCGGGGACCTCGTGCCCTCATTGATCTGGATCACACTGGCGACGGCAGCGATGTATTCCAGCTATACGGTGTTTTGGGCGATACCATCGCAACATTTGAAGGGTGACGCTGCATCAGGCGGGATCGCGTACATCAACACCGTAGGTTTGATTGGCGGTTTTGTAAGTCCAACGGTCGTGGGTTATCTGAAGGATTGGACCGGCTCCTTATATTGCGGAATGATGGCAATGAGTTTATTGTTGGCCATCGCGGCGGTCATTCTCCTTCGTATCAATCCGCCGAATCCCGAACTCAACGAAGTTAAAGTTTAATGGCATTCAAGCGCGACTCTTCGACAAGATAGAACTATGCGGACAGGTGAAATAAATCAACGTAGGTTGCGTTATTTTGTCGAAGTCTACCGTCGTGGCTCGATCCGAGCTGCGGCTGATTCATTGAATACCGCCTCTTCGGTCCTTACGAGGCAGATGCGACTTCTCGAGGAAGAGTTGGGTTTTCCGTTATTTGAGCGTAGTCCTCGGGGGGTACTTCCGACCCCAGCCGCGCAGGCTCTTATTGAGTATTCACGGGGGTGTGAGAACGAGCGCAATATCTTCGAGAGCACGTTGCAGGAATTGAACGGACTAGAGACCGGATCAATAAAAATCGCCGCTAGCGAGGGATTTGTACATGACCTTATGACTGAGGTAATAACTCCATTCACGCGCAGCTACCCGAAAATCTCGATCAGAGTGGAGGTACGATCGGTGAACGATGTCGTCACTGACGTTGCTGATGGCGAAGCAGATATCGGCGCCGTGTACAACCCTCCGCTCTCAAAGTCTGTCGAATGCATCGCTTGGGGGCTCTTCCCGCTTCGGGTTGTCGTGCCGCCAGGCCATCCGCTTGCAGAGCGCAAGGACCCGATCGAGTTCGCAGAGGCGACTCGTTACCCGCTGGGAATCATGAGTACTGCCTATGGCGTGGGTCAGGCAGTAGAAGCTGTCGCTTTGTCGGAACACTTGACTTTCGAGCCGAGCTTCGTGACCAACTCGTCAGCGGCACTTGGTCTCTTTGTATCGTCGGGCGCAGGAATCGCCTTTATGGGGCGGTGGTCTGCAGGTGATCGCATCGGCAAAGACGGTCTGATTGGGCTCGAGCTCAAGAGCGCCTTGGCTCAATCGACGACTGCCAAGATACTTGTTCGCGAAGGACGGCGTCAACCACGAGCCGTCGAACTAATTCTTTCAATTATAAAGGCCAACGTCCCTGCATTCAAAGGAAGTCAGTAACACGTGGCGGTGTACAGAGCAACAATTACGAAGATCAGGGGCAGCGTAACGTTAGGCCTCTGATGGCGATCCTCGTGGCGAGCGCACTTAAGCCATAACCCAAGGAGCAGTGACCGGCTAGGAAGCTCCTGTTCTGGGGTTCGCGGACCGAGTTGTTTCAACCGCCGGTCTTTAATGTGAGGCAGTGGCCGTCTGTGCGCTAAAGCGCAATGGCTGGATACCTCGGCGCATGTGAAGAATTTGCGCACTACCCGTTTGTCTCCGCCGCCGCTCTCGCTTCAAGTTCGGGCCGGACTGTGAACCAGTGCAGCTTCAAATCCTGCAATGCGGACGCATCATCCGCATGGCCCATACGGTTCACCGCGAGGTCAATCAACTCAGTTGTCGCTACGTTCACGGTCAAAAGCGTGGACGCCATATCCGCTATGTCCGGGCCGAGGAAGTTGCTTTGCGGCGCCTTCTCCCTGCCGATCCGATAGCATGTAGATCTGCTGCAGCTCCATCGCATCATGTCAGGGACTGGGAGCCGGCGCGACGAATGGCCTGACCTTTGCGTAGCCGATTGGTTCACCTCCTACTTCGGCGATTCGCCACTTGATGCTTGCGGCCCTGAGGTCATCAGCCATTGTTCCATTTGCGCCATAAGCCGCATCACAAAAATCGGCAAACGCCCTCTTATCGAACAGGTGCTCAAAGGTCTCTGCGAAAATGCGTCGAGCCACCGGCGGAAGATAGCAAACGTCTGACGGAGTGACGTCACAGTAATCTGGAAGCGTTTCATCCGGTATATAAGCAAATTTCCTTCAGTTGTTTGATCATGTGCAGGCGCTCGGCGGCCCGCAAAAAAATGCAAATCTTCTGCACCTGTGATGAAGCAACTTAGATGGCGTAGCTCCATGAGCATGCTCCTCAGTGCTCAAGGCCATTCAGCAGTTTTCAACGGAATAAACTCCGCGGCTAATGCCCGTCTTTCTCATCGTTGAACTCCGGCTGCATTCAAAGACGGAACAGGAGCTTCGTTGCGCAAGCTGACGCGTACAACCCAACACCGAAGGAGGTATGAGCCATAAGACTACGCAAACGCATAATAATCGGCTGCGGTGTTCTTGACGCGGCGATCCCCGCGCCCAGACCAGGTTGAAGAATAAAGAATGGTGCCACGATGGTGAGGATGCCAAAGATAACTGGGGGGAAAAAAGACGGTTCCCGCAACCACTGCTGGCCGATGATAGCCAGGAATGCTATTGCGAAGACCATCCCGGTAGCGTAGTGGACTGCCCACCCCACTATCGCCTCTCCACGGACGGGCGCTGTACGTGCGATGTTGTCATGCACGAAACGTCCTCGTGGGAGGTATCCGACCCAACGACCGACCATTGCATAGTTGAGCGACGGGGTGCCGAAGCAGCGTCTGATAAACAATGCCCATAGATCCATCAAAACGGTCGCGCCGACGCCGATCAACACGGCGAGCACCAAGAGCTGAATCTCGTAACTCATACTTACCCCCTTTTACTGAACTTGAACTGGTTGACAACCCTTTACGTCGCCCGCAGCGGGACGCTTGGCGAACAGAAGAGCCAAGATGACGGCCAGCGCAAAAGTGGCGGCGGCAGTGCCGAAAGCCCATGCGTAACCGTCCACCACGTCGGTTCTGAGTGCCGCCACCGACATCAAGGCGGTCAAGCCGACCGTGGGACCAAGTTCCATCCCCGTGTTCATCACACCCCCGGCCAAACCCGCTTGGTGTAGCGGCACATTCGTCATCGAAAGCACTGCGGCACCCGCAACGACCAGCGAGATGCCAATAGCCAGAAGCACCATGCCAGGTACCAGCCCCAGGTTGTAGGAGGTATCGTGCGAAATCCCGGCAAGCCAACCCAATCCGATAGCCGCCACTACGAAGCCCGCAATCAAGGTGTTGATTGCGCCGTGACGGGCGACTCGCGACGGGGCAACATAGTTGGCCACGATCAATGCGATGGCGAAGGGCAGAAACGCCAAGGCCGTGGATAGCGGCGTCCATCCACGCAACTGCTGGAAAAAGAGCAGGAGAACGAATTCGATGAGAACGGAACCGGCAGCAGCCAGGAACATGCCGAGCAATCCGGCAAGGCGGCAGGAATCGAGAAGGAAACCGAGTGGCAATAACGGGTCGCGCGCCTGGCGTTCGACCAGCAGGAAGGCTGCGAGCAACGTAAGGCCGGCGGCTAGCGGACCGTACACAGCAATGGACGTCCAGGCATGCTCTCCGCTGGCAATCAAGCCAAAGCTCGCAAGTGCAATGCCTGGGGTTGCAAATAGCGCTCCGAGCGGATCCATTCCAGGCCGCGTAGCGACTACATCGTCGCGACAGTTCGGCAGTAGTCCGCGCGCCACTGCCAGGCCCAGTAACACAACCAGCACTGGAACGGCAAACAGCCACCTCCACGACACCCAGTTTGTAAGGATGCCAGAAACAACAAAGCCCAATACCGCGCCCAGAACGGAAACACCTCCCCAAGTGGCCATGGCCGTGCCAAACTTCGCCGGCTCGGGAAACAATTTGCGTAACACAGCGATCGCGGCGGGTGCCGTCAGCGCCCCGCCGACGCCCTCGAGAGCACGCATGCCCACCAGCATCCCGAAACTCGGCGCCAGAGCTGCCATCACGGAGCCAAGCCCGACCACGAACATGCGCCGACCACGATAGCGATCCGCCAGACGCCCGCCGAACAACAGCAAGCCGCTGAACGGCAACCCGTAGGACACCTGGAGTAACAGCAACGCCGCTGGCCCTACCGCGAACTCGTCGGCGATTTTGGGTAACGGCATCATGATCAGCGCGATGGTGAAGATTAGTGTCGCCTGGACGGTCGCGAGAATAGTGAAAGCCAGTCGGCTGTTCTGCACAGGTTCCGTCGGGGGCAGAGGAACCCCGGCCTCCTGGGTCCGCTGGTCATTAGGAAAGGCGGATGACACGACGAGAACTCCTTAAGCTGACGAAGCGACAAAAGCATCCGAAAGCAGCTATTCAAATGCATAATATTCAATTGATTGATTGAATGTTATGCCAATGCTATTCTGGCGTCAATGAACACGACCATCGCCCCGCACCCCTCGCAGCGATTTGATGCGCTGGCAGAAATCGCCAGAACGCTCGGGCATGTACATCGCTTAGCCTTGCTGGAGCACGTCGCTCAAGGGGAACACTCAGTCGAGCAACTAGCAGAGTTGTCCGGTTTGTCCATCGCCAACGCATCTCAGCATCTGCAACTTCTGAGGCGTGCCGGCTTCGTCCAGACTCGACGGGATGGCAAGCGGGTGTTGTACAGGATGGCGTCCGGACCGATCGCCAACCTGCTCGCCTCGTTGCGCGACTATGCCGCCCACCAGCATGCAGAGATACAGGAGTTGGTGTCCGACAGCATCAACCGACCGGAACGCCTGGAGGGCGTCCCCATTAAGGAGTTGCTAGGCAGAATGGCGGACGACAGCATCCTGCTGCTCGACGTACGGCCTGAGGATGAATTCGCGCTAGGCCATCTGCCGGGTGCTATCAACATCCCTGTCGAGGACCTGGAACGGCACCTCCGGGAGTTGCCATCGGCCAAAGAGATCGTTGCGTACTGTCGAGGGCCATACTGCGTGCTTTCCACCCACGCCGTTGCTGCTCTGCGGGCGAGTGGCTTCAACGCACGGAGATTGGAAGCCGGCTTCCCCGAATGGAAAGCCGCAGGGCTACGCGTCGAAATGTCGGCCAAACGAGCGAATGATTGGGCGAACTGACCTACTCCAGATATAGAGGACACCGCGCGTTGCTGCCAGCTGTTGTGCTTGCGGAAGAGCTCCGGTATCAGTCTGCGCGGCACCTTCGACTTGCCAATCGCCGACTATTTGCATCGGCTCACGCCAAGCCTTACGGTGGGCACATCATCACCCTCGCGGCGCATAGGTCAAGATTTCGTCGACGGCCCAGCCACGCTGCCCCGGTCGATGCCTTGTCTTATGCTCGATGCAATGAGTTGTTCGTAGACGTCATACTGTCCTGCCGGAAGAACCGGCCGCAGCGTTTCTCGGCTTTTTTCCGCGCCGAACAGACGTTCGACAATCCAGCCGACCAGATATAGAGCGGCAAGGCACCCTCCCGCCGTTGCTACATTGCCAATGCTCATAAACGGCCTGTCATCTGGTTCCACTCCAACCGCGCGCAATGCCGGGCGCGCGTCGGGGTGAGTTGTGGCTCGGCGCTCCGGTAACAAGCCCAATCGCTCGAGAATGAACGCACCGGCGCAGATAGAGCCAATCAACTGGCGGCTTGGGTCCAGCTGAAATGCTCCCATGAAGGCGTTATCCGAGACCGCAGCTGGCACCCCTTCCTTGCCGCTTAAGAACAATACAACATCGGCTTGATTCGCCTCAGCAAGTGAACCGTGAGTGCTGATGAGCAAGCCGTGAGCCGATCGAAGCTCACTTTGCCTGCCCAGAATCCGAACTTGCCAATCATGGTGATTACGGCCAAAAATGTCCCACATCAAAAACAGGTCGATGTCGGTGAATTGATCAAAAGCGACAAGCGCAATTTTCTTCATTGGCGACTCCTTCGTCCTTGCAGATTGCCCGTGAAAGGCGGGAAAGATTGTGGAACCCGCAGTCTAGCGATACAAGCGATAACATACACAGCCTGTACGTTTTTGGGGTAAAGCGAATGTTGACGCGTGACCATTGGATTGCCGCAGGGTTCGATGCCCTAGATAGTGATGGATATTCAGGGATTTCCGCTGAGCAGCTGGCGCGACGTTTGAATGTGACTCGCGGGTCGTTCCACCATCATTTCCGTGGGCGGCAGGACTTTGTCCGTGCTCTGCTTGCGCAATGGGAGTTGGACTATACGGACCGGATGCTCGCATACGCTGCGCAAGGCTGCAGTTTGGAGGATGTGCTTGCGCGTTATTTCGTGATCTCCGCGGAAAAGCGGCCTGGACGAGAAATTGCCATTCGGGCGTGGGCGCGGCGAGACCCGCTGGTGGCCGAATACCAGAACCGAGTCGACAGTACCCGGCTTTCGTTCGCCATCTCAGTTTGCCGCTCGCGGATCGAAGCGTCTGTCGATGCAGACCTTATCGGTCGCCTCGCCCACGTGTGTTTGATCGGCGGCCAACAATCCGGTGACCGGAATCAAATAGCAGTCTTTGCCCATCTCGTTCGAGAGGCGCTTACGCTGCTGCGTAACACCTCTTCCCCAAATCGGACGTAATTGACCGTGTCGAAGCAGGCCTGAAGTGCGCTGGCACTGGGCCTGAACAACGACGTCTGAGCGTTAGCGGTGACGTTGCAACGACTGCGAAACGGCGTGAATGAATGCCCGTTCAAGGCCCGGACTCGGTCGTGTGCCCCTGACTGGTACAGCGTAGGGGGTCGATCAAGCAACGCCAGCACACTCAGCATTCGAAACCACAGACCGACGGCAAGCACAAGCCGCGCAGCGTGCTCAAGACGGTCTCGATCAACTGTCGTGGAACGTCTGGCCCACAAAGGTACGCAACTGCGACAAGTCATTTTTCGCGTAACGGGGCAAGGTTCGTCGCATGGCGCGACCTCACTAAACTTGCTCAAAATCCGTCGACCGCTTTCTGACAATCGTCACACCTGCCGTCGGGCCGCTTCACTCCTGGTAAGTTGACAAAACCTTTGGAAGTGCAGGTTTGCAAGACAAAAAATGCGATCGATAGCTACGTGACGTTGCGTCACATCACTACGACGCTGATTCATCGCCAAACAGTGGCTCAGAAAAACACATCCCCCGGCCAAGCAGACCTTGTCGATAATAGAAGCGCTGAGCCAAGGCCATACTCAAGCCGGTATCGAGCGTGAAGTATCGACAACCCAATTTTCGGGCGTACGCGCGTACTGCAGAGAGGAGCTGAGTCCCCGCGCCATCACGTCGATAATCTTGAAGTACAACCAAATCGTCGACATACATGAATTCACCGTACATCAGGTTTTCTTGAAGACGATAGCCAACGAGCCCAACGGGTCGGTCCTTATCCCAAGCCGCCAGTAAGCGATATCCACGCTCACGCTGCCGCATCACTTGCCGTGCAAATACGTTGGGATCGTGAAGATGCGGGCGCAGTTCCACCATGACTGCATGACATGCCAGCAACTCCGTATCGCCTTCAACTTGCCGGAGCTTCAATTCTTTTTTCATAACACGTCCGTGGTAAGTATCGATAGGGTATGCAGGTTAGCTCTCGCGCTGTAAAGGCCATAGAACCAAGAATCCGCTTTTCGAGTGGTGCATCATTTTCAATCCATGTTCGACAGTGCGAGAGTGGCCGGTCGGCAAGTCCGTGGCAAGTGGCAGTATGAGCCGTAGCGTAGCTCAAGGCCGGCAATGTCAGTGATCGCGCACTCACGCCTTAGCGGCAGCGGCAGGTTTTTTGCGAAAACTAACGCCAAGGCGATTGAACGCGTTCATCAGCGCGATCGCGTAAGTCAAGTCAGAGAGTTCTTTCTCATTGAACTCTGCGGTTATTGCCTTGTAGCTCGCGTCGGGTACGCCCGTTTCACTGACTCGTGTAACAGTCTCTGCCCACGTAAGTGCGGCGCGTTCGCGTGCGTTGAACACTGCGCCAGCCTCATGCCACACCGGAACCAGCACCAGTTTTTCTACCGTAACACCGCGTTTTATCAGATCGCGGGAATGCATGTCGATGCAATAAGCGCAGCCGTTGATCTGCGAGACCCGCAGATTCACCAAGTCGATCAACTCGTGCTGCAGGCCACAGTCGTGCAGGTAGGCGTGCACTCCTCCAAATGCCTTATATCCTTCTGGTGCTGCTCTTGCGTAGTCGATACGATTGCTCATGACAGATCCATCAATACGTTGTTGGTTGGAGGATGTTCATCATCCAACATCCTGGCCACGCAATACAGAGCCGTAATCTAGACAGATTTGTAGACCATAGGCAATAGGAAAACGTCACGATTCCGATTGCTATCGCACTCAAATGAATTCAAGGATGCGCCGCCCGATCTTCTCGGCGGTACTCGTAGAATCGACATTGGTAAAGCCAACGAGCAAGGCGGGCTCTATCGGTTCGCAGATACCCCAATCGGTCAGCGCCTGTGCAAACACTCCGTTGGCGCGCATGCGCTCGGCCAGCGCGCGGTCCGACCATTGACCCCGCAGCCGCAGAATCAAATGCATGCCTCCCAGTTGAGGATCAATTCGCAAGTGCTGTCCCAAGATCTTCTCCAGTCCGCTTGCGGTGGCGACCCTGCGCTCAGCATATAGTTTTCGCATACGCTGAATGTGACGAGAAAAGTGTCCTTCCGTCAGAAAGGCCGTTACGATCGTTTGTGTAAGTTCAGGACAGTTTCCCGAGAAAATTTGGGAAACCTGCTCGAACCTCTCGACTTCGGTTTCTGGCACTACAAGATATGCTAGCCTGATCCCGGGAAACAACACCTTGCTAAAGGTACCCGCATAAAGCACCCTTCCGTCGCGATCGAGACTCTTGAGAGCAGGCAGGGGGCGGCTGACGTACCTATACTCCCCATCATAGTCATCCTCGACGATCCACGCGTTGTTTTGTGCCGCCCAATCCAGTAATGCGAGGCGCCGCGGTAGCGATAGTGATACGCATAGAGGGCTTTGATGCGCCGGTGTGACCACTGCCGCATGGGCGCGTGGTGTGGCCTTTAAGCCTTGGGCGACAATCATACCGTCCTGGTCTACAGGAACCGGGGTAATTGCGATTTGCAGATGCTCCAGCAACTGCCGGGTGGGCGGATAACCGGGATCCTCGAGCAGTACGCGGTCACCTGCCTTAAGAAGTGCATGGGCAATCAATTCCAGCGAGTTTCGATATCCAGATGTCACGAATACCTGCGATGGCGAGCAGGAGATCCCGCGCGCCACTTGAAGATATGTGGCGATCGCTGTGCGCAATGATTCCAATCCATGCGCAGCGGGATAGACCATGCCTGGAATCTGGGTGGCGCGGACGCATCGCGCACCAAGTCGAGCCCAGATTTTCCGTGGAAATGCATCCAACGCGGGCAGGCCCATCTGGAACGGCATGATTGACTCCGGGTGCAGCTTCGAGCTACTTCCGACCGCCTTTGATGGCCGCTCCGCGCTCGGTACAGGTCTGCGGACCACTAGGCCCGGAGCCACGATGGTACCTGCTTGCCCACGAGACAGAATGTATCCCTCTGCTGCCAACAGCGAATATGCCGTTTCAATGGTTCCTCTAGCCAATCCTAATTCCGTGGCCAGAGCCCGGACTGCAGGAATGCGGTCTCCGGGCACGAGCGTGCCGTCCGCAATGGCACGTCGAAACCGGCCATAGATTTGTCGGTAGAGCGGTTCGACGAAATTTTGGTCTAGCGATGAAAAGTTGTTTGGATCTGGAAGTACCATGGCCTAGTCCGTGGTTCGATTTATGGCTCTTCCTATTATGGCATCGGACTCTTAGGATGAGCATGCAACGGTACATCATCACCGGGGTTGTACGTGCCGATGGCTTCTTAGTGCCATCTACCTCGGAGAATCTTTGAGATTGGAAAACTCATGAAAATTCTGCGTGTCAGCTTCAGTCCCCGCGGAGGGGCCTCGGAAAGCGCTAGGCTTTCGCAATCGATAGTGAACCGCCTGATCCAAAGGAGCCCTGCCGCAACGGTGATCGATCGGGACTTCGGTTCGGGTCCCGTGTCCCATATAGACGCAAACTATGCGACCCACCTCGCAACGGCTCGGAGTGTTACTAGCCCACCATATGAGGTGGGATCTCTCGGAGAATCTGAGCGATTGATCAAGGAACTGGAGGACTCGGAATGTGTGGTCATCGGAACACCCATGCACAATTTCACAGTGCCTTCTAGTTTGAAAGTGTGGATAGACCATATCGTTCGCGTGAATCGCACGTTTAACGTAACTTCGGAAGGTAAAGTCGGAACTCTCTCGGATCGCCCTGTTTACGTCGCAGTTTCCTCCGGTGGGAGATATACCGGCGAGCGGGATCGTCAACCTGACTTCTTGACTCCATATCTAAGATCTGTTCTGAAGACCATTGGGATGCATAGCGTAACTTTCTTTTCGATTCAGGGACTCGCCTGCGGCCCGGACGCTGCCGCAGAGGCCAGACGGAGCGCCGATCTCGCAGTCGCTGAATACTTCTCAGAGGTCGCTGCGGAATAGCGTGTTCCGATCGTCCCTATTTTTGTCCTCGAAAGAAGTAGATCAGGCGTGTCAACGTCGGGCGTAATCTCCCCAGAAGTGTCGAAGTAAACTTCCCCGCCCTGTGTGAACGGTGATCAGCCGACATCCAAATCGTGAGAGTTTCAACGGTGGCGGCCCGGTCGCCAGCGAGCGGGTTCGGCGGGCCCTGGGTTCAGGGAGGATGAGCGGTTGCGCTGATGGTCGGGCAGCAGATCGGCGTGCTCGTGCATGCGGTACGACGAACCTTCGATCCGCACCACGATGGCGTGAGGCAGCAGGCGGTCGAGCAGCGCCGTTGCGACCACACTGTCGCCAAACACCTCCCCCCCATTCAACGAAGCTGCGGTTCGATGTCAGGATGATGGGGCAGCGCTCATAACACGCATTGACGAACTGGAAGAACAGGTTGCCTGGATAGCGTCAAGCAGGACGGCCGGTCGACCAACGTGATTGCGCCGTCCAGGTTACCACTGCTTGAACCGATCGGCAGGTACCCGATCTCGTCCAGTAATGTTTTGGATAACGTTAATTGATGAATTCGACTACCTGCCGTTCAGCCAGACAGGCGGTGCGCTGCTGTTCCACCTGCTGAGCAAGCTTTACGAACGAACCAGCACCATCACCACCAATCTGAGCTTCGTCGAATGGGCCAGTGTGTTTGGCGACGCAAAGATGACGACAGTGCTGCTCGACCGGCTTACGCACCACTCTCACATTGTAGAAACAGGTAGCGTTAGCTATCGTTTCAGAAACAGCAAGACACAGTCAAAGAAGGAGAGAGAAAAAACCCGGGCGCCCACCGAATAACCCGCAAAGCCGGTCCGACGGGTGGGTAAGAATTCAATGAAAATCCCGGGTCAGGATTCCGTGAAAATCAACATCCAAGCCAATTTATTATAATAAGCATTCGAAATTAAATGATATAAATGGCGTTTATCACACGCAGAAGTGCTCAGAAAGAGATCGTTCGATCACTTCTTCGTTAGTAATCTCTGCGGTCCGCGGAAAGCAATGTTAGGGATGTATGAAAATGTTTGTTCAGGGAGCAATTCAAGTGACGGGAATCGATCTAGCACCATGTTCAAAATCACCTCTGCCTCGAGTTTGGCCAATGGGGCGCCAAGGCAGTAATGCAAGCCCATACCAAAGGCTAGATGTCTGTCGCTATCTTCGCGCTTCAGGTCGAATGAATTGGGATCTGTGAATTCGACATCGTCATGACCGGCGGATCCAAGATGGAGAAGGACATGAGAACCCGCAGGAATATTCACTCCTGAGATCTCCACATCCTGTTCTGTGTAGCGGCGCCAAGCGGCGATGGGCGGAGCGAGGCGAAGCGTTTCGTTGAATGCTGAAAGTACCATCGACCTGTCGTGCAGAACAGCACTCCATCGGGAGCGATCTTCAAGAAGGAATCTGAACATGCTCGCTAGTGCATTCGCTGTCGTCTCCTGTCCGGCGAAAACAAGTCCAAAAATAATTGTCGTAATTTCGTGTCGGGAAACTCGCGATTCGTCTTCGTTGTTGATCGCTAGAAGCCGGCCGGTGATGGTGTCTTCATTGAGGTTACTCGAGGCGACGAAATCCTCACAGTACTTCCAGTACGCTGACAGACCCTCGGCGACTTTAACCTGTTGGTCCGGGGGGCATCGCCCCCAAAACATCGTGAGGCGATCCATACACCAAGCCTGAAGTTGGTCATGGTCTCTGTCGGGAAAACCGATGAGTTTGAAGACAACGCGCGCAGGGAACTTGAATGTCAGGGACGCAACGAGATCGAACTGTTCGTCGACGATGCAATCGAGCAATTGCGTCGCGGCGGTTTTGACGGATTCAGTGAGCGAAGTCATTCGCTCAGGGGTGAAATCCAATGCTTTGGATAGTTCAGCGCGCAGACGTTTATGTAGCGGTCCATCGCTCCCAGTGAGGGCTGTACCGGGTGAAAAACCGTTCTTCGCGAGCGTTGCGACAGCGTCCGCAGAAAAGGGAAAAAGCGGCGATTGGACGTTACGGTTTGAAAATATCTTCGGAGACCGGAGAACCTTCAGAACGTCCTTGTGCGCCGTAATGAGCCACAGGTTGAGCTCGTCAATCTTGACAACAGGCTCCTCCTTGCGCGCGAACTCAAGAGCGGGATAGGGGTCTCGAATGAATTCAGGATCGAACAGGTTTTTGTAGGGACAGCCGCTGGTCATTGTTAGTCTCACTTTACGATTTTCAGGATAGATTTGAACGGACGTCCTTGAGAATGGAAATGCAGCGATCTAAATCAGCCGCGCTGACGTTCCAGATCGCATGGTCGTTAATCCTTTTCACGATTGGAAGTATTTCTAGATACAGACGCGTTCCAGCTTCCAGAATCTCCACATCCTGCATTCGTTGGTCATCAGACCTGCCGACCTTCCTGATGAGACCAGAGGCCTGCATCGTGTCGACAGTTCTGCCCAGCGCCGATCGTTCGATGGCGGACATGTCAGACAGTTCGGTGGTCGTTAGGGAACCCATACGATGAAGAAGAGCGAGGATCCGCCAACAGGTGAGGTTCACGTCGAAAGGCTTTAATGCCTTGGTAACGGAGCGCGCGTATAGTCGGTCTATCTGTCCGATCCAAAAAAACAAGTAAGAGTCAAGATCGAACCCCCGTTTACTCTTGTCAGTTGCCATCCCGAACTCCCCAAAAAATACCACGGCAGAGTATTGAAAAATGGTCCGCCTCCTCGTGGATGGTCACATTCGCTTTTACGCCCACAGTTCGCAGGTGGGTGCAGTATGTTTCGCTACCCGCAATGTAGATCCGGGTCTCCTGCCCGCCTGCGTGAATGGCGTACTCGCATGATGATGCGGGCTTGAAGTGGATAGGACTTAGGTCTTCGACGTCGTCGTCGGACAGTCTCACCGTTTCTTGCAGGAAGGATCGCTGTACGGGAGACAGATCAAAGATGCCGCTGACCAGCGTGATTTTTTCCACCGGTGATTCGACGAGATCGACATCCTCCCACCACTTCGTTTTATCGGACATAGCGGCTAGATGCGCGCCGGCCGAGTGCCCGACAAGATGGATGCAATATCCTGGATTATCCCGAACGACCTTCTGAAGCGCTTTGCTAATCTGATGGACAATCCGCCGAATGCCTACCGTCGGACATAAGGAGTAGTTCAAGGAAATGAAACGCGTGGCTGCTTCCTGAAGGTGGTCAGCCACGAACGCGAAGTCCTCCGCTGAATAGGCTCTCCAGTAGCCGCCGTGAATGAATACGGTCAGCCGCTTCGCAGGCGTGCGACCGAAATCTGTTTGAAGGAAAGTTTCATCCGAGTGGTCGCCGTATCTGCCTATTTCAAATGGGAAAGATGCTAGCGTCGATGCGCTCCGATTTTTGAAATCTTCGATGTAGCTCTGAAGAGCCGGAATAGTCTTTCTCAGATCAAGCAACCGATCGTTTTCTTCAACCGAACGCCGTATTTTTTCGGTATTCATTGTCACCTCATCTGCTTGCCGCCGTTCAACGTAATCACTTGGCCAGTTATGAAAGATGAACGCTCATCTAGAAGAAAATCTATTGCGCCGGCACAATCCTGGGGCGTCGCAAGCCGCCCCAGAGGAATCTGAGAACTCATCATCGTGGCGTCGAACCAGCCGGGGATTGCCTCGTCCTCCACCCTCCCGGTGCCTCCGGCGAGAAAGGGTGTTTCCATCGCCGACGGCGCAATCACATTCACACGAACCTTGGGTGAAAACTCCAAGGCAAGTGCGCGCGTCAGTCCGATCAGTCCGGCTTTGGACGCGATGTACGGCGCAAAGCCGGGTACAGGCCCAAAGGCCATGGACGAAGAAACGAAGACAATGCTGGACTGCTGACCTTCGAGGAGCAGGGCTCGGCCGCATGTGGCTACAAGAAATGCTCCGAAAAGGTTCACATCGAGCACGTCTCGCCATTCGCTATCTGTCAAATTTTCTGCGGGTGTTGGTGGTGAATTCGCGAACCCCGACGTGTAGACCAGGCCATCGAGGCGGCCCCACGCGTTTCCCAGGTTCTCATATGCAGAACGAACAGACGCGCGATCCCGCACATCAACAGGGAAGTTCAGCACGTCGGCGTCGCGCAACCGCTCAAGCGATTTCGGAAGATCGAAAACAGCAGCATCGTCACCCCGCGCTCTGATGCCTGCGACAACAGCAGACCCCACTGCACCGCAACCACCCACCACCAGAATTTTCTTTGTCATATCTACCCTAACGAGAGTACGCCGACATCGGCTCGGCACGTGGATGTTAATGTTGACCGACAAAAAAGAATTCGTCAACCAAAACACGTGTTTTTACACGCATATTGTCCGTCGATTCGCCAGTTGTGGAAGGCACGGACCCTGGACGCTAACGCACCGATGCGGACGGCAGTTGGTCCGCATTCGCCTCTATCATTCTGGCAGGTCGATTAAAAAGAGCGGGAGCTGGAAAGAGCTTGCGAGGAGGTTTAACTAGATGATGCCTGGTCGATAGGGAGTATCACTCGCCCTCTAGACATCTCTCCGGACTCGAGAAGCGCATACGCGCTCGCTGCATCCTGTAGCGGGACAATTCGCCGGGATATTCGGTAAGAGCACAGCTACCCTCAAAGAGGCCGCCTGAGTTGCAGGTCCGGTACAGATAATTCGAGCCGGTGCACCCCAGTTTACCCTGTTGCGTCGCTCAACGGCCGCATTTGCGGAATTGAAGAACACGTTGAACGCGCTAGCAAAATTGGCGGCCGCACGGCCGTTCGCCGGTTGCTAAAACGACACGTCGGCAAAACCAGACATCCGTCCTTCCAGCCTAATTGGGAGCAGGCAGCGAGTTTTCTTTCGCCAGCGCGACCTGTAAACATGGCTAGCATAACTAACGGGTGTGGACAAAACCGGGGGAGCGCGACACTTTGCGTTAAGCTATTTTTGACACCCGTGAACCGAGGTGACAAATGGATATTCATTGGACGATTTACCTCCAGCGGGACGGTACCGATGAGAAAGTGCCGTTAGCTACGTTTCAGCGCCCGCTCGAAGGAGCCACCCTCGCCGATTTTGGATTGTCGATGTCCGAAGGAAAAAGTCTGCTTTCTAGCCTTCAACATGCAATGGTTCAGGACCAGATCCGCGCCTACGACGCGCAGCGCCGATGCTGCAGACATTGCGGATGATATCGCCGCATAAAAGACTGGCGCCCTCGCGTCTTTGCGACCGCCCTGGGTAGTGTCAGGGTTCGGGCGCCCCGCGTCATATCCTGCTTGTGCACCCCCGAACCGTTGGACGAAAACGATGACTCGTCGGATTTGCGATTCTCCGAGTGTCCAATAGAAAGCCTGCTACCGGGACGGCGCACGCCAGAACTTGCGTACCCGTACGCGAAGCAAGGCGCCTCTGTTTCGTACAGATCTGCTGCGCGCAATGTCGCTGACCTCGCCGGGCACACCCTGTCTCACGCCACTGTTCGCAGGGAAACTCTCAACTGCGGTGAACACATTGAAAATGACCAGTTCCGCGTTGGGCAGTTCGCGGGAACGCGACCTCTCAACGGTGCCGAGCACTTGCCCCTCGCAATAGACGGCACCGTGATCACCGCGGTTCCGCAGGAAGATGTGCGCAGGTTTGAAGTTATCGCCGGCCGTGTCGAATGTTATCGGATAGCGGCTCGACGATTCGCGTGCACTCCAGAGCCCGAGCCTGACACGCGTGCTGGTCGCGGCCGCGCTCGATCAGTGTGGCTGGGTTCTGAGTACTACGGTTGACGTGGTCACAGACGGCGCTCGGGGTATGCGATCGTTAGTAACATCAGTTGCGCCTTGCGTCGCGCCGAGAATTCTCGATTGGTTTCACATCGGCATGAAACTTCATTCTGTGAGATCGGCGCTCTGCGCGTACACACTTTCTCTGCTACAACGACCCGTGGTCATGCAACGATGCGAGCGGCTATTAAGTCGCGTGCGCGACAAGCTATGGCGTGGCCGGGGCGACGCGGCGATCGAGATCGTGCGTAAGCTCATCGCTTCGCTGAATCTCGAGATTGAGTCTTTGCCGAAGTTCTACGATCTTCGCGCAGGTACTGCGTGTAGCGCAGCCGCTCGGTTGTTGACTTTCCTCGTGAACAATCGTTGCGACATTTGAGGCCGGCCGGAAAAAGTGGACGCCAACATTCCGTAAAATTGAGGAATGGAGGCATACATGAATCGAATCCCCAAAGCCGTCTATACCAAGGAATTCCGTGAAGAGGCGATGAAGCTTGCAATGACCGAGGGCGTTGGTGTATCGAAGGCTGCGCGTTGGCTGCCGATATCAATGAAGACGGTTGGAAACTGGGTGCGTGCTGCGAAGGCCGGCAAGCTGGAGCGCGTAGGTCAGCACCGAAAACCGCTGACGGAAATCGAAGCTGAACTCGGGCGAGTCAAGCGGGGAGCTGGCCGAAGTTAAAATGGAGCGCGATTTATTGAAAAAATTCGCGACGTACTTTGCGAGGGAGTCGCGGTGAAGTACGGCGTAATTGAACAGATGCGACAGGACTATCCGGTGCCGCCGATGTGTCGGCTGCTGGGCGTTTCCGTGAGCGGCTATTACGCGTGGCGCAAGCGCTCGCCGTCGTTGCGGGCACAGCAGGAGCCGAGACTGGAGGCCGAAGTGCTCGCGGCGCATCAGCGCGCGCGTGAGAGCTTCGGGCCCGAACGCTTGCAGAAGCACCTTGACGAGCACGGCGTGCGGCTCGGTGTTCACAGCATAAAGAGGCTACGCAAAAAGCTTGGACTACGCTGCAGGCAGAAACGCAAGTTCAAGGCGACGACCAATTGTAAGCGCACGGCGAACCCATCTTGAACGAAGCGGTATAGCACGTGAGGATAGTGTCCACCAGGATAGCCAGGTGGACACTATGGAAGCAAAGAGAATTCGTCGTACACATGGGGCAGAACTGAAGGCGGCGGTAGTCGACGCCTGCCGCCAACCAGGTGCATCAATCGCAGCCGTGGCATTGGAACACGGCATCAACGCAAACCTCGTTCACCGCTGGCTGCGCTAGGCCGAGTGCGCTGTGAACGAGGCAGAGGTCGTTCCCGCACATACGGAACTTGCCGGCGGCTTCATGCCGCTGTCGTTGCCCCAGTCGATGCCGGGCGATATCCGCGTTGAAGTACGGCGTGGCGGCAGTGTCATCACGGTGAGCTGGCCGGTGCAGGCGGCCAGCGAGTGCGCGACGTGGTTGCGCACCTGGCTCAAGTGATCCGTATCGATGCGGTGTGGCTGGCGATCGATCCGCTAGACATGCGTGCAGGCACCGACACTGCACTCGCCCGGGTCGTGCAGGTGTTTGGTGCCGCGCGCCCTCATCACGCCTACCTGTTCGCCAATCGCCGCGCCACCCGCATGAAGGTGTTGATCCATGACGGCGTCGGTATCTGGCTCGCGGCGAGGCGCCTGAACAGGGGCCGCTTTGTGTGGCCGCAGCCCGGACTGGGCACCCAGCAGTCAATGACGCAGGAACAACTCGCCGCCCTCGTGCTGGGGTTGCCCTGGCAACGTATCGGCGAGGACGGCGTGATCCGTGTGATCTAGCGACGGACAATCGGTGCTCGTGCCAATTCAGGCGCTGGCGGCCCGCTGGCACAATAACCGGCATGATCAATACGACCCAACTCCAGGACATGGACGCCGCGCAGCTGCGGGCTCTGGCTATGGAGTTGATGTCGGAAGTGCGTGCCCGGGACAGCGAGCTGCGTTTCAAGGATGCCCGCATCGCTCAACTCACCCATGAGATGGCGGTGCTCAAGCGGTGGAAATTCGCCGCACGCAGCGAGAAGCTTGGCGCAGAGCAGCAGAGCCTGCTGGATGAAGCCATCGATGCCGATCTGGTCGCCATTGAGCACGAGCTCGAACAACTGGCCGCCCAGTCGAAGGCCGACCCGATCCCGAACAAACCCCGCCGTATGTCGCTGCCGGCAACCACTATCAAGTAGCGTGTTCACGTACGTGGAAACAGTCTGATGGTTCTTGATCACACCATCGACGGACCAGTGGGTGGAGCGATCCGATGCATCGCTGTAATGGCCCACCGGGCAATGCTGCGTCTGGTCCACATCACTCGTTATCCAGCCGACTGGATGCGCCGTGCATAGGTGATGTCCGACCGAATAAACAGCCCTCCGGTAGGCTTGAGACCCTTAAGCACCCGTTTTATGGCTTCGGTAAAGTCTGCCATATAGTGCAATGCCATTGAAGAAGCCACCATCGAACTCATCTGCAGGAGACATGGAATCCTCGATTGAGGCTTGGAAATACCGGCATCGATACTCATCTCGAGTTCCCTGCACATCGCAATCCCAATTGCGTCTCGCCGCACATGGCCAGTGCACGCGGGGCACGGTCGCACCGCAGCGCCGACGGTGGATGCTATGCTTTCAGAAGTGAATGGTAAGTTTAAGGAGGGAGAAACAAAGTGCCGCCGCCAATTAAGGTTGAACTGCGACCACATGATCAGCGATGGGTCGAGAATGCCCTTGCTGAAAGTCAAACATTGGCTTCCGCCATAGGGCCGCCTTTGCTGGTCGTCCACCATGTCGGATCAACAGCGATTCCAGCTATCCGCGCAAAGCCGATTTTGGACCTACTGCCTGTCGTCGTTGACTTAGCGGCACTGGATCGCAGCCGAGCAAACATCGAAGCGCTCGGCTACGAATGGTGGGGCGAATTGGGACTACCTGGGCGACGCTACTGTACCAAGTCTGACCCGAAAACCGGACGCAGACTGATTCAGCTTCATTGCTATGCGGACGGTTCGCCGGAAATCGTACGACACCTTGCGTTTCGTGACTATCTGCGACAGAACCCGAACATTGCCACGGTCTATGACCAAGAGAAGGCGCAGTGCCAGCGCCTACATCCGGATGATTCCCATGCCTATGGTGATTGCAAGGCAGTATGGATCGAGAAGATTGAGGCAGAAGCAGTCGCTTGGTTTGAGAGCGGACCGAATTTGCCCGACTCTGATCAGCATTGCTGTTTCACGTAGTCCCCGTCTTTTGCCTGACACGTTGCAGCACGTCATCGGTTGCAGCGTCTTTCTTGCCTTCGTCCTCTCATGAATTAATGACGTCAAGAACGAGAACTACAACCCGACTTCGGGCTTTGTTTGCGTTTCTCGTAACGCCTGCTGCTCGCCCCACCGATCGGCAATCCGACCCTGACAACCCGCTTCTTAAAGTTCGACGCAGTACACATGAAGTACGCGACGTGTGGGACAGTCGATACGCAGCGCATACCGGCCTTGGAAGCAATGGCAGCACTGCTACCAAACGCTACTGTCTACATAGCGGGATTGGCGACGTGCCGCCGATCTTCAGGTTCGGTTCGTCAAGAAACAGCCTCTTGATACATCACACCTAGTCGCCCGAGCGGAATTAACTCGGGGGAGCCTTGCTGGCAAGAAGTACCCGTCCAGTCACCCAGCCATGCTTCTACCGACAACCCAGCGAACTCCATCAACTGATCGAGTTCCGCATGCGACGGAAACGAGATGCGCGATCGCGAAGACAACTCGCGGCCGTCCGCGTCTATCCGATAGTAGGTGCCGTAAGTGACAATACCTGTCACAGGATCCTGCGACACGTCATTCCAGGAATGTGCAGGCCCCAGGCTGGGGTGGTTGATGCGGCGAATTGACTTCGTTGGCGTCCACTCGTGCCACTCTGCTGCTTCGGGATTGCGGCTGTCGAAAATGAACCGGCCGTCAGGCATCAAGTGCGCAGCGATGGTTCGCAACACTGCAAGCCGGTCTTCCGCAGTCGAAAACACCTGAAAGGCGTGGCCAGTCATCACTATGAGGTCGAAGCGGCGCCCTAACCGTAAGCTCCGACCATCGGCCTGCACCCAAGTCACAAACTGACCTCCCGGGCGGCCGCGGGCAATGTCAAGCATGGCACCCGCCGGATCGACGCCGAACACAGTATCGCAACTCTCGGCTGCAATGGCCGCTGCAAGCCGGCCTGTCCCGCAACCAAGGTCAAGCATCGAAGAGCAGCCTGCTGCCAGCGAGAAGCAAAAGCTTAGATCCGGGCTCCAACCATTTTCGACATCGTAGAAGCTAGCAAGGTCTGGATCCTCATAGAGGCAATCGTTGATCATGACGGTCTTTTATCCGTTTTCGGCACCGGATGGCGTAGCGTTGAAGGAGCAAACCCGCCAGCCGGCAACGCCCGCGCTACCAACCCGCACCTAGACGTTGCCGCAGCAAGGTTCACCGGATTTATATCGCGTGGACATGCCCACAACCCGCTGAAGATACGGACGTCAGTGCAGTGAATTTTGTCTGCGCCGCCGTTGCCATTGAAGTTCTCGAAGCACCATTTCGCAACAACGGCGTTGTCCGCAACGTACAGCGACGCCGAATGAATCTTTCCATCGGGATGTTGAAGGCGCCTTCACGACCGCACGCATATCGCCCAAGCCGGTAAAATTGGTCCCAAGCGATTCGGGACCATAGGGAATATGAAATCTCCGCTCCTGGATCGAAGTAACTCAACACCTTGTCCACATCCTGATCATTCCACGCTGTGGTCAGCGTCATCGATAGAAGATTCTCGCTTCGGTAAATCACGTTATATCGAGTCTTTTCGCCGGATTGGAAATAGAAATCATGCTAACTGGACAAACCGTAAGGGCGCGCTCCGCCCTGGATTCGCGAACCTCGATTCCGTCTTTGAATTCCCGCCTTCGAAAACGCAATAGGCAGCGCCCAGCATACCTCGCCATCAACGAGCCACCTTACCGTCAAGGTCCGCGGTACCGGCCAGTGTGTCCGCAGCCTCGCTAACAAGGCCGCCCCCAAGTGCTTTATACAGCGCGACCGTATTGCTCAATTGCTGACTGTAAAGATCCAGCAGGGTCTGCCGGGCGGCATAGAGCTGCCGCTGCGAATCCAGCAGTTCCAGACGGCCATCCAACCCCGCCCGATAGCGCTGCCCGGAAAGTGCCACGCGCCGTTCGGCACTGGCGACGACCCGCGCTTGCGCGTCGATCTGGCTGCCATAGGTTGCCTGCCCGGCCAGGCCGTCGGCAACTTCCCGGAATGCCGCCTGGATGGCGTGCTCGTACTCGGCAACCGCCACCGACTTGCGCAACTCCGCGAGACGCAACTCAGCGCGCAGGCGCCCGCCCTGGAACAACGGCTGGCTGATCTGCGGCGAGAATTCCCAGACGTGACGCCCGGAATCGAACAAGCCGCTCATCGCAGGACTTGCGAATCCGAGCGACGCGGTCAGCGACAGCCTCGGGAAAAACGCCGCGCGTGCCGCACCGATATCGGCATTGGCGGCCAAGAGGTTCTGCTCGGCCTGCAGAATATCCGGCCGGCGCAGCAGCAAATCCGAGGGCAAGCCGGCGGGAAGCCGCATGACGACCGGCCGGTCGTCCAACGCCATCGGCTCGGGCAAGCCGGCAGGCAGTTCCGCGCCCACCAGCAAATCCAGCGCATTGCGCGCCTGCGCCAACGTTCGCTGGCGGCTCTGCAGATCGGCTTCGGCGGTGGCCACCTGGCCTTCGGCCTGGGCCACGTCGAGACCGCTATTCTGGTCGGCCTGTTTGAGACGTCGCGCCAGATCGAGCGACTGCTGCCAGTCCGTCAACGTCTGCTGCGCCAATTGTAATTGGCCCTGGGCCAGCCGCTCGGCGAAATAAGCATCGGCCACCGCGCCAACCAACGCGATCTCGGCCGCGCGGTGGCCCTGATCGGTGGCGAGATAGCGGGCGAACGCCGCGTCGGACTGTGCCTGCAGACGCCCGAACAGGTCGATCTCGAATGCGCTCAGCCCAAAGGCCACCGAGTGTTGCTCACGAACCGAGGCCGTATCCCCGTCGGCCATGGCATCGGCCGCCATGCGCCCGCGCGACATCGCGCCGTTGAGATCGATGCCCGGCAGCTGCGCGGCACGCTGGATGTGAAACTGTGCTTGCACGGCCTGTACGTTCAAGGCGGCCACCCGCAGGTCGCGATTGTTATCCAGCGCGAGCCGGATCAGTCGTTGCAACCGTGGATCGGCGAACATCGTGCGCCAGTCGAGGTCCGCGCCATAGGCGAGACCTTGTGTGCGTTGCACGTTGTCCGGGAACTGTGAAGGCACCGGAAGTTCGGGCTTCACGAGTGGCGGAGTCAGTGAGCACGCGGACAGCGCAAGCACCAACGGAAGAATGAAAAAATATCGCATGCTTAATCCTTGCTCTCCGGTGCCTGGATTCGCGCGGGGCGGCTCCTGCCCAGATTCTTACCCAGCTTCTTGCCGCCGGACTTCCGCCAGCCGTCGAAGCGCTCATGCAAGCCCATCACGAATACGAAGAACACGGGAACGAAGAACACCGCCAGCAAAGTCGCGCTGACAATGCCGCCGAACACACCCGTGCCAATCGCGTGCTGGGTTTCGGCACTGGCGCCCGTGGCGATCATCAACGGCACCACGCCCAACGCGAAGGCCAGCGAGGTCATCACGATGGGCCGCAGGCGCAAGCGCGCCGCCGTCACCGCCGACTCGATCAAGCCCTTGCCCTGCTCGCGCAGCTGCTTGGCGAACTCGACGATCAGGATCGCGTTCTTGGCCGACAAGCCAATCACCGTGATCATGCCGACCTTGAAGAACACATCGTTCGGCATGCCCCGCAGCAGCACGGCCGCGACCGCGCCGATCAATCCCAGCGGCACCACCAGCATGACCGACAGCGGGATCGACCAGCTTTCATACAAGGCCGCCAGCACCAGGAACACCACCAGCATGGAAAGCGCCATCAGCATCGGCGCTTGCGATGCGGACTGACGCTCCTGCAGCGACTGGCCGGTCCATGCCACCGCAAAACCAGGCGGAAGCTTGGCGGCCAGACGCTCCATCTCGGCCATCGCTTCACCGCTGGTCGCACCGGGCGCGGCACTGCCTGAGAGACGCGCCGACGGAAAGCCTAGGTAACGCACCAGTTGCAGCGGCGTCTCGCTCCAGACCGGCTGGACCACTTCACTGAGCGGCACCATGCCGCCGGCAGCGTTGCGCACGTACAGCTTGAGCACGTCGTCGATCTGCATGCGCGCCGGTGCATCCGCCTGGATGATGACCTGCTGCATGCGCCCGGCGTTAGGGAAGTCGTTGACATAGAGCGAGCCGATGGCCGTGGACAACGTGTCACTGATGCTGCTGAACGACACTCCCAATGCCTCGGCTTTCTGGCGGTCGATATCGAGGCGAACGCTCGTGCCGGGCGGCAAGCCGTCCGGATAGACGCCGGTCACGACCTTGCTCTGAGCCGCCAGCGTTAACAGCTTCGCTTCAGCCGCCTTCAGCGCGGCGTAGCCCTGATTGGCGCGATCCTGCAATCTCATGCTGAATCCCGACGAGGTCCCCAGTTCGTCGATGGCGGGCGGTAGCAGGCTCATCACTGTGCCTTCCGTGCCGTTCGACATCGCCTGTTGGGCCAGCTCGACCTCTTGCGCGGCGCTCGCGCCCTTGCGTTCACCCCAGTCCTTGAGCATGGTGAAGGCGAGCGCCGCGTTCGGCCCGGCTCCCGAATAGCTGAAGCCCATGATGGACTGGTTCGACTCGATGCCAGGACGTGAGGCCACATGCTTTTCGTAGCGCTTGACCACATCCAGCGTGCGTTCGGTGGTGGCGTCCGAGGGCAACTGGAACATCGTCATGAAGTAACCTTGGTCTTCCTCGGGCAGGAAGGCCGACGGCAATTGCCGGACGCCCAGCACGAGCACCCCGGTGATCGCAACGAACACGAGCATCACGCGCACGGACCGTTTGACCAGCGCCTCTACGCGCGATTCATAACCTTGCGTCAAGCGTTCGAACTTGCGGTTAAACCAGCCGAAGAAGCCGCGCTTCTGGTGGTGGCCGGGATCGACCGGCTTGAGCAAGGTGGCGCACAAGGCAGGGGTCAGGCTCAAGGCAAGGAAGGCTGAGAACAGAATCGCCACCGCCATCGACAGTGTGAACTGCCTGTAAATCACGCCGACCGAGCCACTCGACATCGCCATGGGAATGAACACCGCCGCCAGGACTAGCGTCACGCCAATCAGCGCGCCGGTGATCTCCTTCATCGCGCGGGAGGTCGCTTCCTTGGGTGGCAGGCCTTCGGTCGCCATCAAACGCTCGACGTTCTCCACCACGACAATCGCGTCGTCGACGATAATGCCGATCGCCAGCACCATGCCGAACATGGTCAGCACGTTGATCGAGAAGCCCGTCATCAGCATCACGGTGAAGGTGCCGAGCAGCGCGATCGGCGCCACGATCGCGGGGATCAGCGCATAGCGGATGCTTTGCAGGAACAGGTACATCACGAGGAACACCAGCACCATCGCTTCGAGCAGCGTCTTGATGACCTTTTCGATGGAGATTTCCACGAACGGCGCGGTGTTGAAGGGAATCGAATAGTGCATTCCCGCAGGCATGGTCTTGCTCAATTCCGACAACCGGGCCTGCACGGCCTTGGCGGTTCTGACCGCGTTGCCGCCTGGCGAAAGCTGCACGGCGGCCGAAGTCGACGTCTTGGCGTTCTCACGACTGGAGAATCCATAGGAATGCGCGCCCAGCGCAATGCGCGCGACATCGCCCAGCACGACCTTGGAGCCGTCGGCATTGGCGCGCAGCACGATCGCGGCGAACTGCTCCGGCGTCTTCAGTTGCCCTTCCACGGTCAGCGGAATCGTCACGTGCTGTCCGGGCAACGCGGGCGCGTCGCCTACGCGTCCCGGTGCGATTTGCACGTTCTGCTGATTGATCGCCGCGGTCAGGTCGCTCATCGACAGGCCGTAGGCAATCAGCCTGGACGGATCGACCCAGATCCGCATTGCCGCCTCGGCGCCGAACAGTTGCACGCGTCCCACGCCTTCAATGCGGCGTAGATCCTCAACGATGTTGCGCGCCATGTAGTCGGAAAGCGCTATTTCGTCGTAGCGCCCGTCGTCGGAGGTCAGTCCCACGAGCATCAGGAAGCTGGAGGCGGCCGATTCCACATTCAGGCCATTCTGCCGCACCACTTGCGGCAGCCGCGGCTCGATCGCCTTGAGGCGGTTCTGCACGTCGACCTGGGCCAACTCGGGATTCGTGCCCGGCTTGAACGTGACGGTGATCTCCGCCGAACCGGACGTGTCCGACGACGACTCGAAGTACAGCAGGTTCTTCACGCTCGACAACTCGCGCTCGATCAGTCCGATCACCGAGTCGTTCATGGTCTGGGGCGTGGCGCCCGGGTAATTCGCATAGATGCTGACCGTCGGCGGCGCGACCGAAGGATAGCGCGCAATCGGCAACTGCGGGATCGCTATCACGCCCAGCAGCACGATGAAGATGGCAACGACCCAGGCGAATACCGGTCGCTTGATAAAGAACTGAGGCATGCTTTAGATGTTCCTTGTAACTCAGTGCGCTGCGGCGGCGTCAGTGGGTTCAGCGGCCGGCCATGCATGTGGCTCGACTTCGGTACCTTCTGCAAGGCGTTCGAGCCCTTCGACGACCACCTTCTGACCGGCGCTCAGACCCGCACGGATGTGGTACTGGCGGTTCACCAGTTCGCCCAGTTGAACAGGCGCGGCATGCACCTTGTCTTTCGCGTCGACGATCCAGACACGCGCAGCGCTGCCGATGTGCACCACCGCCTGTTGCGGCGCCATGAGCGCGTTGCCATAGCTGCTGCGCGGTATCCGCGCGCGCACGAACATGCCCGGCAGCAGTTCCCGCTGCGGGTTGTCCACCAGGATGCGAAGCAGCACATCGCCGGTCCCGGCATCGACATTGACTCCTGAGAAAAGGATGCTGCCGGTCATGGGATACGCCTCCCCGTTGCTGCGTAGAATGCGCGCGGGCAAACCATCATGGTGATCGGCTTCTTCAGTCTTCAGCACTTCGCGCAACGGTTCCAGCATCGAGGCCGGCTGGCGTACGTCGACGTACACCTGGTCAAGCTGCTGGATCGTCGCCATGGGCGTGCTGTCGGTCGCGCCGACCAGGGCACCCTCAGTGATGCGCGCCTGGTCGATGCGGCCTGAAATCGGTGCATCGACCGTGGCGAACTTCAGATCGAGCTGCCGACGCGCGAGGGTGGCGTGGGCCTGCGCCACATCGGCGGCGGCCTGGTCGCGCTGCGAAACCGCGTCGTCGTAAACCTGCCGGCTGACGGCGTCGACTTGCACCAGACTCTCCATCCGCGTCGCCTGCACCCGCGCCCGCAGCAGGGCCGCTTCGGCACGCTGCAGCGCCGCTGCGGCCATCTGCACATCGGCTTTGAACGGGGCCGGGTTGATCTGGAACAGTGGCTGCCCAACCTTGATCTCGGCGCCCTGCTCGAACAGACGGTGTTGCACGATGCCGCTCACCTGAGGCCGGATCTCCGCGGTCCGCACTGCCATGACCCGTCCAGGCAAATCTTCGGTCACTCCGAGCTTGACCGGTGCGACCGTGATGAAGGACACGTGGACGCGTTCGTCAGTTGCACTTTCCGGCAGGTCGCCACCGCATCCGCTCATCGCCAGCAACACCATCACGAAGCAAAAGCCATAGCGGCGCCGGAGCCATTCAGTGTTCATATTCCGCAACCTCGTTTAGCACTGGCAACCTCTGCTGCCAGCAAAGTGGAGGAGCGTAGGCAATGACGATGGAATTTCGATTGACGAACTGTGGAGATATGATGGAGGGAAATACAAACTTGAAAGTGATGTAACCCCGATGCCTTCCCCTACCGACGTGTTGCCCGCCGAAGTCGACAGTGGCGCACATGCTTTAGTACTCGTCGCTGAAGATGAGCCGGAAATCGCTGATATCCTCGCGGCTTACCTTGCGCGCAGCGGGTTGCGCACAGTCCATGCCGCCGACGGCCGCATGGCACTGGAGCTTCATCTCGCCCTGAAACCCGATCTCGTCTTGCTGGACGTGCAAATGCCGCATGTGGACGGCTGGAAGGTGTTGTCGGAATTACGCCATCGCGGCCACACCCCGGTGATCATGCTGACGGCGCTGGATCAGGACATCGACAAATTAATGGGGTTGCGGCTCGGTGCCGACGACTATGTCGCCAAGCCGTTCAACCCAGCTGAAGTGGTCGCGCGGGTCCAAGCGGTATTGCGCCGGTCGACGACTTATAACAGGCACCCGGGCATCCTACGGGTAGGCGCCTTCCAGATCGACATGGAAACTCACGAGGTGACTCTCCTTGTCGACCGCAAGCAGCATGTGCTCTCGTTGACGCTAACCGAATTAAAGCTGCTGGAGCACATGGCGCGAGCGCCGAAGCGCGTCTTCAGCCGCGCCGAACTGCTGGTCACCTGCCTGCCAGAGGGCGACACGCTTGAGCGCACGGTGGACAGCCACATCAGCAAACTACGCAAGAAGCTGGAAGACTTCGGTCTCAAGGGCGTACCGAGCAGCGTGCGAGGCGCCGGCTACCGGCTCGGAAGTACCACGTGAAATTGACCAAAGGCCTGAGTCGTCAAATTGTCCTGTCCATGTCGGCAGTGGTGCTGGGTGTGATGCTGCTCGTTGTGCTCGGATCCTTGGTGTTCTACGCCTTCTTCTGGCCTTCTCCCGGTTGCCCCACGGACCGATGGATGCCGAGCGGACCGGAGTGGATCTGGATCAGCCTGACCACGTGCGCAGGTCTAGGCGTCGGTGTGGCGGCTGCGGTAAAGCTATCGCGGCGCATCCTCGCACCGTTGAACTCCGTGGCGGAAAGCCTGCGCAAGGTCGCGCGCGGCGATCCCGAAGCACGCGCGGTGGCGAATGATCACTCACTGCACGAAGCCGCCTTGCTGGTTGACGACTTCAACACGATGGCCGAACGGCTGCAACGCATGACGCGGGAGCAGGAATTCTGGAATGCCGCGATCGCTCACGAATTGCGCACGCCCGTGACCATTCTTCGCGGACGGCTTCAGGGACTGGCAGAAGGCATCTTCGCACCCGATCCATCACTGTTCCGCAGTCTGCTGGCGCACGTCGAAGGATTGACACACCTGATCGAGGATCTGCGCGTCGTGGGCCTAGCTGACAGCGGTCATCTAGAGTTGTATTGGCAGGATATCGATCTAGCTACGGAGATCGGCGCCGTCACGCGGTTGCTCGAATCCGGCCTACACTCGGCAGGCTTCGAACTCGTGCTCGATCTGCAGGACCAAAGGGTGTGCTGCGACCCGGTCAGGATCCGGCAGGCCCTGCTTGCACTGTTGGAAAACGTCCGGTGCCATGCCACACCAGGCTTGGTGCGCATACAAACGCGTGTGGAGCATGGCATATGCCACCTGCGAGTCGAAGATGAGGGGCCAGGCATCGACGAAACAATGGCTGCTCGCGTATTCGAAGCCTTCATGCGCGGTGAGCACTCAGGCTCAGCGCAAAAAGGCGGCAGCGGCCTGGGATTGGCCGTGGTACGCGCAATCGCACAAGCGCACGGCGGCCGAGCAGTTTGTCGTAGGGCCGCAAAAGGTGGGACCCTCTTCGAACTTAGTTGGTCTGCATGACTGGAACAGAGACTGTTTTGCCACATCAAGCACGGCGTCCGCGACTTGCCTCGGGTCTGTACAAGTCAGTGTCCTGCGCAGCTCACCGTCCAGCCTGCACACCGACTCTCCCCGGCGGACCGATAGTTACGGATTGTCTGTTCGGGAACGCTCCGATATCCGCCAAGTACTCCGGAGCAATGACGGCAGGGGTGGCCGGTACCTACGACTTTCTCTTCTCGAAGTCATAGTCATGCTGATCGACAATGTAGCTAATCAACATAAGCTAGTCGACAGCTATGTGTTTCGTTCACGATGCTCATCAATTCCATTCCAAAGTCCCGAACTACTGCAGTGTAAAGACATGGCAGGCATTCCCTTCCACCGCCGGATGGATCTAACGTGGAGGGCCCGGGCTATGCACCATTCAACACTTCGCCCTCGCCACGGACGCTGGGCGGCGGATTCAGCACCGAGAGAGCGAATATCCTCGAGAAACCCGTGTTGTCAGACTGAGAATCATAATTGTTATGATGCCAATGAACCTCACGGTGAACCGATACAATCGCCCGCTCTCCATCGCCAATGGAGCTGCGCCAGCAGACAATGTTCGCCCCCATACCTGGATTCACTGCGATGACACAACGATCCAAGACAGCCAACCGCCAGCCGGCGGCAAACAGATCCGCCAGTACGACGCCCAGTGTCGGTACACGAGATGAAGCGTACGAACGAAAACGCGCCGACGTACTCGAAGCAACTTGGCGAGCCATCCTTCGCGTAGGGCTCGAGCATGTCACGATTCGGGAAATCGCAGCGGAGATGAACGCAACAACGGGCACGGTCGTCCATTATTTTCGCACCAAGGACGAAGTGTTGCTTTATGCACTCGATCATCTCATTGTAGGACTGGTCGAGGAGACCCAGCGCCAGCTTGCTGGGGTGAGCGGTATCGCTCGCCTCGAGTGCATCCTTTATGCGTCGCTGCCGCTAGACGAAGAAAGCGACATGGCTTGGAGAATCTGGTTGGCCTTTCTGAATGGGTCCATCGGCAACGCCAAGCTGTCTGCCGAACATCAGCGCCGCTATCTCTTCATGAGAAATTCGTTGATCGAGGAGTTGAGCGCACTGCAAAAGCAGAAAGTCATTCGCGGCGGCCTCGACCTGACCTTGGAGGCCGACGCAATGGTGGCGCTCGCGGATGGCTTGGGTGTGGGCCGTATCATTGATCCCAGCCGCTTTCCACCCGCTCAACAGCGCATGCTGGTGAAGCGTCATATCGCAGCATTTCTCACCCCTATGCCCCAGCACCAACAGCCAAGTGGCCGGAAATAGCGACGTGTCGCCCCGCTGGCTACGAATGTGAATATTGTCCCGGGTGGATACAGGGTGCGGTAGCGCACGTGCAGTTGTAATAGTCGACTGCTATGCGATCTGGCAATCAAACAGGTGTATCAGCGCGTTGTCAAACACACGGAGCAAACAGAAGATCAATAGCTCTTGTTTCGTTATCGAAAGACCGTCATTTCGTCCATTTCAGAGAAAAATATCTCGAGTTTGCGAAAACGACTTGGCACCGACGGGCTCAGGGAAGAAGTAGTGGGTGGATTTTAAGGACGTACCAGTTTTACTTGACACCGCGTTCCGAACACTTCGATCGGATTCGCTTCGCCTGTTCCGCAGTACTTGCGCCGTGAGGTACAACCGCGGGAGGCGCTGCCGCGCAGAACATCTGCTTGGCGATGCCCGCAAACATCACGGGAAACCACCACAGCGCCGCTGCGCAAAAAAATCAAAAATTGTGCCGCACGCCGACGATCACAGAGAGTTGCTTATCCGTATCCGAATTGACGATATTCGGAATCTGCGCCAGATTCTCCGTCTGCCCGGTCGACGGATTGATCCCCAGTCCGGCGCCGGAAGATTTCTGCCCAATCGCCACCGCATAGACCGCCGTCCGCTTCGACAAGCTGTACACCGCGCCGAGGTTGATCTGATGCACGCGTGTTGAAGCACTGCCACTCGGTTTGGCATCGTTGAAAATATACGCGAGGCCAAGCTGAAATTCGGGCGCGAGCATATAGGTCGTATTCAACTCGGCAATGTCGAACGAAATATCAGACCCAGCAGGCGTCACCGCACTCGCGAAATACTGGCTCTGCGACAGGCGCGTATGCGTATAGGTGAGCGCCACGCTCGCCTTGCCAAACGCATACGAGCCCCCTGCTCCGAAAATCCTCACCTTGCTCGCTTGCTGCAGCAGACAATACGACGCATCGGCATTCGCGCAACTGAAATCGCCGATATACCCGGCAGTACCGCCTAAGGCCGCCTGCAACGGCTGATTCAACTCCAGATAACCCGCGCTCAGCGACAACGGTCCCTGTGCGTAATTCGCTGCCAATGCCCAGCCCTTGTCCTGCGAAAAATTCCCCGCCACGCCCCCTAGGCTGAACAACCCGCCAACAGTCAAACCACCGAAGCTCGGACTGATGTACTTGATCGAGTTGTTAAAGTTGAATGCCTCATCAAGGTTGTCAACATCACCGAAATGCGCACCGTATAGCGTCGCCCAGTCGTTACTCGATGCATACACTGCCATGTAGTCCGTGAATGGATCGAATTGACGGCCGAACGTCAGCGCGCCGTACGTGCCGTTGTTCAACCCGACCCATGCGTTGCGGTTGAACAGTGTGTTCGATTGCAACATCGCGCCGTTGCCAATCTGAAAGCTGTTCTCCAACGTGAAGTTGACCGTGGTGTCGCCACCGATATCCTCAGTGCCCATCAAGCCCCAGCGCGACGGCACGAGATTGCCACCCGCCAGTTGATAATTCGCGTGACCGTTGGTGCTGCCGTCGGCGAGCGTTGTCTGCTGGTTGGTCGTGTAGACGACGCCGGCGTCGACAGTGCCATAGAGCGTCACCGAAGATTGCGCATGCGCGCCCATCGCGAGGCCGCACGCGGCCAGCGCAAGCGCCGAGCGCTTGACGAATGTATATGCCATTTTTTTATCGGGAAATGAAAGTGAGGTTGTTTATCGAGGACGAACTGCACCAGTCCGCTGTGGTTCGCGAACAAACCGCAGCAGCCAATCGCTAGAATGCCGCTGGACCGCGTCCCTCTACAGCAGCGTGCTGCGCTCGATCATTGGCCGAAGCGCGCGTAGATGTCCGGTCGCTGCGCGCGCAGAATCAAACCGATCACAACGCCGGCCAACGCCACCGCTAGTACAATCCACGGAAAAGACTTGACGATCGGGCTATCAGAGCCGCTGAGCGCATCGAGATTGCGTACCAGAATCACGCCGATATACAGGAGGCCGATTCCGCCTACGAGCGGTGCAACGAACGAGTGCCATATGCGCGTGTCCTTGCGGTTCTTGCGGAAGAACGCGATAACTGAAAAACTCGTCGCCGCCTGTAGCATCACGATACCAATCGTGCCGAGCGCCGCACTCCAACCGGCTACGATATTGAACGCGTCGCTGCCCGCTGCGATAAAGAGCCCGAGCAGGACGCACACGGAGAATGTCTGCAGATAACTCGCGACATATGGCGAGCGGTACTTCGCATGCACGCAGTTGAGCGCCTGCGGCAGGATGCCTTCAAGGCTCAGCGCGTGGATATAGCGCACCAGCGTGTTATGGAACGACAACAGGCTCGCTAAGATACTGCTGAGCAACAGGAAGTTCATCATGGTCGTCACCACCCCACCGAGGTGCTTGCGGGACTGGATGAACCAGAAATCGCCCGGCTGTTTGGCCGCCATCGCAACGACGCCGTTCAGCCCGTACGCGCTGACAATCGTCCATGTGACGAAAGTGAAGAACATGAGGATCAGCATCACCGAGACATACGTCGCGCGTGGTACGGTCACCTTCGGGTTCCGGCATTCCTTGCCATAGATTGCGGTCGCTTCGAAGCCGATGAACGACGCGAAGGCGAACATCATCGCAATGCCAAGATGGCCGCTGAACACATGCTCCGGCGCGAACGGCGCGAGTGTGAGGCCGTTCGGACCACCGCCATGCACGACGATCGCCATCGCGAGCAGCAGCAGAATGCCCAGTTCGAGACACATCAGCACGCCGAGCAGTCGGCTATTCAGATCGATACCGCGAATGCCAGTGAATTGCACCACCGCCACGCAGATCATCGAATAGCCGTACCAGGGCATCGTGGTATGCAGTAGTGGAGAAAGAATTGCCGTGCAGAAAAATCCAAACAGCCCGTACAGCGCGATCTGGATGAAGGTGTATGACATCAGCGCCACGAGCGCACCGGCCATGCCCAACGGTCGTCCGAGCCCGGCGGTGATGTAGGCGTAGAACGCGCCGGCACGCATCACGTGCCGGCTCATCGACGCGAACCCCACGCTGAAAATCAGCAGCACCACCCCCGCAATCACAAACGCGCCCGGAATGCCCGCGCCGTTGCCCCGACTGATTGCCGGTGGCACCGCGCCGAGCATGCCGCTCAGAGGCGCCGCAGCGGAAATCACAAGGAACACGATCTGCCATAAGCCCAGCGTATTGCCCTTCAGTTCCGCAGGGTTCTCCGCGTCCACCAGATGGGTCGGAGAGTAAGGTTCATTCATCACTGCCTCTATTTTGTTGGCTAGCCTGGAATTCGCCTAACCCGCGGAAATGCTGGTCCGGCGCGTGGTTGACCGACGTTCGATACTTCGGTGTGAGCGCATGGTAGGCAGCTAAAAAAATAAAAGGATTCCGCGAACCGCGCCAATTCTTCGATAACTCGCGCCAGTGCGGACGACAACGCGGAAGCGCCGTGTTTGCAGGGAATGCTTTGGAAACGGAAGTTTTTAGGGTGCGAAGCGGAATCGCCGAGTCATCTCTCGGATTGAAAGTGATTGCCGCGCCGCAGCGATTTATTGCTTTTTCCAGTTGCGCTTGGCACGCCAGAGTACCGTCGCATCGGCGTAGCCGACCGCTCGTGCAATCGCCGCATTGGTAAGCCCCTCGCGCTTCCGCAGTCCTTCGACACTGCGCTGCCGCTCTTCGCGCACGATCCGCCGTACCGATGTCCCCTCGAACGCGAGATGCCGTTGCAACGAGCGATCCGACAGTCCGAGATCTTTCGCAATGTCGCCGACGACCAACTTTTCATGTGCAAGCCGCCGGGTCACCAGATCGCGTACCTGCTCGACAAGGCTGTGCGGCATCGCATCACGCGAGATCAGATCTGTGGCATGGCGTTCCATCATGCGCACCATTTGTGTATCGGCACTCTTGAGCGATGCGTCGAGATCTTGTGGACGCAGAACCACACTGTTAAAAGACTGTTGGAAGCGAACCGGTGCGCGGAAATGACGGGCATAAGGTTTGAGATCGGCGGGCGCTGCGTGTTCGAATTGCACTTCGACTGGATTCCATGCGGCGCCGCACACGCACCGGAGCATATTGCACATCATCGAGAGACTGTATTCCGCGTCCTGCCGGCGCGGCCAGATGTTAGGATCGGCGATCTGGTAGGTCCATGTCGGCCATTTTCCGTCGCACAGCAGTTCACTGATCGTGGCGTTCTGCCACGACGCAAACGCCCGCCTGAACTTGCGCAGCGCCGCCTGCAAGGTCGGCGACGATAGAAACACGAGACCCGCAGGCCCGAGCTCCGTCAATTGCAATTCGCTGCCCAATCGCAAGCCGAGCGCCGATTCATCAAGCACCTCGGCCGCGCGTTCGAAAGCAGCGACGCAGCGCGTCAGCGGCAGGATTTCATACGGATTGGACAGCAACCGCCGGCTCATACCGAACTCGGCGAGCAGCACATCGCAATCCGTTCCCGAGGCATCGAGCGCGCGCACGACCGGTCCCATCACGGCAGCGCGAAGCATCGGGAAACTGCCGTTGAGCGTAACTTTTTTCATTCTGTCTGTCTCCTCTTTTGTCTTGCTGCGTGTCTTCCCTCCCGGCGCACTTTATCGTTCATTTAGCGCCGTGAGCAAGGGCGAAAATGTTATTGGGTTCCTACGAACGAGAATGGCCGCCGCCTCGTGCGGTGCGTGAGTTACTACCGAGAGACCGCGATTGACATTGATTACGCTCATCCGATTGAAGGCGGGTCGCGGTGGTCGATCTGCCGGAGAAGAAAGTGATCGAACTGGTCGACGACGGACGCATCATTCCGATTCCACGCCAGAAGCACAACTACGACACGCCGGGCCTCGGCGAGCCGCGCACCACGCTCAAGCCCTTGTCGATCAAACAGCCGGAGGGTCCGAGCTTCAACATTGACGGCTGGTATGTGAGCTGGCAAAACTGGATCTTCCGCGTCGGCTTTACGCTAGGTGATGGGTTGGTGCTGCATCAACTTTCATGGGACGACGGCAAGAACGTGCGGTCGATCGTCTACCGCGCCAACGTGACGGAGATGTGCGTGCCTATTCCGATCCGAGCACGAACCACCGGTACCACCGACCGTTACTGGAAGGTCACCAACCCGAACGTAAAGAACGCAGTTGGTGCAAACCTGGACTACAAGCTGATCGTGAACGACTCCCGGTTGATGCTTGCCGACGAGCGTTCGAAGGTACGCCAACGCGGCGGCTTCGCGACGCGCCACGTGTGGGTCACTCCATTCGATCCGGCCGAGCGTTACGCGAGCGGCGACTATCCGAACCAGCACTCGGGCGGCGCCGGCTTGCCGCGCTATATCGAGGCGAAACGCAACGTCGAGAATAAAGATCTGGCGTCGTGGCACAGCTTCGACCACACCCACGTATGCAAACCAGAGGACTTCCCGATTATGCCGGTCGAGTACGCCGGTTTCATGCTGAAACCGAACAACGTCTTCTCGGCCAACCCGACGATGGACTTACCGTCCGGGCGTGATCAGAGCAGCGTCGAAGACAGCAAGTCCATCGATCATGGCTGCTGCAAGCTCTGATCTTTGCCGCCGCGACTCGCGTCACGTCGCCTGCTTCGCGGACATGGCGAGATTGATGACGGCGATGAGTGCAATGGACGCGATGCCGCCATAGCTACATGAATATAAGCATGGCGGCGGTATTGCGGTATTTTTTTTAGGACGACGGGCACCGCCTTGCTGCCTTGCTCACGGCGTATCACTAGCTGGAGCGAAGCGGCGGCCCTCAACCTGACTCGAACGGCGAGCGATTCACCGCGAGCCATACGCGCGAGGAGCACACCAGCGTTACTCGCTTACTTGCGGGCTTATCGAGCAGCCCCCCTGGCACGCTTCCAACTCGACGCGATCTGTGGCGTCAGCGCTGCGCAAACGATCTGACAAGCGGCGCTAAGCCAGCTTTCTGTTCCACTGCGCCTTGAATCCCAACATCGGCAAGACGGACCGCGTCTTCTCGTAATTACCTATGCACACCAACATAATAACCGTTATGATCTACTCACTTGAGAAATTTTCCTCACCTATCGCGGAGAACTCTATTGAAGCCCCCTCTGAGATTTGCCAGCATCGGCCGCGTAACGCTGGCTTATGAGAGTCACGGCCCCGTCCACGCGACGCCAGTACTGCTGGTGCATGGTCTTGGCCAGCAACTGACTGGCTGGCCCGACGCATTGGTCCGGACCATCGTGCAGGCAGGCTACCGCGTGATCCGTTTCGACAACCGCGACATTGGCAAGTCCAGCCGCATGAGGGGCGTACCACGCATGGCCTGGCACTATCTGAACGCACAGTTCGGCCTGCGCAGCCACGCGCCCTATTCGCTGGACGAGATGGCGCATGACACAGTGGGATTGATTGACAGTCTCGATTCCGGACCGGTTCACTTGGTGGGCGCCTCGATGGGCGGCATGATTTCCCAGATCGTTGCTGCGCGTTTTCCGTTTGCGGTCCGTTCGCTGACATCGATTATGTCGAGCTCAGGCGATCACCGCCTGCCCAAGGCGCGCGCTGATGTACTCAAGCTACTTCTAAATCCGCCACGGAACCCCTCACTGCGGGACGAGATCGAGCACGGTGTACGCATCTGGGAGCTAATTTCCAGCCCGCGCTACCCGACGACGCACGAACTGCTGCGCGAGCAAGTGCGCAATGACCTCGAGCGTAATGCACCGGCAGCTGGTGGCACTGAAAGACAGTTTGCCGCGATCCTGGCTTCGGGTTCGCGCATACCGCTACTGCCCTTGATCGACAAGCCGAGTCTCGTGCTGCATGGCCGGGACGATCCTCTTGTACCGGTCGAAGCTGGACGCAGTACAGCAGAGCACATTCCCGGCGCGGTGTTTGAAAGCATCGCTGGCATGGGGCATGACTTCCCCGCAGCGCTGTTGCCGTCGCTGACTCAGCGCCTAGTCGAGCATTTCCGCCAAGCTGACTGGACAGAGACTTCCGCCCCGTCAGCGCCAATTCTGCCGACAAAGCTTGCCGCACACCAATCACGCACGCTGACAGGAGCACTGCCATGAAGGTTATCGCTTTAGGAGGGTGCGGCCTGATGGGCAGGCATTTTGTCGAGACTGCGATCCAGCTAAAAGCCTTTTCCAGGCTCACCGTGGCTGACATGAACGTCGAAGAGGCGCAGCGCTATGTGGCCCGCCTTGCCAAACCGAACATTGACGCTGTAGCGGTCGACGCCCGCAATTCCGTGGCCCTCACCGAAATCTTAAAAGGCTATGACGTTGTGGTCTCCACGATCGGGCCCTACTACCTGTTCGGCACGACGGTGCTGGAATGTGCCATCGCAGCCGGCTGCCACTATATCGACATCTGCGATGATCCGGAGCCCACCTTGGCGATGCTGGGGCTAAACGACAGAGCGCAGGCCGCCAACGTCACCGCAATTGTCGGCATGGGCGCTAGTCCGGGTATTGCCAACCTGCTAGCCAGCAAAGCCATCCGGCAGGTCGGTGCGCCACATCGCGTTGTTACCACGTGGGGCAGTTCTTCGCGCGCCAAGGAAGAGGAGAACGCCGACATGGGAGCTGGAGCGGCAGTCGATCACTGGATGGAGCAACTAACCGGCAGCATCCCGGTATTCAAGGCCGGTCGCATCGCCGCGGGCGTACCACTGACCAAAATCGATCTGCATGTTCCTGGTGTTGGTGCGATCCGCGCACACACCGTTGGCCACCCCGAACCGATCACGTTGCCAACTTCATTTCCGTCCATACGTGACAGCGCAAACGCAATGGTGTTCTCCCATGGACTAATCGGTTTGCTGAAACTGCTACAAGCACGCGTCGACAAGCGCGGCCAGAGTGTGACGCAAGCTGCGTCACTACTGCGCAATATCGTGCTGAAGAGGGACCTGACGGGATTGAGATTTGGCGAATCAATGTCGCTACTCATGAGCTCGGTAAAGGAAACCTTGTTCGGTCGCCGCTACATCCCGGCGGAAATATCCGCCATTGCTGAAGGTGTGTCCAATGGACGCCGTCATGTTTGTAGCGCTTGGCTGAACGGAGAAATTCCCGGCGGCATGGGGCCCAACACCTGTATTCCTACGGCTGTAGCCTTACTCATGCTGACCCAGGGACAGATCAGCCGCAGAGGCACATTCGCCCCTGAAGCAGCGATTGATGCCGACCAGTTCTTCACATTGCTCAAACCCTTCATCAAGTCCGGCGATGCGAGCCAGCCGGTCATCACGCTCCGCGAGTCCTTCCTCTGATGAGTCTATCGCCAAGTTTTCCGAGCCAAGGAGAAAAAATGCTTTCGTTCCGCTCACGCCGATTCTCGACACGATCACGAATGCAAGGCCTTTCCGGCCGGCTTGCCTTTCTGGTGCTAACCGCATGCCTCTGGTCGCATGAGGCGCTGAGCCAACCAACGCCCTCCGGGACCGGTTTCGAGGGCCGCTGGTATACCGCAGACAAGTCCATCGTTGAGCTGAAGCCATGCCCCGCAGCCGCGGAGCTGTGCGGCTACATCGCCTGGGCCAGAGTAGGGGGAACCGACGAAGCCAACCCGACCGCAGAGCAGCGTAAGCGCCCGATCTGCGGCTTGCAGATTCTTGAGTTGCGCCACTTCGACGGAACAATGTGGAAGGACGGCTGGGTGTACGACCCTGGAGACGGCCAGACCAACAGGGCTGTGTTGCGCAAACGCGATGACAAGCTGTTCCTGCGCGGCTTCATCGGTACCGAAATGTTCGGCGAGACCGAGACTTGGAGTCCGGTCACAGACACTGTGCAGACTTGCAAGCCTTGAGGAGCCGTTGTGATTCGTCGAACCCTGAATCTTGCGCTTGCCGTCTCCGGCTTGGCCACTTCCCATTCGATGCCTCCATCAAACGAGACAGCCGTTGACGATGCCCGGCTCCTCAACCTGCCGATGACGACCGAGCGCCGGACCATGTTCGCCGAGCTTGAACAATTGCTCGGGCGCCCAGTACTCGCCTATGTCTGGGCCTTCCGAAAAATTCATCCGGTCTGGCTGCTGGTGATCAGCTTTGCGATCTCGCAGACACTGAACGAGATCCTCATCTATGTGCTGTTCGAGGCCTACGGCACGCGTGGTATCACGCGCACCCTGTTCGAAATCCTTTCGCCTTTGACGCTGTGGCTCCTAGTCGACACAGTCATCCAGTTCGCGCTGGCGGTCGTCGGCCGCGGGCATCGCCTCCTAGTGCAGACCACCGTGAGCGACGAACTGCTTGTGTTCCACCGCCGGCTCTTCAGCGCCAAGCCCGAGCGCTTGGATTGCCGCATCCGTGGATCGCTGGCAATGACAGTGGACTTGATGGGCTACGCGATAGATCGACTGGACACCGACATCGGGCGTTTCTACGTGTGGGCCCGTTGGCGCGATATCCGGGTCTTAGTGGGACTCGCAGCGCCTCACCAAGACCCGTAGCACCGCACCGATGTCAGTACCGCTGGTAGAGACTTTCGGCACTTCCGATCTCCCACGTGTGAGTGAGTACCTATGCAACCCCTGCTCGCCCCAAACATTCAATGCCAAGTCGGATCAACGCAAAACCCCCCGTTCGCCGACGGAGGACTACACCGGCCGCTGCTGGTCGCAATCCCGTCCGCTGCTCCATGACGGCGTAGTGGTCTCAACGGAGCCATCCTTTGATATCTATGGAATCGACAGTCTCAGTCCTTAGACGCGCAACACGCCGTAATGCGGTGATTCACGAACGTGTGTTGGGGCTCCGCGAGAACTCGCCTCCGGTCGATGACTCGCCAGACACCCAACCCATCAGCAACGGTAACCCACTCATCGACATACAGAATCGTGCCTGGCCCGACGTGAATCGTCTTTTGCGCATGCAACGCCGTCAGCTCGTTGGCAAAATCACTTCTCACGGATGCGCAGCGTCGTTTGTCTTTGACACGACGATTAGCATTGCAAATAGATATGGGGAGGAATGCACGCCTGATGTGTCACGCCGTTTTACCCCCCTCCTCGTGAAGCAGGAAGGCGTGGTGGATGCGATCGACGCTGGTGATACCGGCCACGCCCTCGAGGTGGCGCATCACTTCGTCGACCATGCCTTTGATCAACTGGTGCAGCTCATCCCGCAGCACGATACCCGCGCTCCTCAAGTGGTGGACCACTGTGCGGGTCGTGGCCTGAAGCTCGGCCGCAATTCCCCGAATCGTCACGTTCTCGATCCTGACGCAAAGAATCGCGCGCCATGCAGCTTCAAGCGCCTCGTGGCGCCTTCCTCTTTCTTGGACGCGCCGCGCCGACGGACCTCGATGCGATCGCTTTGCGCCGGGTTGCTGGGCGTGGGTTTGCCGGGATGTCTCCGTGAGCATTGATCTCACTGTTTGGAGCCGAATCTGGGTCTTGCGAGCCTTCTGTTGATGCCGTGTTTGCCCACGCTGCAGGCAGAGTGACTGCCTTGCTCCAAGGTGCATCATAACGACGATGATTGACCAGTTTGAAATTTTGATGAACAGGGAAATTTACGTCTCAGGCTCTTAATGCCCACGCAATCGTAGTGAGCGTTGGTAGTTCCGGACTCGAACTGACCCATGCTGTCGCGTCCGCTTGCGGTCGCGGAAATTTCAATGACTGGGGCAGGTCGTTTCAAGTTTGCGATCTACGTGTGAGAGTGTGCGACTGCGGAAGTGCGGGCGACAGCTTGCATGACGCAACTGGCAACTAGTTGAGTCAATCTAAGAAACACAGACGGACACGTCTTCGGACGGGCATGAGCAACCGCACAATAAGAGCAGAAGGAGTACGGGTATGATCAAGCAGCAGAGACACAATCCCTTGACAGCGCTAGATGCCGAAATAATCATTGTCGGTACCGGGTTCGCCGGCCAGTGCATGGCCATCAAGCTTCGCGAGGCCGGTTTCGAATCGGTGCTGATGCTGGAGCGCGGAGCCACGGTGGGGGGAACATGGCGGGACAACCACTACCCCGGCGCGGCCTGTGACATCCCTTCGCATCTGTACTCTTTTTCGTTCAAGCTCAACCCCGACTGGTCACGCAGCTATCCAGGTCAGGCCGAGATCCTCGCCTATCTGCGATCAAGCGCCGAGCAGTATGGGCTGATCGAGCGCATTCGTTTCAACACGGTCGTGAAAGGAGCCGCCTTCGACGCCGCCGCCTTGACGTGGCGCGTAGACACGGACCGCGGCAGCCTGCGCTGCCGCTTCCTGATCTTGGGCACCGGCGGCCTGAGCGAACCAGCGGTGCCGACGCTGCCGGGCCTGGAATCCTTTCAGGGTCATACGTTCCACTCGGCGCGCTGGGACCACGGCTATGAGCTCGAAGGCAAGCGCGTTGCGGTGATAGGCACCGGCGCCAGCGCCATCCAGTTCGTGCCCCGTATCGGTGCGCGGGTTGGCCGGCTCAGCGTTTTTCAGCGTACCCCGCCTTGGATCGTACCGCGCGAGGACCGGCCGTTCACGCCGCTTCGCAAAGCGCTCTATCGCCATCTACCGGGTGTGATGCGCCTGCAACGGTGGGGCATCCATTGGTTGAACGAATTGCAGGCGCTGGGCACCGTGGTAGATCCAAAATACATGGCGATCGGCGAAAAAATCGCACTCCGGCATCTGCATAAACAAGTTGCAGATCCCGCGTTGCGCGCCCGACTCACGCCTAGTTATGTGATGGGATGCAAGCGAATCCTCATCTCGGACGATTGGTACCCGGCGTTGCAGCGCTCCAATACCGAGCTTGTGAGCGAGGCCATCAAACGCGTCACACCGAACGGTGTGCTGACAGCTGATGGCCGGCAACACACGGTAGATGCGATCATCTTCGGTACGGGTTTCCAGGCGACCGAGGCGTTGGGCAAGCTAAGCCTGCGCGGCCGACTGGGGCAAGATCTGAATGAGGTCTGGGCCCACGGTGCCGAAGCCTATGTGGGCGCCAGCGTCAGTGGCTTCCCTAATCTGTTCCTGATCACCGGACCGAACACCGGGTTGGGTCACAACTCGATGGTCTTCATCATCGAGGCGAACGTGGCCCACATCGTGGGCGCGCTGCAGGCAGCTCGGCACAATGACGCCCAGGTGGTCGAGGTCAAGCGCGAAGTCCAAGCCCACTACAACCGGAGACTGCAGCAGCGGCTACAGAAATCGGTCTGGGCGACCGGTTGCAAGAGCTGGTACCAAGACAAGCGGAGCGGGAAGGTCACGACGCTCTGGCCCGGCTTCAGTACCCAGTACTGGGCAAGAGCTCACCGCTTCGACGCGGACGATTACCTGGTGCTGGGCAACGTCTAGAAGGCTGCTGTCCTACCGATACCGTTCCGTTCATTTCAATAAGAGGGGAAGTACATGAAGCAGTTCATCGTCAATATCTAGCTGGCGGTCTGTCTGCTGATCCGGCTGCGGTGCTAATAGAGCGAGCAAACGAAAAACCGCTGTTTGGCCGCCATCTCACCGAACTGAATGTACGGTCACGCGCGTTGAAGTCTAGGTTATAACTGCGGTCCTTTATCCACCCAAAAACACGTTCAACTGTGTACGGACCTACATTGCCGCGGTTGCGCAGTACCTTGCATACCGTCGCTGTCGTGACGTTTGCGCAATTTGCGACGTCTACGGGAATCATTATGTATTTCGATCCGTCATCATATGAGAAACGAATTTAAGGGCGAGGAACGCGTCAAGCGAGCATCCGTTCTAGACATCCGAAGTGCGGTATGAGCTATTCGCCCACTATTTCGTCCCGCACGCGCCAAGCAAAGGATTCGACATCGTGGAGTACGACGAGACAGGAAATTTCCGTTGTGGGAGCGCGGACGACATCGGATTGTCGGGGTAGCGGCAATCCCAATGGCTGCAACTGGCCGATACTGTTGATGAAATCACTGCATGGCTTTTGCAATTCGCTCGAAAAAATTGACCTGCCAGATCGGCTCATAGGTCGCTCGTGAACGCCGGCCGGGGGTAAGAAGACCTCTCATCTCACCGCCTTGGATCAGTAATTGTCTAAGCACGCGCTGAAAACATGCACTTCGAATCATCTTCGGTTCGGTGGCTGGAACCAGACACTCTCCGCCCCCCAAAAGAGCGTAAGCACGGCAACGACCGCCCAACGAAAGCGAAACTCGAAGACCTGTCGCGATTCTGGCAATCCAGAAACTGAACAGCAAACGAAATATGCGAACAGGGTAATGTGCGAATCGCATCATGCTCACAAAAAGGAATGCCTGTCAGGACCTCGCGCTATTCCGAAAGTCTGACGCTGCTATGCTTCTCGTTGTACCTGTCACCGATCATCGGCAACAGTGCCGGATAAAGCCGAAGTGTTCGCCGTACGCGACCGCGGACAGGCAGGCACGTGCCGATAAAGAACCCGTTAGGGTCCCCGGCACGAAAGCATTCGGCATCGCGCAGACCGGGGTTCCATCCTTCCGGCGCCCATTCGGCCGACAATGCTACGTCGTCGGCCGACATGTTGCGCACGACAAAATCACCCTGCTAGCCCGGGTTCATCTCAATCGCCTCGTCCACTGCTCCTGAAGCATGGCGGCCGCTGCGGTGGCCGCGACCTGGCAGCCGAGAACAATATGCGCCTCAGCCGTATCCTCGATAAAGTCGTGGCTCACGCCGCCGATACTCGGCACGAACATCATGCAGGCAGGCATGCAACGGGCGATGACCTGCGCGTCGTGGGCGGCCCCACTCGGCATCCGCAACCATTGTCCGGGCGCCACGGCGTCAGCGGCGCTCGCAAGATGCGCGGCGAGCGCCGAGTCCATCATCACCGGCTCCATCGGTTCATCGACGGTTGTCAGCTCTACGCCCACAGGACCTTGCGCATTGAAATCCCACACGAGCTGCGCGAGTTTCTCTTCCATCGCCTGCAGACGCGCGGCGTTCGCGTCGCGGAATTGCAGATACATATCGGCCCGCCCCGGCACGACGCTGAGCGAGCCGGGATCGAGATCGATGCGGCCCACGGTCCACACGGTGTCGGCATCCGCGAGTTGCGCGAACGCGTCGTTCATCCGCGCGACGAAGGCAACTAGCGCCGCGCCTGCGTCACGCCGGATCAACATGGGCGTCGTGCCGGCGTGGTTGCGCTGCCCCGTGAAGCGCAACCGTAAATCACGAAGCCCGACGATCGTGGTGACGACGCCGATGGATTTCCCGCTCGCTTCCAGCCGGCCACCCTGCTCGATATGCGGCTCGAGATACGCGACCTGCCGGCCTTGCTCGAAGCGGGCGCGCGGCAACCCGGCAAGACCTGCAGCCTCAAGCACGTCTTCGAGACGCTGCCCTTCGCGATTCGTCGCACCACGAATCGACGCCTCGACCGGATCGCCGACAAAGCTGCGGCTGCCGAGCAAACCGGAAAAGGTCCCTTCTTCGTCGATCCATGACGCCACGTCCACGGCGAGGTGGCTCGTCTGGTCGCATTCAGCCAGCGCGCGAGCGATCTCCAACCCATAGATGACGCCCATCGCGCCGTCGAGCCAGCCACCCGTGGGCTGCGTATCGGTATGCGAGCCGATCACGAGCGCGGGCCCGCTTTTGCGCGAGCGGCCGAACACCGTCCCCACGCCGTCGATAGCGGCATCGAGCCCAGCTTCGGTCATCCGCCCGACCAGCCAGCGGCGCGACGCAAGATCCACCGGCGAGAGCGCCAGTCGCACTACGCCAGGGTTTCTGGCGCCAAAGCTGCGCAATTGTTTAAGATCGGTCAGCAACCGGTCCGGATTGATCTTCACCACGTTTTGTTCTCCTTTTATGTTTGCCTGTATCACCTGCATGCTTGCCAATATGTTGGCCGGCATGTTTGCCGACATGCATCGACAGATTAAACGGCCTAGCGCCGGACAATTCTGCCAATTTCTTCCGCTTACGCCTAAGCCGTCCCTAAGCATGGCCTGCTATGATCGCTGGCCGCGATTCATCACACGTCCACCAAAAAACTTCACCGCATGTGTACATTTGAAGCGTTCAATCAAACGCTCTTTCTGATGATCAACGCAACGCCATCAACGCCAGCCTGGCAAATTGACGCGGTGCGCGCGATCGCTGTTTACGTCATTTATCTCGTGACGTTGTCGCAAATCGCGGCCAGTTTTGCCCACACCCGTGTGGGTTTCGATATCCCAGGCGCACAGTTTCGCGGCGACGAGTTCGCTCGTGCGCGTCTCGTCGAATGTCGTCTCCGGATTGCCGTGAATGTCTCGCCGCAATGCAACGAGTTCGTCGATGTCCGCATCGATGACGTTCAGTCCCACCTTTCCTCCATGTCTTGAGTGCTTCCGGCCGCGCGACTCACAGACGGCGACGGAGTAGCTATACTAGCCAACGCCGCGACTGGTCAATTTCCAGTTTTTTATGTACATAGCCAAAGCTTATGGGCCGCGGAAACCATGAAAATCACCCAATTGCGTACCCTTGTGGCCATTGCCGAGTACGGCACCCTGATGGCCGCCGCCGAAGCCCTATGCCTATCGCAACCTGCCGTGACCAAAAGCGTCAAGGAGTTGGAGGCACGCCTCGGCGTCCAGTTGCTGGTACGCAGCGGCTCGGGCATCCGCTTGACGCCGTATGGCGAAGCGCTGCTCAGGCGTGCACGCACCGTCGTTAGCGAGATCGAGCGGGCCGAGCAGGAACTGGAGGAGATGAAGTCGTCGGCTGGCCGGGCACTCGAGATCGGCGTGTCGCTACTTGCCGCATCGATCGTCGTGCCGGACGCGATCCACGCGTTCCGTACGCGGCTTCCCGATACGCAACTCGACGTGCACGAGTGCCAGACGACGCGGCTCATCGACGGCCTGCGCGACGGCTCGTTCGACATGTGTATCGGCTTTACTGGCGAAGGTGATCCGAGCAACGAATTTCGCGTGACACCGCTCGGCAGCATGTCACAGTCGCTCGCGGTCAAGCTGGGCGATCCGCTTGCGGGTGAGAAACAGCTTGCACGCTTGCGGAATGCGCACTGGCTCTACAATTACACACGCAAGAGCGTGCCCGCATTCTGGGCGGCGTTGGTCACACGCGCGGGCACCACGGGAGGCACGATTGCACTGCCGTCGCGCATAACGATCTGCACCGCGCGGCGGCTCTACACGGAGCTCGCCAGCGAGGCGGGGGTGGTGAGCGTCTGGCCGGACTTTCAGCTCAACGAGGAAATCGAGCGCGGCACGCTGGAGCGCGTTGCACTTGATATCGCGTTACCTCGCATCGCGCTCAGCCTGATTCAGCGCAAGGATCGCGTGCCGGGCGACGCGGCTGAGTATTTCATCGACTGCCTGAAAAGCAACGCGCTCCCGGATTGAATTGGGCTACGGCTCGCTATCGGCACTACAGCCCACTTTAAAGAATTGTGAATCGTGGCCGATAACTGGGACGTCAACGCAAGATTTCCGCATCATTCGAAACAACGCCCAGGCAGGGAAACGGGACTACACGTAGCGATGCGGAACAACCGATGACTCGCGTTATTCGCGGCACCGGGCTCGCGATCGAGACGCTCGAATGTCCTTCTGGGTAGTTCTCTGAGTCAATACCCAGCCATTCAATACACACGAGTTAAGCCGCTCCGCCTTGCCGCATTGACAATCAACTGGTTGCGAGTTTTGACGCTGATTTCGTAGAGGGCACTCGAACAAGCCTGAGGCGCAAATCGATGTCGGGTACGGCACGCTGAAGATGCGAAGATATGTTTCGTTATGCGACGATGAAGGTATCGACAGGTCGAGCACGATCGCGACGCTTAGCCGGGCGCCGACGGTGCTACGCTAAGTCAGAAATTGAGATCAGTTTTGGCAGTAGTGCCGCAGATTGATCATCGTATAGGCGAGTGTCTTTAACGCGTAGTGCACGTCACCGATGCGTTCTAAGCGCAGCAGCAGACGACGGAACTTATCTTCCCAGGCAAAGACGCGTTCGATGGTCCTGAAGCGCTCCTCGAAGATCGCCGGACCAAAGTGCTGCTTGCGGCCCCGCTTCGGTGTTTTTCGCCCACGCGGGTTCTCGGGGATGTTTGGGGTCATGCCGCGATTGAAGATCGCCTTGCGGTTAGCCCGGCAATCGTGGACGCCATCCAGACTGACGGTTGAACCCTGCAGGTCCGCGCCAATGGCCCGCGCCATTTCGGTGAGTCCGGGCAGCGCGTGGCACAACAGAGGCGATTCGTTGTGGTTGTCCGGGGCCGTCACGAACGGCGCGATGATGTTGCAGTCCCGATCGCAGAAGGCGACAACCTTGCAGCCTTTGAGATGCTTATGTCCGCTATATCCGAGGTTGTCGCCTCCTTTCTTCGCAGCGGTCGTCGTGCCGTCGCCGTGGATGACGGAAAGCTTGAGCAGCTGGTCCTGATGAAGTTGATGTACCGTGCGCGCAAAGATCCGCCCGATGCTGCCATCGGCCTGCCAGCGCCGCATCATCCGGTAGATACGCGTGTGGTGGATTTCGGGGCGGCCTTTGTCATTGTTTTCGATTGGCAGCATCATCCACTGACACCCCATATAGAGCGCCTTCAGGATGTAATTGAAGATCTTGTGCAACGACAGCGTCGGCGGCGGTCCGCGTCGACCACGACTCAGGTGCGGCAAGACAAATTCCTCGAACTGCGCTTCGCTCAATTTCGTCGGAATCGCTTGCCAGCAGGGGTTGCCCGTCATTCGATGCGTCCAGAAATCTGGACTCTAGCCGATTTTGCCCTGACGCTCAGAAACCCAGCCCGGGCGAGGCCGGCAGACAAATTCGACCATATCGAAAACCCGCAACCAGTTGCGATCTAAAAAGCGTGCTCACTTGACTCGTGAGAGAAAAGAAGTAACACGATCCGTTTGCTGGCGCCCAAAGAAATCCGCGGTTGCACAATCGGCTGCGATCCGGCCAGAGTCCATGAATACTACTCGATCCGAGACTTCTTTCGCAAACCCCATTTCGTGGGTTACCACGATCATCGTCATACCGTCTCTCACCAAATCTTTCATCACAGCGAGTACCTCACCCACCATTTCAGGATCGAGTGCTGACGTCGGCTCGTCGAACAGCAATGCATGCGGGTTCATTGCTAGCGAACGAGCGATCGCCACACGCTGCTTCTGTCCGCCAGATAATGCGCCGGGATAGAAATCCGACTTCGACTCCAGGCCAACGCGGTTAAGAAGTGCAAGTGCTTGTTGTTCAGCCTCTTCGCGTCCCAAGCGAAGCAGCATTCGAGGGCCAAGTGTCAGATTCTCCAGAACAGTTTTGTTCTCAAAAAGGTTGAAATTCTGGAACACCATGCCCAACTTTTGACGTACTTTGGCAATGTCGGTGCGATGATCGGTCAAGCAGACGTGTTCAAAGTACACTTCGCCAGAAGTTGGCGTCTCAAGAAGATTCATGCATCGAATCAGAGTCGACTTGCCTGAACCAGACGGGCCGATCAGACAGACCACTTCCCCTTTTTTGACGGCCAGATCGATGCCACATAGCACCCGGTGCTCGCCGAAAGATTTCGTCAATTTCCGTATTTCAAGCATTGCGAGCCTTCTTTTGGAGCAGCGACGTCAGCTTCGACAGCGCATAGACCATTGCAAAATAGATTCCACCCACTATTGTCAGAACCTTTAGGGTCTGGAAGTTTACGGCGTATATGTTTTGGCCTGCCATCGTTAGTTCAGTGACACCTATTACTGAGAGTAAGGATGTATCCTTGAGAGTTGTACTAAAAAGATTTGCGAAAGTGGGCGCCATCCTTCTAGTTGCCTGAGGCAGCACAACGTGAAACATGGCTTGCCATCTCGATAATCCAATAGACAGTGCGCCTTCCATTTGACCTTTGTCGATTGATTCAATGCCTGAACGAAAAATTTCCGCGGAGTAGGCTCCGGCGTAGATGCTCATCGTAACCACACCTGCCGTGAACGGCGGGATTCGAATGCCCGTCGTTAACGCTATACCGAAATAGACATAAAGAATCTGAACGAGCAAGGGCAACCCACGGATGATACTGATGTACGCACTTGCCGCGCCGCGGATTGCGGAATTGCGAGAAATTTTTGCAAGGCCGACCGCAAGTCCGATTACACTTGCAATCAGCAGCGAAATAATCGTGACCTCGATTGTCAACTCGGCACCTAGCAGTAACAATCCAAGGTCGGATGGAGTTATATAAAAGTTTGCTAACAGTCGTTCCATGGCGCGGCCGGGGAAAATTATTGAGCGAAGTATCTGCTATAGATGGTTTTGTATTCACCGTTCTGTTTTATTTTCTGCAGCCCTTCGTTAAATTTTTTCGTCAGGGCGCTTCCTTTTGGAAAAGCAAACGCGACGTCCTGCTCTTCTAGCACAGCGCCTACTTGGCGCAAAGATGCATGTGCGCCGTCGATCTTGATCTTGTAAGCAATCACCGCCGAATCGTTCACGAGCGCTTGGCTTTGACCCGTGGCAACGTCCATGTACATCGAAGGCTCATCGTTCAGAACCTTGACGTGAGCGCCGTACTGCACCGCTAGCTTGTCCGCTACCGGGACGCTCGCAGCGCCTTTTTTGGCAAGAATGGTTGCACCTTTAAGGTCCGTGAACGACCTGATCGGGCTGCTGATTGAGGTTGCGAGAACGTTACCCTGGCGATAGTGGGGCGAAGAGAAATCGAGGACAGCCTTACGCGCGTTCGTAGTGAAGAAACCTGCTGCGGCGACATCGACCTGGTGCGACTGTAGAGCCGGAATCATCCCCTCGAACTTCATTTCGACATACTGCAGCTTCAAATCTTCTTTCGCTGCGATAGCTTGGAGGAGATCGACTTCAAACCCTTTCAACTCCGCCCCGTCCTTATATTCAAAGGGCGGGGCGGTGGTCAAAATAGCGACAGTAACCGGCATTGCCGCAAACGCCGGAAACGGGACACCTAAGGTTGCAGCAAGTGATGCCGCGATCGGAAGAGTTTTCATAAACGGACGTCTGAACATGTTGAATCCCTTCGTTAAATTACGATTAGTTTAACTGGCGAAATGGTGAAAGGTTCACAACCTTCGCTTGTGACCACAACAGAATCTTCGACCTGGACACCACCCCATTGAAACTCGTAGTACGGTGTCTCCAGACACATAGTCATCCGCTCTGCAAGGATTTCATCGGATGTTGAGACGATGCCTGGCGCCTCGTATACCTGCATTCCGATACCGTGCCCGCAATGGTTGCGTGCATAGTGCGGAATCCCAGAGCGGCGGGTAGTACTGACGCCCACATCGAAGATATCTCCGGCGCGTGCACCGGGTCGACATGCATCAAGCATTGCCTGCATCCCGTTGCGAATAGCCGTGTAGAACGTCTTCATCTTTGCAGCCGGCTCCCCGATTGACACGGTGCGAGCGATATCCGAATGCATGCCTTCGAACACGCAGCCAACGTCGAATCGAATGAGGTCGCCTTCGACCATCGGGCGATCCGTCGTGCGAGTATCAACGAAAGCAGATCGGGGGCCGCTCGAAATCACAGTAAAGTTCGGTCGGGCACCTTGAGAGACTACGTATCGCTCAAAGATCTGTTGCGCTTCCTTCTCCGTTTGGCCAGAGACGTACTGTTCACAGACTTCTTGAATCGCGGCTTCCACGATTTGCCCAGATTTGCGGAGAGACCTTATCTCTGCATCGAACTTAAGGAGACGGGACGCCCTGATGCATTTTCCGCCGTCGACAATCCGGGCACCGCTCCCGACTGTCTCACGCAGTTTCTCGTAAGCCGCGTGGGTCACACCGTCGCCGTCGATGCCAACGACTCTGGTAGCGTTGCATTTTTTAAGAACGCTAGCCAGAGCGGTAAAGGAGTCGGTCTGATTTAACGCGAGGACGCCAGCATGCGGGTCACCTTCAGGAGGCGGTGCAAATTGAAAAGGCCCGAAACAATGTAGTTGTTCAGAACGAAGGCCCTCTTCCATAGCGGACGGTATTTCTGCCTTACTGCAAACGAGGAAGACGCTGCCGCTCTTGTCCAGAACCGCAAAGAGGTGCATCGATGGAATAACTTGCTTCGCAATACTAAAAAACCCCGTCAGATAGTGTACGTTTTCAGCAGTTGTCGCGATGAGCAGGTCGATTCCATTCTGTTCCATCAAAGCAACCTGCCGTTCAAGTCTCAATTTGATCAATTCTTTCATGTCCTAACCTCTTCAAGGTGATTCAACGTTTGAAATTAACCTAATGCAGCTTCCAGTTCGGCGAGAAGCGTGTCTACATCTTCCAGACCAATCGAAAGTCGAACCAAGGGTGAGTCGGTCGTCCTGAAGGTGCGCGACGCGTGGATCTCGCTGGGATAAAATGCCGCAAGGCTGTGAACCCCTCCCCAGCTTGCACCGATTGCAAAGTGCTTTAGCTTCGAGAAGAAGCTTCGGTAGTCCGACACGTCGGAACCGTCCGCAGAGAATGACAGTACACAACCACCCGAAGTGAAGTCGCGTTGCCAAAGTTCGAAGCTTTGATCGCTACGTAAGGCTGGATAGTGCACTCGCTCGACTCGTGGTTGTGCATCGAGCCATTCAGCAATTTTGAGAGTGCTTTTCGCTTGAGCTTTGTAGCGCAGCTCCAGCGTGTGGAGCCCTCGCAAAACGAGCGCGGCGTCGTCGGGACTGACGGCGAGACCTACAGCGTTCTGGACGTCACGCAGCTTCTTGTGGAGTTCAATATCATTAGTTGAAACGGAACCCATCAAGAGGTCTGAATGGCCTCCAAAGAGCTTCGAGGCCGCCTCGATGCTTAGATCAATACCATGTTCGAGGGGCCGGTAGGCGACAGCGCTGGCCCATGTGTTGTCCATCATCGTGCGAATGCCACGGTCACGCGCGGTTTTAACTATCGCAGCAATGTCAGGAATTTCCATCGTCAACGACGCCGGCGCCTCGATGTGAATCAGGCGAGTGTTCGGTTTGACGTAATCGGAGATCGCTCCGCGGAACCCGGCTGGATAAAAATCAACTCCAATCGCCATTTGCGCGAGCCAGCGAACGCAGAAATCTTTGAACGGACCATACGACCCGTCGGTAACAAGGATGTGGTCGCCGCTACGGAGCAATGCCATCGCGGCTGCTGTCAGAGCAGCTTGGCCGGATGGAAGGACAACGCAATGAGCTGCGTTTTCCAACTTAGCAATCTCACGTTCTAAAGCACGAGTGGTGACCGTCCCAGTCACCCCGTAGCTGAATCCATCAGGCTGCCGGGCCCAACGATTGACGAAGTCGTCCAACGAGTCGAAAACGATCGTCGAGGCTCTGGTAATTGGCACTGTCAAGCTCTGGAACGGTGATTCGGGTAGTGACTGGCGCATGTCTCTTCCTACTGGGTTTGAATTCTTGGTCGCAGTTTTCCAAAGTCAAAATTGTTAAGCTATAGTTAAACCTTCTTGGCGTATAAAGTTTTGTCATGTCCCATCGTGAAATTGAGGCATTTCGTGCGGTTATCACTTCAGGCTCGACGGCGCGAGCGAGCGAACTGCTCGGGTTGTCGCAGCCCGCAGTAAGCCAGGCTGTCCTTAGGCTGGAGCGGGACTGCGGTGCGGCGCTCTTCGATCGTGTTCGAGGCCGGATGGTCCCAACCCACGCGGCGCGTGTCTTGATGACGGCGATAGACCGCTATTTCGTCGGGTATGAGTCTGTTGAGCACGTCATTCGAAGCTTAGGGTCGTTCGCTGAGGGACGATTAACCATTGCGTCGTATCCTGCCCTTGGCAACTGTTTCATTCCGAGAGCTATAGCCGCCTTCATGGAAGCCCACACATCCGTTCAGATATCGCTTCAAGTCGTGGGATCACGTGACGTGCATCAACAGGTCATGTCAGGGGCCGTTGACTTCGGACTCATGGCTCCCGAAATGCCATGCGTCGGATTGGAGCATTCTGCGTTTAGCTCTTTCGAGGGCGTGATAGCCATGCGGACCGGGCATCCATTGGCACAAAGAAAAGTCGTGCAACTGGGAGATTTGACTACCGACAATTTTATTTCGTTGAATTCGGAAGATGTCACGCGTCAAACGCTGGAACAGCATCTTAAAAGGCAAGGAATCGGCCTAAGGACAGTCGTTGAGACGCCATTTTGTATATCAGCTTGCGAATTGGCTCGCAGTGGGGCGGGTATCGCATTTGTTCATCCTCTTCCAGCAATTGAATTTCTCACGAGGGGCTTGGTGATTAGACGGCTTTGCGTAAGCGTGCCATTCGACGATGTACTTATCTTCCGGTCTGGCGCTGCGTTGCATGGCGCCGCACGGCAATTCCTCACCACCATGCGAACTCAGATAGCAAAAGAGGGGGCGACGATCGAAGCAGCCTTAGATGCTTAACTACTCATGATGTGAAGTTACCCGCGCAATATATCAGCACTAAGCGCGCGTGCGACGAGTACTTTCTCAGCGCGTGGAAGCACTGATAGGCAAGGTTCATCGCTGCGCTATTCCGGTGCGGGAGTGAAGGATATGGAGGACTTCGGCCCCATTTCAATGCTACTTCGTCGGGAACCCATCCATTTTCACTGCCTCGGTAAGACTGGCCGTCGGCGAAAATCGGAGCATGCGATCTCCTCGGGTTTTATGTTGCTGTCGCTATTTTTGAGAGCGCAATACAAGCATGCGCAATACGTAATAGATCGACCCAGATATTCCCACGCCGAAGAACCAGCCATAGACGCCCCACCAAGAGGGCAGCCAATCCGTAAAGCTGGGCAGGATCGAGGAGAACATCGTACCGATGCCGGCGGCAACGAAGGCGTTGACATGCCAGCCACGCTGGAACCGGAATTCACCATATTCGCGGTAGAGATCTTCTACGTCAATGTCTCCCTTGCGAATCAAATAGTAGTCGATCAATATGACACCGAGGATAGGCCCCATGGTAGCGCCGACACCAGCAACAAACGACGCCGCGCTTCCCGCCCAAGGGGCGAAAGGATAAAGCGTCAGCGCGATCAGCGCTGCGGCATAGCCACCGCTCTTGAAACTAACCTGACGTGGGAAGATGCTCGCGAAATCGAAAGCTGGCGAAACAAAATTTGCGACGACGTTGATGCCGAGCGTGGCGACTGCAAATGTTAGCGCGGCTAGTGCTGCCAACCACCAACTTTCGAATTTTGCAGATATCTCTTCGGGGTGTAACAACAACACACCATAGACGTTGAAGGCGGCGGTCGTGGTGATGCCCGCAACCAAAGAAAACAGCAAGAGATTTACCGGTAAGCCCCACAAATTGCCTCTACGCACCGCGGCGCGGTCTCTTGCATAGCGCGTGAAATCGCAGAAATTTAAGAAAAGCGGTGAAAAGTAGGTTACCCAGATCGCCGCGACTGCGAACAGGGCTGTCCAAGATCCAGGCGCGCCCGGCACTCCAGCGTTCTTGGTTTTTTCAAGTAGAAGATCCACAGGCATCTGGATGGTCGTTGAAAAACTCTTCGCCTTCATAGATAGGTACACCGCTAGGACCAACATCATGACCCATACCGCCGGCCCAGCCCAGTCCTGAAAACGCCGCACCGTTTCCATACCCCTTTGGATTATCAGTAACTGCAGTGCCCACACGACGAGGAAGCAGATGATATCTAGCCCTGAATGGCCGAGAAGATGCACATTCTGATGGAAATCAGCGATCCATTTCGTGCGAATAAGTAGCGCGACGATTGCACCGGAAGCGGCTGCAGTCTGTGCACCGTACCAGAAGCACGCGACAATGGCACGGATCAGGGCGGGTAGGTTAGCTCCCCAAACGCCAAAGGAGGCTCTAGCGAGCACCGGGTATGGAACACCGGTCTTGACGCCGGCATAACCGATTAAGTTCATCAAAAGGTATATAACGCATGAACCGGCGCCGATAGCGATTAAAAAATTCGCGAAGCCTCCGCACATGAGGAACAAGCTTGACACCAAATAATATCCCCACAAGCTGTGTACATCCGATGTCCAAACGTTAAAGATGCTGAAAGCTCCCCAGTTTCGAATCTTTACGGGGGCCAAGTCTTCATTGTAAAGACCGGGTGATACATCTTGCATTGGCATCGAAGCCTCCTCATCATTGATAAGATTCGTGCAGCCGGCAGACCGGGGTAGAGTGTTCAAAAGACGAGTTCGCCCATCGCGGACCACTGCGTTGTTTGATCGATAACGCTGGAAACGGAAAGGCACCAACGTGCAATTTGAAGGCACGTTGGGGCATGGACGATATACTTTTAAAATTGGCCACTTTCGTGGCCGGTGATTAGAACCTAGCAGCCTAACTACTGCTGGGCTGTTGCAGTACCTAGGGGCTGTGCCGCCGAAATTGCCCGCAACAACGCCTCTACGAAGACCGCGATTGATTGCGCGTTCTGGCCGGTGACGAGGCGCCCGTCGCGCACGGCCTTGGGCTGAAAGTTCGGTGCGGATTCAAACTTTCCGCCGAGTTCGCGAAGCCTGGTTTCAAGAAGGTATGGGACGACCTGGGTCAGTCCAACGGCTTCTTCTTCCGCGTTTGTGAAGGAGCAGATTCGCAGACCCTCAACAAGCGGTTTCCCGTCCGCTCGTCGCGCGCCTACTAGGCCCGCATGACCATGGCAAATGGCTCCAATGATCGCTTGATTATCGTATGCACTCCCAACGAGTTCGCTTAAAGCATCGCTCTGGGCGAGATCCCACATGGTTCCATACCCGCCGGGGAGAACTACGACTGCGTAAGCGAGCGGGTCCGCGGCATCCACTGGGAGGGAATGTTGAATTTTGGCGACCGACGCGGTATCTAGGAGAAACCGACTGCTCGCAGGCGACCTGACTCCATCGCTAATGCCCTCGGGATCATACGGGGCCGCTCCGCCTTTAATCGAAGCAATGTCCACCGAAAAGCCGGCATCGACGAGGGCCCAATACGGACCCGCCATTTCGTTGTACCAGAAGCCGGTCTTGCGGTTAGTCTCCCCCATACGCTCGTGGGAGGTAAGCACGATCAGCGCTTTTAAGTCTTTGGCGGTCAATTTAGTTGCTCCAAAAAAGATGTTAAGGAAGGTCTGCAAAAGTCCTGGTATTCCCTTGCTGCTGAGCTATCCAAGATGGCAAGACTGCGCCCCGGTCGCACAACAGTTGTATTCGTTGATTCTCTTCATTAATCGATCCCGCATGACTCACCTTCCTCGCCGCGACAGAGCCGCAGTGAATTTATCAAAAATTCGGAGGCGTTAGAGGGCTAAGCTGTTGTTCCAAAGCCGTTCCAAACGCAAGGACCCGGGCGTCGAGAAGGTGAGGACCGATGATTTGAACGCCGATCGGTAGGCCGTCGTCCGCTAACCCAACAGGCAGTGCAAGTGCTGGCACCCCAGCCAGGCTGAACCCGCACATGAACTTTTTAAGAGAATCGTCGACAGAGAATGTCCGTCCGTCCACATCGATTGTATTCTCGTCGGGGGGAGGGGCGGTCATAGGGACAACGGGCGCTAGTATAATGTCCACTTCAGTCAAAAATATAGAGGATAACTGATCTCGAAGTTCAATACGCTCACGCTGCGCAAGTATTGTGTCCGGAGAAGACACGGAAGCTCCGGTAGCCAGTATCGTATCGTCGTTATAGAATGGCCTTCTTCCTTTCAACAAAGTATGCTGCAATTGTCTATGCTGAGCCGCAGTTTCGGGAGGAACAATGGCATTGCTAATTGATGGCGCGTGAGCTAGCAATGGTAGAGATATTGAAGTGATTCTTGCCCCGAGACTTTCAACCAGTTTAATGATAGTCCGAAACGCATTGGATACACTCGCTTGAACGTGAATATCGGTGAACTCCTGCACAATCCCAACCCGAATACCTTCCAGATTTGAACCACCAAATACTAAGAAATCGGGGGGCGGAGTACGTAGGCAAGTTGGGTCTGCCGGGTCGGGGCCAGCGATTGCACGCATGACTTGCGTCAGGTCTTCAACACGTCGCGCCATCGGGCCGATGTGGTCACAGGTGAAAGTTTGAGGAATGACCCCGGCATTGGTCACCAATCCCCAAGTCGGCTTTAGCCCGGCGATGCCACAGAAGGCAGCAGGCACCCTGATTGAACCTGCGGAGTCGCTCCCGATCGAGAAAGCCGCCAAGCCGGCAGCTACAGCTACGCTGCTCCCCCCCGACGAACCGCCGGGCGATCTAGCTGTGTTCCACGGATTTTTCGTTTTTCCTTGCGCACCTTGTGTTGTCCATCCGAACGAGAACTCATGCGCATTGACCTTGCCAAGCAACACTGCGCCGGCGTCTGACAGCCGCGAGACGACAGTCGCGTCCTGATCGGGCACCCAGTCCGACAACATCAAAGAGCCTGCCGTCGTACGGATTCCAGCAGTTTGAATGACATCCTTCAGGCAATATGGAACGCCATGTAGCGGACCCCGCCACAAACCTGCAGCAATCTCCGCATCCGCTTTTGCTGCTTCGCGCAATGCGCGACTCTCGGCCACCGTGACATAGGTTTCCAACAGCGGGTTAAATCGGGAAATGCGATCAAGATAAACTCTCACGGCGCGCAAGGCAGTGATCTCACCTGCGTGTATGAGCCGGCCGAGCTCGACTGCTCCCAACCGGGCAATTAGTCCGTCATCCATCATTGGCCTCCCAAATCCTAACGATATGTGGTCGCGGCTTCGGCTCTCTCGACTTTCGTCGCCACCGCGGTCGACAAAAGCTCAGATCTATCGTGAGCTTGAAATTGCGCGCAACAGCTGCTCAGTGTACATTCCAACCGATTCCTCATTCTGCGCGGTTACTAGACGTCCATCGTGCACGGCAATTGAATGAAAGTTAGGTGCCGATTCGAACTTAGCACCCAGTGCACGGAGCCTTGACTCGAGCAAAAACGGCAAAATCGACGTCAACCCGCGAGTCTCCTCTTCTGCGTTGGTACAGCTTGATACGCGCAGGCGCTCGACGACTGGCCGACCGTTCGAATTTAACGCTCTCAGAAGCCCTGCTTGACCATGGCATATAGCTCCGATTACCGCGCCGTTGCCATAGGCCGTTCCGACTATCTCCGCTAATTCGTCACTCTGTTCGAGATCCCACATCGTTCCATAGCCCCCTGGTAGGTGGATCGCGGAATACGTGAGCGGATTCAAAGCATCGACCGGCAGAGAAGCTTTGACCTTCAAGACAGATGCCTTGTCTGCAAGAAAGCGAGCCGTTTCCGGCGTTTCTACCCCTGGCCCGACTCCGTCAGGCGAATGAGGCGCCGTTCCACCTTTGACCGAGGCAATGTCAACAGAGAAACCAGCGTCGATTAATGCCCAGTACGGTCGCGACAATTCGTTGTACCAGAAGCCGGTTTTTATTCCTGTCTCCCCTAGTCTGTCGTTTGACGTGAGAACAATCAGTGCATTCCGATTTCCCATAGCCATATAATTCCCTTCAGTAGCCTAGATTTGCACAACCGCTGTGTGCTTTGACTTAAAATCCACGTATACCTGCCGCCTTTCGAAAAGCGTCATTACGGATTTTTCCAATTGAAATATTGAGTTCACTAAAACGTTATACCTTGGCGTATTTTCCGCTAAGAGTAGACTCGTCCTCAAGCTGAGTTTCTTCGCTTCTTTCCACCATATTTAGAAAACGACGAGTCCTCTCATGCGTAGGGGCATCGATTACTTGGCTAGGCGGGCCTTGTTCGATAATTTGGCCCTCGTCCATAAAAACAACCCTATCTGCCACCTCGCGTGCAAAACGCACTTCATGTGTAACCACGATCATTGTCATCCCGGCGTCAGCGAGCTTGCGCATCACCCCTAACACCTCACCTACGAGCTCTGGGTCAAGAGCGGAGGTCGGCTCGTCGAAAAGCATGAGAGTTGGTGAGATAGCCAGCGCCCGTGCTATCGCTACTCTTTGCTGTTGTCCACCAGACAGTCGGTGCGGCAAATGATCGGCATGTTGCATAAGACCGACCTCTGAAAGAAGCTGCATTGCAAGCGTCCGCGCTTTGCTAACGGGCATCCCGAACACTCGGATCGGCGCCTCCATGACATTCTCAACCGCCGTTAAGTGACTGAACAAATTGAAATGCTGGAAAACCATACCGATTCGTGCATCAGCACGAGCACGGGCAAGATGGCCAGTTGGCCTTATGTCACCGTTTTGGTCTTTTTCGTAGCCGACATATCGGCCGTCCACGGTGATCGAGCCTGATGAGAGTGGCTCGAGGTGGTTCACAGTACGCAAAAATGTACTTTTCCCAGAACCGCTTGGGCCCAAAAGCACAACGACTTCTCCCCGAAAAATTGTCAGGTCAATACCCCGCAGCACCGTCCGGCTACCGTACGCCTTCTGCACGTTCTGGCAAACGACGAAAGGATCACCTTGTTCGGCAATGCTGTTTATTCCCGAAACCAAGGTTTGAAATACATCGGTCGCGTAGGCATGGTCCTCTGAGACAGATACGAGGCCGCCATTCTGTGGAAGTCCCTTCGATTTGCCCCGAACCAGCCGCAACTGAACCCCGGTTAGGCGTTGCCAAGTTTCACCTACAGGCCGTCGTTCACGTTCTAAATCAAATTTCCGTTCTAACAAGCTTTGAATTACCGATATAACGCTCGTCAGAAACAAATATATGACAGCGGCTCCCGCAAAAACAGTGAAAAACTTGAAGTTTTGCCCAACCAGTTGCTGCGCTCTAAACGTCAACTCGTTCAAAAAAATGATCGATGCTATCGACGTTAGTTTCACCATACTAATCGCATCATTCCCAACACCCGGGAGAATCGCCCTCATGGCTTGCGGAAGAATTATTCTGCGTAATGTCAATAAAGGTCCCATTCCAAGTGCGCCGGCGGCTGTGGACTGCTCTTTGTTCACAGACAAGATGCCACCGCGGATTATTTCCGCACTGAACGCCGCCTGATTTAGCGAAAACCCAATCACAGCTGTTATGAAACTGCTAAATCTGAGTCCGGCAAATGGCAGCGCGTCGAATATAAAGACAAGTTGCAACAACAGCGGAGTGCCCCTGACGAACCATGTATAGAATCGCGCGAAAGTTCGAACCAGGAATATATCCGACAGTCGCATTAGCGCCAAAACTAAACCTGCGGCCAGTCCAATCGTCATGGAAATCGCAGTGATTTCTACCGCTATAACTGCTCCATCCCAAAGAAAGCTGGAAGTAGAGTATGAGAAGAAATCCCAAATCCAATGCTCTGGCGCGCCTGGGACGTTACCAGAAGTTCCAAACGTTTCAGCGGCCAAAACCGATGTACCCAAGGCTACAGCGCTAGCAACTACGACACCAGCGAAGAGCGATCTCTTAATAATTCCGTTCATTTTAATAATCCCGAACAGGTCTACCAGTTATAGCGCCTACTGCGTTTTAATCTCTGCCGACGTAGAAATACCGGGATCGACGCCGTATTTTTTGAAGATATCGTTTTGAACGCCATTGGCCTGGATGATTTTCAAACCTTCGTATATCGCTTTGCGAAGCTCCTCCGAATTTTTCGGCACGGCAGCGCCTACAGGAACGCCGGTATTGAACGCAAACGCGCGAGCATATTTCTTCGGATTGTCCTTTACCATCGAGTCGATAAAGGCTAGGTCCCACATCACCGCGTCTGCTCTTCCGCTGTCGAGCAGCCGTAAGCCAGCCGCTAGATCTTGGAATGGCATTGAAGCGACAGGTGGTTTGCCAGCGCCTTTGCATTCATCGGCTTGCTTACGAACAAAGCCTTCTTCGACGCTGCCGACGGCATATGCCACGGACAATCCACAGATGTCACCAATCGATGCAATGTGCTTTGGGTTGCCAGCTGGGACAAGAGCGGCATTGCCCGCAGTCATATAAATGATGTAGTCGACAGACTTTGCACGGTCCGGGCGGTAAGCCAAGTCATCCCACATCACTTCTATCTGCCCGCTCATAACCGCAGGCAAGAGGCCAGACCAAGATCCGAGGAAAAACTCATGCTTTACCCCAACACAATCGAGTACGGCCTGAGCTAACTCAGCATCGACCCCAACAATCTTGTCGAAGTGAACCTTGTCGCGCATTACATAGGGCGGGTTTTCAGGATCGGCTCCGATCTTGACTACTTTGCCCACCAGCGTGGGATACTTCGATGCGAGATTTTGAGGCTCGCAAACCTGTTGGGCAAAAACCGGGCCGCAGATTACCAGCAGAGCCGCCATTCCCGCCGCCGGGGTCAGCTTCTTTAAAAGCATTTTCAAGAATGATTTCATCGTCAAATCTCCTGTGTCCTAGTCGACAGCTCAGACCGTCAGTTAAGAAAAATGTCCGTTTAGCAGCGGCTTACACCCTCGATGCCATAAGTTGCATAGCCGATAGCGCGTAGATGGCGGCACAGTCCAGCACGTCCTGTTCTTCCGCATAGTCATCGAGTCCTGATGACAAGGTGGGCTGGGGGCCATAGCAAACTGCCGTAATCCCCTTGTCCCGCCAATAACGTGCATCTGAGCCTGGCAACCGGACGACATGGCGCGTTGGAAGTCCCCTCACCGCTGCGGCTGAGGCACCTAGTGCTCTAACGGGCACGCTATCAAGCGGCGCCCAGTTAGCAGGCCAACCCTTCATATACTCGACCTCGATTCCCGGGGTTTGAGCAGCCAGACGATTGATGCGGGCTTTGAGCTCGTCGATTGGCAGGCCCGGGGGCAAGCGGAGATCTGCTTTTGCCCGCACCACGGGTGCAATTAGACTGCGAACGTTCCCGGCCTCGATCCAACCAACGTTCACTGATACCCGCAGACCGACGTTGCCTTCCCCGCCGTCGATACCCGCTATGTCGGCTGGAAGTTCCGCATAAAAATCGTTGAGTTCATCCAGCTTGTTGATAAATGCCGACATACGCGCTAATGCCGTTTCTCCGCGCAAGGCCCGTGATGAATGCCCCGCCGTTCCAGTAGCGGTAATGTCGAGCCAGAGAAGACCTTTCTCCGCGATTGCGAAGTTCATCCAACCTGGACCTTCACCACTGATCATGTAGTCGCCGTACAGATCAGGCTGCTCTTGGAGCAGAAATGAAGACCCGCGCGCCCCGAACATTACCTCGTCCGATACGGCAGTCAGGCTGAGCTTTCCAGGAAGACTGGGCAGGCGGCGCTGTACAATCTTCAACGCTAAAGCCATTGCCGCAAGTGCGCCCTTCATGTTGCCCATTCCATGCCCATAGAGCCTGCCGTCTTTACGGGTCAGCTCGAGAATGGGCACCGTCCACGCAGATTCGTCGCCCGCAAGCATCGTATCCATGTGTGCGTTCAAAACTATGTGGGCCCCAGGTCTAGCGCCAGAAAGAGTGCAAACGACATTAGGTGCTTCGCTGTCTGCAGCGACTATCTTGGCAGGAAGATCTTGACCGAGAAGGAACCCTTCGAGCGTGCGGGCCATCGCTACCGTATTGCCAGGGGGATTCGAGCTTTCCGCCGAGACGAGGCGACCACAAAGGTCGAAGAGCAGTTCGCGGGATGCTTCGACCTCGGTGACCACTTCTGCAACCAGATCTAAATCGATCTTGTCCGCGTAAAACGGTGCTTCTTTCAAGTCTGTGTTACGTAAGCTCATGACGTAGTCCCCGCGGGTTGCGATGTCCCGTCCTGCATCGATTCAAGCCTGCGACCAACGATCTTTTCGTACATCTCAGGGTCGGTCGCAGTTTCGGTACCGACAACAAGGACAACGCTGTCCTTGCTGAGGCCAAGCGCAGCGCGAATTTTGGGATCGCCTGCTGACAGGATTGCGCCTGCAAGCCCCGCTACGGCGGATTCTCCGGCGACAACAACGGGGTCGTCAAACGGCACGTTCGCCAGAAGGCGCATCGTCTCCATCGCAGCTTTATCCGTGATCGTGAGGAATGCGTCCGCCCCGTCGCGCAAAATCGACCAGGCACTCAACGACACCTCTCCACAGGCAAGGCCGGCCATAATGGTGTTTAAGTCACCTTCGGCCGCAGTTGGCTTACCAGCATTCGCGCTTCGGAGCAGGCAGTCGGCGCGATCCGGTTCAACAACAATGAATCGAGGCGCTTGCGAGCCCCAACTTTCCCAGAACCAGGAACAGAGGCTTGCGGCAACGCCGCCCACACCGCCCTGTACAAATACATGCGTGGGACGTGCTTTTTCGGGATACTGACGCGATGCCTCTTGGGCAATGATGCCGTAGCCTTGCATAACGTCGCGAGGCACGTCCATATATCCTTTGTAGGAAGTGTCTGAGATAACTTGCCAGCCGTTCAGTTGCGCATCCTTGGCGGCCTTGCGGACGGCATCATCATATGTACCCTGAACTTCCAGAACTCTCGCGCCATACGCAGCAATGGCGTCGCGGCGCGCCTGACTGACGCCTGCATGCACATAGATCACGCAGTTACACGCGAACATCTGCGCGCCCCATGCCACAGACTTTCCATGATTGCCATCCGTCGCACAGGCGACCGTCAGCGCGGAGGTAATCTTCTTGTGCACACCATGAGTCAGCTCGGAGGTCTCTGGTTCACTTCCAAGCTGCGATTTGATCTGCTTTTTGAGATAGCGCAGCACGGCATAGGCACCCCCGAGCGCCTTGAAGCTACCCAGTCCGAAACGGCTGCCTTCGTCCTTATAGTAGATCTGCGAGAGTTTGAGCGCGCTCGCGATTCCGGACATTTGCACGAGACGAGTCGGAGTATATCCGGGCCATGCGGTGATCTCTCGCTCTGCGTTCGCAAGCGACTTAAGGCTTAGGATCTCGGTACGCCCATCGGCATGGTAGACATCTTGGCGGACGGATCGCGGGTTCTGCAGAAAGCCCAGCGGGCCAGGAATAGATAGCGGCATTTGAATATCTTGATTGAGTGTTGTGATTAGAAGCCGAGAGCTAAGCCATCACGGCGAGGGTCTGCACCGCCACGAAGAAGGCCAAGATCGGGTTCGATCCAGATAGCCTGGCCGGTTCCGAGAGGGTTTGGTGATGGTTCCGGCTTATGCGAAAGCGCACGGAGGCCGTCCCAAACCCGCTGCGGTACCGCGTGCTCCAAGTGCAGAACATCGCCGTGCGCATACATACGCGGCTGATCCAGCGCTTCCTGTACGTTCATGCCGTAGTCGATTATGTTGGTCAGAACCTGAATCTGGCCGAGAGGCTGAAAGTGGGCGCCGGTGACACCGAAGGAAAGCACGGCTTCGCCGTCTTTAGTCAGCATGGCCGGGATGATCGTGTGCATAGGTCGTTTGCGCCCAGCGATCGCATTGGGATGCGATGGGTCCGTCACAAAGCCGCAAGCGCGATTATGTAGAAGCACGCCGGATCGCGGCGCAAGTATGCCGCTGCCAAAATCATCGTAGATCGAGTTGATGAAGGACACAGCGAGGCCATCGCTATCAACGACGGTTAAATAGATAGTGTCCCGATGTGAAGGTCCGCTTACAGGAGTCACATCTTGCATCCGCGCGTCCATTCGCAAACGGGCCAGGCGCTCGTCTAGCTTGTGCGGCGCGAGCATATGCTGCACTAAAGCGTTTTTGTCCTCGCGATCGCTCAAATAATGGTCACGTTCGGCATAAGCGAGCCGCGCAATTTCCGCCTGCAGATGAAAACGTTCGGCCGAAACAGGATCGAAATCGGCAAGTCGATAGCGCTCTAGCATTGCGGCCATTCCAAGGGCGATGATCCCTTGCCCGCTCGGGGGGCACTCCCATAGCTCGTAGCCACGATATCCGGTTGAGATAGGTTTGACGTAGCGCGGACGCCAATCCGCAAAGTCATCGAGCGTTTGGAGTCCCCCGACACTCTCCAGTTTGGTAACGATATCCTGCGCAATCCAGCCTTCATAGAAAACGTCCGGACCGTCCGACGCAATACTGCTCAAGGCCTCACCGAGCGCCGGCTGGCAATGTATTTCACCGGCGCGAAAGGCGCGACCCTCAGGATGAAGAAACACGCGGGCCGTGTCATCGTCGCGCTGAAGTTTTTCCACCTGGCGTCCCCAATCTCGCGCGAGTCGCTCTGTGACTGGGGTGCCATGCGTAGCGGCTACAATCGCCGGACGCAACAGCCTTTCCCAAGGACGCGTGCCATAGTCGGTCGACAAACAATGCCATGTGCGGATCGAGCCAGGAACCGTAACTGCATGCGCTGTAAGCGGGTCAATTGCCTTGACGCCTTGGGCAACGTAACTTGCAGCGTCCGCGCGGGCGCACGCCCAGCCTGCGCCCTCGAGGGCGACGACTGGTTCCCCGCGCCGCTTGAGAAGAACGAAGCAGTCGCCTCCGATACCGGTCTGCGTGGGTTCCACGACAGCAAGAACCGCTGCTGCCGTAACAGCAGCGTCGACAGCGTTGCCGCCTGCTTTGAGCACATCCAGAGCAGCCAATGTTGCGGCAGGGTGCGACGCAGCAGCCATGCCGCGTGAGCCGAAAGCTTCCGATCGGCCGGGAAGTTCAAAGTTGCGCATTTAGACCTTCGATAAGGGATTACAGAACGGCCAAAGAAGAATTTCGCAAGTCTGTCACCAACATCGAAGATGGCGCATGAGTAATGCAAAGCGGAGGTTTCGCATGCATCACCGCTAGCTGCGGAGTGAGCCCGCAAGCCCAAAATAGGGGAATTTCTTGATCCCCAACTTCTTTGGAGCCAATATCCCTGTATCGTCGGTCGAGATCGACACCGATTGCAGCGGGATCGCCTAGGTGAATGGGTGCGCCGTGAACACGCGGAAACCCTGAAGTGATCTGGATCGCGCGGATTGCGTCGGCAGGTGTGAATGGACGCATCGTCACCATAATTGGCGCGCTAAATCGGCCTGCTGCCTTAGTTGGCAAATTGGTTTGATATACCCCGGCCACATCGCCGCGCTCAAGGTATCGCAGCGATAGGCCGGCATCAAGCAGCGCCTCCTCGAACGAAAACGAGCACCCGAGTGCGAACGTTACGAGATCGTCACTCCAGTAGGAGCTGATGTCGGTCACCTCAGCTGTCAGCTCTCCGCACTTAAAGAGGTGATAGCGCGGGACATCGAATCGAATATCAATGTCTTTACCGAGAGCCGGGAGATATGGTTCGCCAACATTTGACCTCGCAATGAGCGGACACGGTTGGGGGTTGCACTGACAGTAGAGCAAAAACTCGTCGGCAAAATCTCGCGGGAGAATACAAATGTTCGCTTGGACGTAGCCAGGCGCGAGCCCTGCCGTGTAACCGCTGAAGTCTCCGCTTCTAATAGCAGTCCTTAGGTCTTTAGGTGTTACAAAGCATTTCGGATTTGTATTCATGAGCGGCTCAATATGGAACAGCTACTTTTTGTGATAGCGAACCTGACTCTCCCACCAGAGATCGGTACCAAAATGGGGAGGATAGTGGCAGTGGAAAGGCCGCACGACGACATCATAAAAAGCAGCGCAAGCCAATTTCCGCGGCTTTTCGGCGGAACACACTCTGAGAGCGTGCTATACCCAGTTACCATCGCGGCGTCACGGCCGATGCCGCAAATGAAGCGCATCGCAATCAATATGTTCATATTGGTCACGGTGACGGCAGCCAACGATGGCGTCCTGAAGATGCCTAGTTTGATGCGAAAGGTCAGCTTCCTTCCATACCGGTTACCAGCGATGCCTATGCAGAATGTTCCCATCATGCCGGCGAAGGTGGCGAACACGAAGGTTGCATTGTAGGAAGGATTGGGCGATCCGCTGTGGAGAAGGACGAAAAGCACCGGCCCGTCAATGTAAGTGTCGAAATTGTCGGTCAACAATCCACCGCCGGCCATCCCGAGCCGCCTTTGGTGGAATGAACGCGTGGTCAGTCGGTCAAGTCTTGACGCGGTCGTGTTGGCTATTGTCGAGGTGACCATATGATTCTCATCGCTGAGTGAACTATGTTTATTGTAAAGAGGCTATTTGTCGTAAAGTATCTTAAAATGCACTTAGATGTTATTTAATAACTTTACGGAGACTTCTGATGAGATTTTCGAACAATCAGCAATTTCAGCTCGACGCCTTCGACATCAAACTTCTAGAGGCGGTTCAGCAGAACAATCGGCTTACTGCGAAGCAACTGTCGGAGAAGGTGAACTTGTCCGGTATGTCGTGCTTGCGGCGTCTAACGCGGCTGCGAGAAGAGAAGGTGATCGTCAAAGACATCTCGGTCATCGATCCTGCGCGCGTTGGACAGGCCATGACTACGCTTGCGCTCGTGTCCCTTGAACGAGAACGTGCGGATATGATCGATGAGTTCAAGCGTGCGGTTCAGCAAACCCGCGAAATTATCCAGTGCCACTACGTCACAGGTGACGTCGACTTTGTGATGATGATCTCGACGGCAAGCATGGAGGACTATGACGCGTTCACTCGCAGCTTTTTCTTTGGGAACAAGAACGTTCGACGCTTCAGCACGCTTGTCGTAATGAACCAAGTGAAGTTTGCTATGCCCTTCCCGCTTGGCTAGAACATGCTTCATCCCGTGTGGCGCCCACGAAGCCGTCTACATTCTCGATGGACTGATTCTGAGCGGCGCCTACGTCAAGCCCGACACGATACGTGGCGATACGCAGGTGCAAAGCGGTCCGGTCTTCGGTTTGTCGTACGTGGTGGGCATCAACCTGATGCCTCTAAGCAAGTCGATTGTAAGCGCACCGTGGCTCCGGCGCAGCATTGCCGCTAGCGTTGCTCTTCGCCTACGGCTTTACCCGTTTATTCTCGAACTTGTGTTTCCGCTCGCGACGACACGCCACTGACGAATAGGGCGGGATCACGGAAGATACTCGGCGCGCACGATGCGCAGATAGGCGCCCTGCGTCTTCGATGAAAGCTGGTGCATTCGCATGTCGTCGGTCATGCGCTGGCGCAGTGGACCTTCGGATAGGGCACTTGGAGCGCCGCCTGCGGGAGCATCAAGCCCGAATGCCACTGAAACTCGCTACGCTTGTCGAAGAATCGGCCTTTGATTTGCGGATGCGGGCGCAACAGAGCCGCAAGTGTCCCGCAGTTTATGATCTGTTATCCAATTTTCCTTGACCGCGCCATGTGAGGTCCGGGGCGCAGCTGAACTGCGGACCGAGATAAGGATGGGGAGGTCGCCCGATAAGCAGTCTCTCAATGTGCCGGGCGGTCGCGCTTTCCCATCCTTCGCCCGACGCGCTAACCTTGGGTAAAACGTGCCATCAACCCGGTCAGCGTCGCGCTACCGATGATCTGGTCGTCGCCGATGAGCGCATAAGCCCAAGGCTTGCCACCACGCTCGGCGGCATGCTGGCTTGCGGCCCGGCACAATTTCGTGGCGGCTTGCGACTTGGCTCGCACCACGAGATCGTTGAGTTCGTCCCTGCTCTTCACCTCGCAGATCAGCATGCGATCTCGAGTTTCGACAACGAAATCCGGTTCGTAGTTGTCGCCGGCACGATATTCAGTCTGAAACTGAGTCCTACCTGGTTTCAACCACTTCTCGACCGACGGGTCGGCATCGATCAAAGCGGCGAACCGGCGTTCAGGATCCTAATCGAATTTCTGGAGGGAATAACAGCAGTTCTTGAATCCGCCAAACACCTGCCGTTTCGTGTCAGATGCCGGCGATACAGATTGGCGGAAGTCGCGCACTCTTTGCCCCGGAACCACATTGAACGGCTGAGCCTGAAGCAAGGTGAATCCGCGCGCCACACGAACCTCATAGTCGTCTTCGCCCAAGGGCGTTTCGACATAATTCTGCATCATCTGCGCGAAGATGAACTCTGCAAGCTGGCGACCATTTCTCAGAGGTACGTTTTCCGTCTCTGCTGCAGTCGTCAGGTACGAATTGATGCGAGCGACCATTTGGCCCGCGAGCTTGTAGAGCAGATCGGCATGGGCATCGTAATCAACCTCGTTCCGCTCGATCAGGAAGCGGACCAGGTAAACTACTAGCCCTTTTGTCTGTGCTCGCAACGATGAAGCTTTGGCTGAGTGGCGTGCGTGCCTTCGTGGGCATGCACTCAGCCCCCCTTTTTTTGCGGCGATCACCTACTTCTTTAAGCCTAGCTGCCAGTCGATCAACCGTTTCTCCAAGTACTTCGATGTCAGCAATGAAGTCATCAGGCTCCGGCAGCGGCGGCGGAGCCTCTGCGCCGCCCTCATGGGTGAAGTATGAACAGCGCGACATCCCCTGAGAGACGGCCTGAACGTCTTCATCGGCGACAAGGACGGAATTCAAGCGTTGGGTCTCGACTGAACGGCGGAAGCGCTTGACCGCCTCGTTAAATAGAAGGTCCTCGACTACGAGTTCCCATGTGTCTCGCATCCGCCGGTAACCCTGTCGGACCAAACCGTTGTAAGCGTCGTGATCGTGATCTTTCTCAAGAGCCCTTCGGGCTTTTGCGCCTAGAGTTCGAAGGTCGTTAACCCTCGCATCAAGCTTCTTGGCTTCAAACGGAAGGCTGTTGCTACTAAGCCCTTTGCTTTCGCCCGCTGCAAATACGTGCCGCTCAGAATACTTCGCCCCATGCTTCTTGGCGAAGTCCCGCAATGACCAAGCGAACGCCAAGTCGTGGGTGAAGACAATAACCTGTCGCGCTTTGGCCTCTTTCGCAAGACGTACTGCAATACGGTCTCTGCGTATGTGGTCAAGCGAAGAGACCGGGTCGTCAAAAACGATTCCTGAACTCTCTCCCTCAATGCCTATCTCCGCCAAGAACGAAGCCAGGGCAATTGTTCGTTGCTCACCCTCACTCAGAACCATCGAGGGTTTGAGCTTTGCAAAAACCGCTGCCGCAGAAAGCTTAAGCTTTTGCATTCGTGCGCCGCGTTGCCCTGACATTTCAAGGCCAACCATCGCGCCGGCTAGCCCAAGCGCCTTAAACTCCTCTGCAAGGGCAGCCTGCAACCCGGCCGTCACCGTCTTCTCGTAAAGTTCATTCATCTTTTTGGTGACGGCGGCCGTTCCGCATGCTCTGATGGCTTCGCCATAGGCATGATCTCGTTTCATGGCAGCAATGCAATCGAGAACCTCATCGAGAAGCTCCTGTAGTTTCAGGCGAGCCTCCAGGTCGGCAAGGCGAATCGATTTCAGCTTACGCTCGTCTGGGGTAAGAGCCTTCTCAAGTTTCACCACCTGCTCGATTTTAGTTTCCCGGAGGACTTTCAGCGCGGCGACCGGCGAAGGGGCGAGTTCGCCGAGCGGACCGAGCGCGCGTTTGGGCGCCATGTCGATGAGAGCCTGCTTCCTTACAACGAGGTCGGCAACCCATGTGCGTATCGCAAATGCCAACGCCGGGACCTGCTCCGTCAACTCATCGAGTAGCGCCCCGTCGGATGGGAAGCCGTCCAAGTTAGTGGCAGTGATAGATTTGTATAGCGCGGCTGCCACTTGCCGTTTATCGCTGTACTGCTTTTGCGCATCTGTCTCGAGGAACTTCACAAATCCTTTCAGACGTTCACTTGCTTCTGCAGAAAGTGACTGCTGGCAGAGCACACACTTTGCATCGTCGTGAGGGCCAGGAAATTCATGTTCGGGATACACGGAATCGGCTGCAAATGTCATCGCGCTCCGGACCAAGACTTCCCACGGATCGGTGCCGGTCCCCGCAAGTGCGGCACCTCCCTCGTTGAGCGCTGCCGATGCGAGTTTCGAGGCTGTCTCCGCAGCTAGAAGCTGCTCGAAAGCGAGGGCGAGCTTGGCTACGTGTTCGTCCGAAAGGGGCCCCTCAAGAGCTGCGAGCTCGTTCTCCAGAGTTTGCAGCCGGAGAGCAAAGCGGCGCAACGCGACTGCTTGCTTTGCCGGGTCTTCCTCGCGCAGGAGCTTGACGAGCAACTGCCGCTCCTGTTCTTCTTCGACATTGATGCCAGCTTGGTCCTCGATCGTTTTCACCGCGGTCGAGTGCTTGAGCGATGCGATTAGCTTGCCAACTACCGTGTCGCCTTGAAGGGGAACGAGCCTTCGCATATCGAATTTCTCGTTCTGAGCCTCAGTCTCCAGAACTTTTTGGACGCGCTGAAGTCCGAGGGCTAGGTCACGTAGAACGTCGAGGCCATAGGGAATGTATGAAACCGCCGCTTGGTCATCCACGAAAACTCGTGCGCAGTGACTATCGAACACCGCAACTCTTGAAAGAGCGGCCGGCGCCGACCGTCCGTCGTCTACCCAGTCACCGAACTCCGCCTTCCCGTTAATCTGCCACTCAAATTGTGCCTGGGCCGGGCCCGTCTGACCCGCGGCGGCGAAAACATTAGGGTGGATGCCCTCCGTATTGCGAGCGCGGCACGCCTTCTTCAGAGCGCGAGCGTACCCGGACTTTCCGGCGCCGTTGTAGCCGTAGACGATGGTTAAACCTAGCGGCTCGAAACTTATTCCGTCGGGGGATCCAATCGCGTTCAAATTCACTGGGGAACGGATCGCGGTCAGACTGACGGTTGAAACGTCCTTTGCTTCAACCGGTAACGAACTGGGATCGAGTGGATGCGCGACACGCCCCTCAGGGTCTTTGAAACCGTGCTTGGTTTTAAGTAACGCGGCAAGGTCAGCGATGTCGCCATCGCCGAGCGTTCCTTGAGTGAAGAGCCGATTTATCGCATCGGCTATCCAGTCCGGCTGCTCGTTGGCCCAGCTTGTAATTTCGCCGATTATCGACATTGTTCCCCCGGGAATCTGTGCCTTTTTTCTTATGACGATTTTGCCACAGCAAGGGGCAGAGAAACGGACGTTCCAATCAGGGATTCCAGACTCGGTATCAGGAACGCGACACCGCGCTCGCGAGGCGAGCAAACGAAGGGACATGAAGATGTGGCGTCGCTTGTCCCTCGTTTCAGATTATTGAAGCGCGGCGTCCTTGCAGGCGACGCAATTTTGCACCCCTTGTGAGCTTCAACCGGTTGAATCGGGTGCCGTATCGCATGGCGCACAGGCAAACCTGACACTGGCCGACGTCGGCGCGTCGCCGCCGACGCCCGGAAAGCGCCATGCAGCAAAATCGTCACATCTGATAACTGGAGTAATCACGAACCGGCACCTCCGGCTGGAACCCGCGCACCGGCCCGATGGGCGGCGAACCGCGCCGGCGTGCCACGCGCTCAGCGCCCTCCGGACGGTCGGCTCGACAGGGTGCGCCGGTACTGGTCCACTTCCAGTAGCAGGTGGTCGATGCGCTCACGCAGCTGGCCATTCTGCGCGCGCAGTGCGTCCGCCTCCCCGCTCGCCTGCAGCCGCACCGCATCGTTCTGCATCTTGAGAAACCGCTCGGTGCCGGCCAGCTGCGTGGCTGTCTGCGCGAGGCCCGTCGCGCCCACGCCGGCGCGTTCGATCGACGCGTGCAGCTCGCCGAGCAGCCGGTTCACGTGTTCACCGGCCAGATCCCGTGCCGCCTGCGCTTCGCCGAGTTCGCGGTGCAGCTGCGCATTGTCCTGCTCAAGCCGCCGGATCCGCGCATGGGCATCTTCCAGCGCCGCCTGCAGCAGCGGCTTCTGCGCCATCGCGTTCATATCGCCACGATCCGGTGCGGCGCCGCCCGCATGCCCGTTCCCCCGCTCGCGCTGGGACGCGTACAGCGGCGCGAGCGCCTCGCGCACCACGGGCGCCAGCGCCTGTCGCATCAGCTCGAGATCGACCGGGCGGTTCTCCGCACTGCCCGGCTGCGAGATCGGGGTGAGCGCCTGCGCGCGCAGGATCGCCTGCTGGACCGTCGGGGCACTCGGATGGCGCTGGACGCCGACCTGCGGCGCGACATCGCGCAGCAGCCGGCTGTAGGTGGTCGCGCCAAACATGCGGCCGGTAATCGCCCGCACCTCCGCGATCAGCCCATCCAGGAAGCGCGCGTTGTCGCGCGGGAAATCCCGGTCGATCGCCGCGATGCCATTCATGATCGCGAGCAGCTGTGCATCGCTCCACTCAATCCGGGGTCGGCCCATCGTCAGCTCCTCGGGGTCCGTCAGAAAAGATCGCCCTGGCGCGGATCGCGCGCAGGGGGTTTCGATGCCTTCACGGGACGCGCCGACTGGCGCCGCGGTTTCACGCGCCGCAGATGCGCAATGAGCCGGACCGGCCCGCCACCGGCCAGCAGTGTCAGGCTGAACAGGCCGGTCTCCCCCGGCGCGGTCGCGCCGGGGTTGCCCACTGCGGCTCTGAGGGACGGTTGCAGGGCCTGCCGGCGGGCGCGCGCGACCAGCTGCGCGCGGCTCATCCCCGGCCAGCATTCGGCCACCAGCCGCTTCAAAGTGAAAGCAGCCTTGGCGCAAATGGTCTGCATCACCCACCCAGACGGCCGTCGCGTCCGTCCCCTTCGAGTCTATTCACTGCCATGTTCGTGCAGGTCAGGCAGCTTTCCGCCTGATCCGCTATTGGTACGTTGAGGCCCTGCTAGCGGAACCGCTTTGCTGGCTTTTCTCTCCCGCCGCTCGCTGCGTCGCTGTTCCGCACGCTTCACGACTTCTTCCAGCGATTGCACGTGTTCGGGGGTCGAACGACCAAAGCGCTTGCTATAACAGCGCTCGATAAATTCGGCGAGGGGGCGCTTCCACGGCTCCTGCTGGTCGTGAGCCAGTGATCCGAATTTTCGGGGATTCAATCCCAGTTCGCGGGCCATCTGGATATGAATATGGCTCAACCTGAAACGGTGACGAGCATCAAACCAGGGTTGAAGTTTCGGTGGTGTCCGCATTACTGCTCACCTCTGCGCCAACTCACTGCCGTCAATCGCTCCACCGCCGCGTAGTAACGCGCCTGCGAAGCAGCAGCATCGTCGTTCTGATCCGCCTTCAAAAGGCCAAACAGATTCTCTGCGACAACTGAGCCGATCGCGTGGATAGCATCGTGTCGCGTGAGTCCCTGTTTCCTGAGGCGATCCATCGCCCGGAGCACGGGCTCAAGGCCCAGGGCAATCTGGTTTTCGACGATCACATGTAGCGCGGCATGTGCCGTGAGGTTGGGGAGCTTGATCCGGGCGACGCGATGCCAGGTTTCAATCAGAAGAATCCGCTCCTGTTCGTCAAGTTCAAGCCATGATCCAGGCTCCGGCCCGCGCTCCGGGTTGTACGCTTCCATGATGTCAATCCTGTACTGACTTCTGCTCATCGTAAAAATGCCGCCTGCCATCGCGTTGCGCTTAATCGTACCGATTGAGCCCATGCGGAGGCATCGCGGGCGTTACACGCAGTTCGCCCCAACGCTCACCGGGACGCTCGATGTACGGCATCTGATCATTCTGCAGCGCATCGCGCAGACGCTCGAGCCAGCGTTCCCGCATGACGGCTGGCGCATCGACTCCGGCCATGACTGGTACCAGTGCGTCGACTACACGGTTCACGGCTGTGCCGGGTGCACGGAACGAACTATCAACCCGCTCGAGTGCGGGCGAAAGCTTCCCGAGCAAAGACACGGCGCCATCGGCCGCGACAACAGGCTCCCTTCGGGCAGCCTGCGAATTTCCGCGACGACTGCCTTGAGACGCTGGATCGGCAGCGCAGATTTCCGGCCAGACGCACCGCGTCGGAACCGGGCCGGGAATGTCCACCTGTGAGCGGTTGGACGGGTCATCAACTTCAGGCATGCCCGTGTCAGCGCGTCTTCATATAAGCGGCGTACAGGCCGGCATGCAGGTCGCGCAGCGCCTTGCGGCGCTCCACGAGTTCATGCTGGCTGCCCTGACGCTCGAGGCTGAGGATCTGCAGCAGCAGCCGCGTCGCCCGCTCCGGGGCCGTCTGGCGCGACGGCTGCGCGTCACGCAGGAGCGGTGCCAGTCCTGGCTTTTCGATCAACACCCAGGCGGGAAACCACGCGAGGTCGGCGGTCTGGCCAGCCCCCTCGAAATTCGCGTCGAACTTTCTGCGCAACGTGTCGATTGACGCGTCGGCGAGCCGGTGCAACAGACCAGCCAGGCGGCCAGGTGACAGCCAGGCGAGTTCGGTGAGCAACGGCAACGCAGACTCCAGCCCATCCGCGCGATGTCGCACCTCTGCCATCCACGTCAGTGGAGCCGGGATCCGGCGCCACGACTCGATCCGCTCGACGGCCCGTCTGGCCTCGTCCCAGTCGCCCGCGCGCAGCCAGAGCGGCGCCGCGTGAAGGTCACTGACGTCAGCGCGAAACGGCAGGGCCGCGGCCTGCTGCGCGATCATCCGCCAGCATGACGCCACCCACGCCCGTCCGGGCGCGTCGCCCAGTAACCGCCGCGCCGCCGGTTCAACCTCATCATTGAGGCGGCCACAGGCGGCAGCCAGCGCCGGATGATCGGCGAACGGCGTGGCGAAATCGCCCTCGAGCACATCGATCAATGTCGCCAGCCCGGCCAGGGTGTCGTCCTCGGGAAATTCGCCTGCCAGTCTCTGCCAGGCCTGCCGGGCAGAGACTGCATCGCGCCGGTGGAGGGCATCCAGCACATCGTTGCGGAGCATGACGTCGCGGCTGTCGGCGAAGATGTCGAGCTGCATGATGGTCAGCGTCAGAAGAGTTGATCGTTCAGACCGGCCAGATTAGCCCATTTCACCACGCTGCGGAACGACCGGCCATTGACGTCGACCGACTCGATCACCGCGCGTTGACCGCTGGCTTCGGCGATCACGCGCACGATGCGATCGCGATACCGCATCAGCGCGCCGATCGGTGGGCAGACGGCCTTCTTCCTTTTCCGGGCGGTCGGGTTCATGCGCTTATCCCGGCTTCTTCGCCGATGCCGCCTTGCGGGTCGCACGAGGCTGCTTGCGGGCGGGTACCGTGACAGCCCCACCCTTGCGACCTGAGCTGCGCGGGACGACCGCCCCCGTCATCTGCTGTCGCAGCATCCCGAGCTCTTGCGCGTAGCCGGCGCTGGCGTCACGGACGGCTGCCAGGTTGCCCTCAAGGACGCCGGCCTGGTGCCGTGCATTCGTGAGCTGTGCCTGCAGGGTCTGCAGTTCGCTGCGATGCCGCGTCTCGCCCTGCTCGCCCTTTCGCGTGGTGGCCACCAGTTCTTTCTGGAGGCGCGCGCTGGCAACCCGTTCACGCTCGATCTCGAGCAGCGCACGTTTCTCGGCTGCCCGCAGTCGATCTTCTGCCAGATCGGCACTGGCACGCAGCTTTTCAAGTTCACCCGAAAACCCTTCCCTCACTTCCACCAGCTCGCGATCGCGCGCCGCCAGCGCCGCGCGGATCCGCTCAAGTTCTGCCGCCAGCGCCTGTCGCTGCGCGTGGCCTTCGGCGTGTGCCCTGTCCAGATCCCGTATCTCGACCTGCGCGGCCAGCAGCGCCGCGGTGCGCTGCTCGAGCGCGGTCTCCACGCGTCCCAGCTCGTCCCGCGCGGCGACGACCGCCTGCTGCGCCTCGACGCGCTGCGCCTCGACCTCGTCGCGCAGCGCGTCGAGCGCGGCCTGCGCTGACGCGGTGGCGCGGGCCCAGAGGGTCGACACCAGCTCGCCAGCGGCAGCACCAAGATCGGCGGGCAGGTCGGGATGCTCGATGCGCACCCGGCTTTTCTCGCGCAACTCCGTCCAGAACTCGCCAAGCACGGCCGCGGGCGTGCCCATGCTGCCACGGCGGACCAGCTGGTACAGCCGGTTGGCGGTCGGCGTCTGGCCGAAGCGGAAAAACAGCAGCGCACAGACTTCGCGGTACAGCTCGCGCGTTCTGGGGAATTCCACTTTCAGCCGGTCGATTTCGGCGGCGAGGCGGGCCTCGTCAGGCGGGACAGCGGGCTGGGCGTCAGACATGGACAGAAGACCGAACTAGGAGAAGTGAATAATACAACGTAAAACGCTAAATATACAACGCACATGGAGCATTACACGACATTAGGCCCATAATGTCGTGTATGTGGCCGGGAGTGCCGGCCGTCACCGTGTCACACCCGCCGGAGCCGCCCGAACCGTGTCAGCCACCCAGATCGCGTCCGTGCAGCCTGTCGAGACCCTCGTCATTCCGGAACGTCTTGGACGGTCGCGACGGCACCAACCGGGGCGACGCCGGGCATTCGCAACTGTCGGCCCGCAATGACCTCGATGCGGTGCGCGCGTGGCTGGCCAACTACGCCGACACGAAGACCACCTTCGATAACTACCGCAAGGAGGCCGAGCGGCTGCTGCTGTGGACCGTCGTGCAACTCGGCAAGCCGCTGTCGTCGCTCACGCACGAGGATCTGCTGCTGTTCAGGGTGTTTCTCGTCAACCCGCAGCCCGAAAACCGCTGGGTGTCGGCCAGCGGCGGCAAATACGCGCGCGGCGACGCACGCTGGCGCCCATTCAACGGACCGCTGTCACCGGCCAGCCAGCGGCAGGCACTGATCATCCTGAACGGCATGTTCACCTGGCTGGTCGACGCTGGCTACCTGCGCGGCAACCCGATGGCGTTGCTGCGCCAGCGTGGAAAACGCGCGGCGCCGCGGGTCACGCGTTACCTGTCGATTTCACTGTGGGATGAGGTCAAAGGCTTTGTCGGGCAGTTACCGCAGGACACCGGGCTGCAGAAGGCGTACTCCGCGCGCTGCCGGTGGCTCACTACCCTCTTCTACCTGCAGGGCATGCGCGTTTCCGAGGTCGCCACCGGAACGATGGGCGACTTCTCGCGCCGGCTCGGCGCCGACGGACGCGAGCAGTGGTGGCTTCACATTGTCGGCAAGGGCGAGAAGGAGCGGACCGTCCCCGCATCGCCCGAACTGGTCGCCGAGCTGGCCCGCTACCGGCAGGCGAACGGTCTCCCGCCGCTTCCGGGCCGCACCGACGACACGCCGCTGGTCATCCCGTTCAGGGGAAAGCGCCGCTGCATGTCGCGCTCAGCCGTGCACGACGCGATCAAAAACGTATTCGGCAACGCCGCCGCGGGGCTGCGCGCCCGCGGACCTGAATTCAAGGATCGCGCAAATGAACTGGACCGCGCCTCGGCGCACTGGCTGCGACACACTTCGGGCTCACACCAGGCCGACGGCGGTGTCGACCTGCGCACGGTGCGCGACAATCTCGGCCATGTGTCGCTGAACACCACGAGCCTTTATCTGCACGAGGAAGAGGACAAACGCCATCGCGAAACGGTGAAACGCCACCGCATGAACTGGGAGACGCCGCCGGCTGCAGAGCCCGGTCCGGCGAAGCACGACCCATGAACCCGAACCCGGACGGACGGCCCAGGCGATCGCGTTGACCCACAGGCCGACGGCCGCCTGGCGCGCGAACGGCCGCGACCTGTCCAGCCAGGAATCAGGTACTCACGGGAATGGGAGAACGGGACGTCCCGGCCAGGAACGCACGGAGCTTCTGCTCCGCCGCGAGTACTTCGTGCAGCGGAGCACTCGCGAGCTGCGAGTCGTAGAGAGCAAGAAGCACCTCGAAGGCGGCGATCGCCTCTTCCGGAAGCCGCCATTCGCCACACGCGTGAGCACGCGCCAATGTCGCCTCGACGGCGTATTCGACGAGCCTGAACTCTTCGACCGGGCAGATGCCATATCCGGCCCGCTGCAGGAACCAGCCCAGGTACACCGCGCGCATCAATTCATTGATGAGGTGGCCGTTGCCGTGACCGCTCCGGCACGCGACTAGCGCAAGGTGATTCGCGAGGGATTGTTTGTTTGCCGACGCGCGATCCATCGGCAACAGAAGCGCCCTGGTCAACGGTTTATGGCCACGGGCACTACGGGATTTGTTTCGCCTGGTCGACACAGATCGAAGTTGCAGTAAGCGGGTTGATAACAGGCAGATTATATCGGGACTGCCTGCGGGGATTTTCTGCTCGCAGAAGCCGCAGCCCGCCGCATTCTCGCTCAGCGTCCGCCTTGTCCAGATCGCTCACGTCGAGATGCAACAGAACGACCACCGCCACTGTCGGAATCCCACATAGATTGCAGGGCCCTGGCGTCTCGTTGATAAGCAACCCGCTGCCCTTGTAGGCCGGAACTCCGCCTGTCCGGTGGAAAACGGGTGCGAGACAGTTAGTTGCATTCGTCTGTTTGATCGGGACGCCAAAGGTGAGCTATTTCGGGAGACCTGAAGGGGGTGACTCTGTCTGAGCCGGCATCATTTCAAGCAACCTGGTCGCGGCCGCTGATTGGTGGGCGCACTCACTCAATCTGCAACTATCAAGGCAGGCGTCATCTACAGGCTGCTGTTTAACATCGCCACGGACGCGAGGCGCCTGGGAGGATCGATCGAACGAAAACAGCGTCGCTATCGACAAAGCACCTTACGGACAGCCATTCGCAAGTGGTCGAGCAGGCTCCGTTGCCTGCCAAGCGGTTTTGACCTTCAGGGTTGGCGTTTCTGGCATGGACAGTTAGTTGCGTTAGCGAAGTCGCTTTGTTACTGCTTGCTGCAACCGCCGCAACACCAAAGCAGCACCACGCATCCACTTGCAAGTCAGTAATTGTCCGGGCCTCGCGCGACCGACCGCCACAGAGCTGCCGTATGGCAGCCATGCGCCGCGCCCAGACCTACCAGGGTCCGCGCGCCATGGGCCGCCCTTCTGCATGCCCTGCCGGCGGCAGGGTCGACCCGCTACTGCGAGCCCGCCACGCACGAATCCGAGGGGTCGCCGACTCCCCGGCGGCGATTAGGCGCATGAGTCGTTGCGCTTCCCTGATTACATTGAGTTGAGACACGACACCCTTGGGCAACCCAGCGCTCCTTCACACCGCATGAAAAAATAATTCCCAAATATTGATCTTTGGCCAATCTCAATATTAAGATTGGCACCTTGGCCCGCGATATGCACCCACCTGAACTGTGCCCCCGCGGCCGCCATCCCCGAAATGATCCTGCTCGTGAAGCGAGTACAACGGATCAGGTTGCCAGCGAAACGCAGGTGTAGCCAGGAGACGGAGATGCTCAGTCCACATGAATTCGCCACCCTCATGCTGCTAAAGGATGCGCCGGACCCGATGAGTCTGGACGGTGCGGATCTCGAAGCCCTGCTGGAACGGCAGCTTGTCACACTGGAACAACTCGCCTCTGGCAAACAGCACCCTCGCGTTACCGACGACGGTCAGCTTTTTCTCAAGGCTGCTGCTCGCGTGCGTGACGACAAATGACACTGACTGGGTGATCCAGTCCTTCAGCCAAGGGAGCCTTCCTTGAGTGACTCGTGGGCGGGAATTGTCATGGGAGGTTTCGGGCTGGCCGTCGCCGTGGTGCTGGTTGCCTGTCACTACCGTCGCGAAGTGGTACGTCGAAGGATGCTCAGGCAGATGGACCCACGCCAGTGTTGGGACGTGATGCGTCACCGTCGATGAAAAGCATGTTTTCAACGGTGCCGATGGTTGCGGCTTGGGGTACCTGGACACGTGCGCGGCGACTCCGTTTCAGAGGGAGACGACTGCATGCCAGAACTGACTTTGGCAAAAGCGATCCGCGAGCGCACCGATCGGCTCGGGCTTCCCGCCGCCCCAGACTCAGCTGATGCGGACGTCTTGGCGCCGGGCCAATCACCGAAGCGAGCCAAACGCGTTCTGCTTCCTCGCTGGACCATATTCATGTAGGCTGCTCCCTGTCCGCATGACCCGGTCACGCGCCGCGCGACCGACGAACCGCTGAGAATCCTGATTTCCCGTAATGCACCTGCTTTGGAACTGACCTGACATATGGCCAGGCAGAATCACCTCGTCCGGTAACGATGATAAAGACGGGAAACGGCCTGATCGCAGATTGCATCGGGCTCATCCAGCGAAAACTCGTGGCGTCCTCGCTCCTCGTCGCCGGAGCCGGCGCCGTCATCGCCGTCGTGATGGTCGGTCTCTGTGCGATGGTCCTTTACCAGAGCCGGCAGGACGCGTTGAACCATACGCGCGAGTCCTTACGCGATATCGCGCTCATCGCCGAGCGCGATATCGAACGCAATTTCGAACTCTACGACCTGTCATTGCAGGCTGTGGTGGACGGACTCAAGGACCCCGAGGTCATGTCCCTGCCACCCAGACTGCGCCGTGAAGTGCTGTTCGACCGCGCCGCTAGCGCCAAATATCTGGGCTCGATGCTCGTGCTGGATGCCAGCGGCAATATCGTCCTGGATTCCGGCAGCGATGTGCCACGTAAGGGTAATTTCGCCGACCGGGAATATTTCACGGTCCACCGCGACAATCCGGCTGCCGGCGTGTATGTCAGTGATCCCTATGCGTCGCGGCTAAGAGGCGGCGCGCCAAGCATCGCGCTGACACGGCGCATTTCGAATCCCGACGGCTCGTTTGCCGGCATCGTGCTGCTGGCGGTGAACCTCGAGTATTTCCATAACCTGTTCGCGGGGCTATCGCTTGGCCCGCATGGATCGCTGTCGCTGATAGGCAAGGATGGCGTGATGCTCATGCGCCATCCATACGATCCGCGGATCGTTGGCCGCGACATCAAAAACGCCAGTACATTCCACCACTTCGTGGCCGAACAGGAAGGCAGTTTTGGTGATACTGCGTCGATCGATGGCATTCGCCGTCTCTACTGGTTCAGGAATTTCCCCGATACGCCGTTGATCATCATGGCGGCCGCCGCAGAGCAGGACATCTACGCGACGTGGCGCCGCCGTGCGCTGACAATCGGTTCGCTGATGGTCGTATTCGGTTCGACCTTCATTGGGCTGGCGGCGTTGCTGGGAATCCAGTTGCGTCGACGGATGCGTGCCGAATCCGAGTTACAGCTTCTCGCCCGGACCGACGGACTCACGGGTTTGAACAACCGTCGCAGTCTCGGCGAAATCCTGGATGTGGAATGGCGCCGCGCGAAGCGCACGCGCAGCATTGTGTCGCTGCTGTTCGTCGATATCGACCGGTTCAAAGCCTACAACGATACCTACGGACATCAGGCGGGCGACGACGCGCTGGCGGCAGTCGCGCGATGCATCACAGACAGCATCCGGCGACCGGCGGATACCGCTGCACGTTACGGAGGTGAAGAATTCATCATCGTCCTGCCGGACACGCCCGCTGCAGGTGCGGCCGAAATCGCAGAAAAGATTCGTCGCGCCATATGCAACTGCGGCATTGAGCACGCAGGAAGCGAGCACGGGTGCGTGACGGCGAGCATCGGCGCAGTAAGCTGCACTCCACAGAACGACCACGACGTGACTGCGGCGATCAAGGCCGCCGACGAGGCACTCTACAACGCGAAAGCAACGGGTCGGAATAAGGTCTCGCTGTCCCAGGTTTCATAGAACGGCCAGGCGCCGAGCAGTGTGGCTTCAGCAATGCGCTTCTGGGTTTCTCCATTAATGCCGCGACTCGTCCCCGGTAACCGCAGGAGATTTACCAAATGGTCCAATTGGCGCGCGTCGCCCTGTCTCTGCCCTTCAGACCGGTGCTCGCAACGACAACTTTCCGACGTGCAAGCGGCCTTTTCTTTCAGCTCCGTCCGGCAGGTCGTCGGCCTTACGGAAAGCTTCACATAATCCCACCGAAGGGGCATTCGTCCTTGACAATCCGATGGCCGGTTGCGGAGCAAAGCTGACGCCTGAACGTCCGACCGACAACGCATGTGAACGGCGGGTTGTGGCCGATGAACGAAACCGCTCGCGCGGTAGGGGGCTCCGGCCAGCGCGTGCGGTTCATGGGAGGTCCGCTGCGCGGTTCCGTATGTTGGCGAATGAGGCAACCCGCCTCGTTCTCCAGCAGGAGCCCAATCATGACCTCCCCACAGGCAAACGCCAGTCCACTGCGCCAGCGCATGATCGACGACATGCACATGCGCCAGTTGTCGCCGAAGACACAGGACATCTATCTGCGCATCGTGCGCGAATTCGCCCGGTTTCTCGGGCGCTCACCTGACACGGCCACCGTCGAGGACCTGCGGCGCTACCAGCTGCATCTCGTCGATCACGGCACATCGCCCGTGTCGCTCAATCATGCCATCACCGGCCTGAAGTTCTTCTTCGGGGTCACGCTCGACCGGCCTGACCTGATGGTCAGGATGCACCCCGTGCGCGTGCCCCGCACACTGCCCGTCGTGCTCAGTCCCGATGAAGTGCGCCGCCTCATCGAGGCGGCCGGCAACCTCAAGCACCAGACCGCCCTGTCAGTCGCCTACGGCGCAGGACTGCGCGCAAGCGAAGTGGTGGCCCTGAAGGTCGGCGACATCGACAGTCAACGTATGACGCTGCGCATCGAGCAGGGCAAGGGTCGTCGGGACCGCTACGCCATGCTCTCGCCGGTGCTGCTCGAGCGCCTGCGCGTCTGGTGGCACGTAGCCCGGGCCCAGGGCAGGATGCTGGATGGTGGCTGGCTCTTTCCCGGGCTCGATCCCGTGGACGCGCTCAGCACGCGACAGTTGAACCGCGCCATCCATGCCGCCGCGGAGGCCGCACACATCGACAAGCGCGTATCCATGCATACCTTGAGGCACAGTTTTGCGACACATCTGCTCGAACAGAAGGTGGACATCCGCGTGATCCAGGTACTGCTCGGCCACGCGAAGCTCGAGAACACCGCGCTCTATGTCCAGGTGGCCACCGACCTGTTGCACGAGGTCACCAGTCCGCTGGACCGCCTGCCCTCCGAGTAAGCTGCGCGCTGTAGCGCCTCATGCTGGAGGTTGCGGATATCTTCCGCAGCCACGGGCCAGCGTGGCGGGCAACCGCACACCTGAGCCTGGGGCAGCTGAAGGTCATGTCGGCCATCGAACAGTGCCGCACCGCGGCGCTGGGCGGGCACGTGCTGCGCTGTTCGGGGTGCGACCACATCGAGGTCGAGTACAACTCCTGCCTTATGGGAAGTGGTTCCATATGGGGAGAAGATGTCTCGGAGCGAGCGCGGAGCGGACTACGCGCCCGTTTAACTCTCCATTAAAGCTTGGCCCTGAGCATGGCGATTACCTTGTCGGACGGCCGAAACGAACCCCTGCGCAAATGTGGTGGGACGATCGCATTGAGGGCTTCGAGCTTCTCAGTTGGGTCAGCGCGAGTGTAGATTTCAGTGGTCGCCAGATCGCTATGCCCGAGCCATAAGGACACTTTCCGGATATCCTGAGTGCTTCGTAGTACTATCATTGCGCAGGTATGCCTCAATACATGTGGTGATACCTGCTTCTTCGATAGCGAGGGACACGTATGACGAGCTGTCTCAGCATGGCATTTAAGGATATACGCGAAACCCCAGCGACTCATTGCTTCACCGCGAGCATTGACGAACAATTCCGGTACTGCAACAGCTCCCCGTACCGCTATCCAGGCACGCAATGCATTAGCAGTCGTTTTCCACAGGGGCAATGCGCGCTCCCGCCGACCCTTGCCGTGAACACGGATGCTCATCGACGGGAACACAACGTCGGCGGCTTGCAAACCCGTCAGTTCCGATACACGCAGTCCAGCGCAGATGGCCAGATGCAGCATCGCCCGGTCCCGGATCCCCTCGCGCGTTGACGGATCGGGCGCATCGAGCAGGGCCTGAACCTCTTCCTCGCCCAGATACGGCACTAACCGTGAATCAGTTTTCTTGTAGGGAATGCCCAGGATTCGTCGCGCCTGTTCGAGTATCGCGGGCTCGCGATACTCAAGGAAGTGGAAGAAGGACCTGATTGCAGCCAACCGGACATTGCGAGTCCCGGGCGAGTTCTGGCGCGTATCTTCCAGATATTCCAGGAAGTCGCTGATCAGTCTCGCATCGAGCTGCTCCAGCGCTAGCGACGACGGCGTCATCCTGAGTCTCCCGGCGGCAAACTCGAACAGGAGCTGGAAGGTGCAAGCATAGGAGTCGCAGGTGTGTTGGCTAGCGCCTCTCTCATGAGCAAGGTTTTGACGAAGAAATGCCACAATGTGCGGCGCGATCGGGATCATTTCTGTTCTCCAGTGAGAAACCCTTCTGCGGCAACAGCAATGTCATGCAGAAGCTCGGGAGTTGCCTCCAGATACCAATAGGTGGCGTTGATGTTGACGTGACCCATGTAGGTCGCAAGGGCCAGCATGTGCCGCCCAACACGGTCCCGCCCTTCCGGGCTCACCTCCAGTGCCCTGACGGCGAACGTGTGCCTGAGCTCATGTAGGCGGGGACGGTGACCGTTGTGGGTGGTGCCGATGCCGGCGATCTTCAGCAGCTTCTGGAACATCCAATAAGCGACCGTATATCTGAGCGGGCGCCCATCGTCATCAACGAACACATGGTCGTCACCCGGACGGGCCCGCCGCCGCAGGGTCAAGTACCTCTGCAAACCCTCCGCCGCCGTCTCGTGCAGTGGAACCAGACGGCTCTTCTGGAATTTGCTCTTTCGTATGAGTAATCCTTCGGGGGTAATGTCGGCACGCCGCAGGTTCAGGGCCTCAGAGATCCGCATGCCGGTGGCGGACAGCAGGGCGATTAATGTCGCATACGTCTGTGGTTGCAACGTATCGCGAGGACCCGATTGCAAGGCTGCGTTGACCAGGCGCTCGATGTCGGCGCGCGAGTAGATGAACGGGACACGGCGTGTCTTTCGGTAGCCAAAGTACCGGGCGGGCGGCAGCTCATGGGTTTGATCTTCGGTACGCAGATACCGGGCGAACCGACACACGGTCTTTAGCCTCGCGTCACGCTGGGCCACCGACGCAGCCTCGGCGGCCCAGTCGATTGCGGTTTGCGCGCGAACGTGCGCTTCACCGCGCTTGACGGCAAAGCACGCGAAGCTGCGCAACAGATAGTCTGCGTTCAGTAATTTGAAGCCGGCGGCACGCCGCGCGGCAAGATAGGACTCCACGGCCGGCATCATTTCATCACCTCCGGCCATGGCTGCGCGATTTGCCTGAGCAGCGCGACGTCGACCTTGGCGTAATAGGCCGTGGTATCGATGCCGCGATGCCTCAGGACCTGGCCAATCTGGTCGAGGGGAAGCCCATGACGCAACATCTCGGTCGCCGCTGTGTGGCGCAGCAGATGTGCGCCTTTGGCGGGCGAACTCACCCCGGCCCGTTTTAGTGCACGCTTCACTACCGACGATATGCAATCGCCTGAGATAAACGGCTTGAAGGGGGCGATGTTTCGAACAAAGACGTGGTCGCTGCAGGCAACTCGAGGTCGCGACTCGATGTACCGCAGAAGTGCCTCACCAGCATCCTGCGGCAGCGGGAGACGAACTTCATAGCGTCCCTTTCCCGAGACGCGCAGCGTCCCGGTTTCCCACTCGATATCGCTCATGCGAAGGTTCGCCAGGTCACCAGCGCGAACCCCGAGTCGCACCAGCAACAGGACAATCGCGCGATCGCGAAGGCGTCCGCGTGAATTGCCATCGCATGCGGCAATCAGACGCTCAACTTCGTCAGCGCTCAGACACCGTGGCAGTGTCGCCAGGCGCCAGTGCGCCAACGCCGGAACCGCTTGATCGAGTCCGGCTCGACATAAACCCTGAACACCGAGATAACGCAGGAAGGCTCGCGCGCTGGTGACCAGCTTTTCTGCGGTACCGATGCCACAGTTGCAGGCACTGTTCAACAGGAACGTGCGCACGTGCTTTGCGTCCCACCGGGTCGCGTCACTACCAAGCACCTCCACCATCACTGCGGCATCACGACAGTAGAGTCGAATGGTTGACGCTTTCGCGCCTCGGTGCGTGTGCAACCATCGCCGGAAACCGCTCACGATCTCAGGCTCTCGAATCTCGGCAATCGAGGGCTTGTTGTCCTGGCAGACGCCGATCTCAATCAGGTATTCGCGAAAGCGCTTGGCACCGAAATACAGATGGTGGTTGGCTTTACCTCCTTTTGCTTCCGGACAGGTGCAGGTAGGCAGATGACGATAGAAGATTTCTGGAGTTTGTGGACCCGCATCGGCCAGGGTACCGCCGTGCGCCAGCATGAAGCGGCCCAGATGGTCGGCGGCTCGCAGATAACGTACGGCGCTGGCCGCGGAGTATCCGTCCCGGTCGAGCGCATCAGCAAAGTCATCAATGAAGGCTCCGCTGGGCCCGGAGCGCAGGCGTTTCAAGGTTTTGGGTGCCACCAGGTATGTGTCTAGCATCACATCCTCCTATGATGGTTGCCAGGGAAAGCAAGACCACCATAGCAAGGACAGGCCGCGATTTTATGGGGAGTTGAATGGCAACTTGCCAGACATCAAACCGACACGGCCAGCCGGATTCGCGCCGAACCTGATCTGCAACTCCGCGTTAGGCAGAACTTCCCATAAGGCACGTAACGGAGTGCACTCCGTTACGTGCCGTAACCGGCACTGCATGAAGTGCCAGGCCAGTGCCGCCCGCCGCTGGCTCGAGGCGCGCCAGGCCGACCTGCTGCCCGTGGAGTACTACCACGTAGTGTTCACGCTGCCCGCGCCGATCAGTGCGATCGCCTGGTACAACAAGGCGGTAATCTACGGACTCCTGTTCGACATCGCCGCCGAAACCCTGCGTACGATCGCCGCGGATCCGAGGCACCTGGGCGCACAGATCGGCGCCACGCTCGTGCTGCACACCTGGGGCTCGGCGCTCACGCATCATCCGCACGTGCACGGCATCGTTCCCGGTGGCGGCCTGTCGTCCGATGGTGAGCGGTGGATCGCCTGCCGCCCCGGCTTCTTCCTGCCGGTGCGCGTGCTCTCGCGCCTGTTCCGGCGCCGCTTCCTCGAAGCACTCGCAGACGCACACCGACGCGGCCAGCTGCAGTTCTTCGGCGACTACACAGACCTTGCCAATGCGGCTGCCTTTGCGCGGTGGCTTGCGCCGCTGCGCACCTGCGAGTGGGTGGTCTACGCCAAGCGTCCCTTCGCCGGACCGCAAGCGGTGCTCGAGTACCTCTCACGCTATACGCACCGCGTCGCGATCTCCAACCAGCGCCTGGTCGCATTCGATGAGCGCGGCGTGACCTTCCGCTGGAAGGACTACCGTGCAACGGGGCGCACCCGCTACAAGATCATGACGCTAGAAGCCGGCGAGTTCATGCGCCGCTTGCTGCTGCATGTGCTGCCCGGCGGCTTCCATCGCATCCGTCACTACGGCCTGCTGGCCAACCCGGTGCGCCGCGCCAGCCTCGCGAAGGTGCGTGAGTTGCTGGACGTCGTGCCCGAGGTCGCCACCCAGCCAGACGATCCCCAGGTTGCTGTCGCTCCGGTCTTCGTCTGCCGGCACTGCGGTGCGCCGATGATCGTCATTGAGATACTGGAACGCACTGCGCCCATCCGCGCACCACCCATGCGGCGAGGTGAGACATGAGCGCAACGCTCCCTGCATGTATAACCCGACCGTCGGCTTTGCGGCAACGCGGCCCACGAGCGGACGTTTGCGCCTGTCGCCTCGCGCAGTCTCTCGCACGTCCGCTTCGCCATCACAATTGCGCCACTGCACCGCTTCAGCACTGCGTCAGCGCCTATCCAGCATCCCGCCTCCTCACGCATCCATCAACATTGCCGGGCATCCCGGCCTATCAATCGCCATAGCCGCCACGACTCCGACCGCATCGGGGCACTCCGCGGTTTCCTCCATCGAGGCTCGTTCGACGCCTGCCAGCAAGGCGTGGTGGCACCCTCACATTCCTGTGGACGATGGCAGGCATCGAACAACCCTAAACGATGAACAACCCTAAACGATGAACAACCCTAAACGATTGTCGACCGATGAGCGCGCGCGAACTGGGACTGCGTAATAGTCGGCTGGTGCTCTTGGAGGCGAGTTTTGTGTGCTACAGATTTGCTACAGCAATGGTGGTAACCCATATCTGACGGGCCTTGCGCCTGTCATTCCACCCCCTGAACTATCGCTGTTATAGGAGGTTCCCCGTTTGGTCAAAAGTCCAGTTGATCCGCCGTGATACCGAGAGCCGCCCCAATCTTTTCACGCGAAGACTCGCTCGGGCGTTTTTTTGTTTCCTGCTGCGAGTAGGCTGGTTGACTGATGCCCATGCGTGCAGCGACTTCAGCTTGCTTCAGCCCAAGGTGCTCCCGCCATGCTCGAGTCGGCGTTGCACCGTCCACGGTTGCGCTCACGACTTCATGCGGAATCGGTCCGCGTTTGGCGCTATGGTCGGCGACGTCGTCTTTGGCATGATTTCGGTCAAGGCGAGCAAGGCCACGCCATGTGCAGTCCTGTTTGCTGCAGCAGACTTGCCTATCTGCATGCCATAGTTCCCCATCCCAATACCGCAATCTGGTCTTCGATCCGATCAACCAGTGACTCTCATAAAAGCCTTGCGGACGGGCTTGATCGTGGAAGGGAACCAAGGTGTTTTCTCGTTCGTTTGACTACCCCTCATCAGTCGTTCCTCCGTGCACACGTAACTGAAACAGTACGCCGCGATATTGTCCCGCGCCAAATGAACTGCGAAACAGTCGGGTGGTGCTCAAAGAGGGGGAGTTTAGTGTGCTACAGATTTGCTACAGCAATGGTAGCAACCCATATCTGACGGGCGTTGCGCCTGTCATTCCCCCCTGAACTATCGCCGTCCCGAGAAGACCCGGCAAAGTGACTTTGAACTGCTCAGGTCGACCCACTACCGCGGTCCCTCGTAAAAGATCGACGGGCCGGAGTTCGGGCTGAAGCAGACAGCTAGCAGGGTGGACGATTGTGGTCAGGCTTACAGCTTGTTGACACGATTGCATCGATTCTCATTTTCCCTAGCCGTTCTGTCGCCAACGCATCCATTCTCGTTATGCAATCCGGGCCCATAATGAAGCTTCAAGATCAACCGGCGTCACTCATGCGAAGGAAACTGGCCTATGGCCGATACAAGTCAAAATCTGCGGCTGAGCGTTATGAAGCGTGTCGGGTCATCGATGAAGGATGTTCTCGTGCCATGGCGGCATGCGTCGATATGATCGACGCCGTTTCTACTATCGGCGTAAGAAACGAGCTGCATGCTGTTCGCGATGCGTTGCAGCGGCTCCACGCTGCTGCTGCCGCCGCGCACGATGACGCGGCCAGGAACCGAATGAACTGATTAGCTACGGAGTCTTGTAAGCAGGTCGGCCACCCTTGCACGGGTGGCAATTTCCCAGATATATCCACGCGAATAATCGACGCCCACCCGCCGGTGAAGCGCGGTGCGCAAATGCGCATTCGTCCAGTGATCAGCCTCTATGCCGTGTACTCGAGGCGACTGCTTGAGCGTCGCGGCAACCCATGCCAGCGTTTCGTCATTGATCGTCAGACGCTTCTTCTCCGTGCGCGGCTTCGGCGATCGCATTCGGTGATCCATTCCAAGCTTCCCGACGACGGTTCTCACGTGCCCACTGGAATGATAAACGCCGAATTTCTCCTTGATCAGCTTTTGAACGTCCCCGTTTCTCCACAGTTCGGTTTCATAGCCGTGGGCCATGGGGCTGCGCTCCAATGTCGCCCGTAACCACTCAAGCGCTTCTGGACCAAGTGTAGCCTTACGCCCGGATGACTTGAGCTGTTCGACAGCCTTGACTCCGTCTGCAACTATCATTGATCTGTATTTTGTAACGGTGCGCACACTGATGTTGAGCGCTTTCGAGATGCACTCGGCACTGCCCCCATCCAGCAACATTTTCGCAGCAGTCTTTCGGCGCGCGGCAAAGACGTCTCGCTGCGAATTCTGAGCGGTAGCAGACGATGCCCTTTCTGAAGTTGAATAGGTGAGTCGGTATGCGAGGCCATAACCGCGAACAATGTGCCCAACATGCGAAGCTGAAAACTGCACTCCCAAACGCCGAAAGATCAATTCGCGCAACTGGCTTATGGTCCATGTCGGCCCTGGATAGCCGTGAAGTCCAGGTGAGTGCTTGATCGCGCTAACGAGCCAGCTTTGCGAAGCATCATCCAGTCGCGGTGCATTCCCGTGAATACGAAGGTGCGCAACGGCTTCAGGTCCGTCCCTTTCTACCAGGTCCTTGTATTTTCTCACGGTAGGAAGACTCAGCCGCGCCTTCCTGGATACGTCGCTAATCCCTTGACCCTTCAACAGGAGCTCCGCGGCGAGCGCCCTCCGCTGCGCGAGCGGAACATTGTCTATCTTTTTGCTCATCGTGCTATGAGGAAGTGAATTAGCGGTTTATGCCGCTTTGAAGGTCACCATATTTATACACGATCTTCGACAGATTTCGGGTCGGACGGCCGCCTCCGGACGCGTTCCTGGCCGGAGCGAAGCGCCGGCATTGGACCAACTCCGGCGGCCAACAGTCCCGTCGTCGGACTTTGAATGACAGTTAGTCGAAAGTCTTCGGTTGTTTGATTGCGCTAGCCGGATGACCCTTGATGGCCGATTGTCGTCGGACGAGCGCGCGAGCCGGGGACTGCGTAGCAGTCGGCTGATGCCCCAAGGGGGGAGTTTTGTGTGCTACAGATTTGGTACAGCAAGGGTGGCAACCCGTATGTGACGGGCCTTGCGCCTGTCATTCCACCCCCTGAACTCGGAAATGCCCGGCAAAGTGACGTTGAACGGCCCAGTTCGACCCAGGCTGTGTGGAAACGCCAAGAGATTTCCAATGCACGCGGCTCCGGCCTCGCTCAGCACGTTTGAGCGGTTTGCGTGGTGACAGTTTATTCGGCAATGACGAACCGCTGAAGGGCTCTAACGCTCTTTAAGTGGCGATTGTGAGCTTGTTTTTAAGGTCAATGGGTGCTCATGCACCCGCCAGCCGCATCGCCTTCATTGTCTTCTTGAACCCGAGGATTCTCAGTACTCTCATGAGGTTGTAGGCGAGTACGTTCAGACTCATCTCGGTCCCCACGTTGGGCAACCTGCGCGTCAGGAAGTGCGTATAGCCCATCCAGTGCTTGAACGTCCCGAAGACATGTTCGACCGTGCGTCTGCGTATCGTCATTGCATCCGGCGTTTTGTCGAGTCGACGTTGGACTCCCTCTAGTAGCGACTCGTGCTCCCATCGGGTCATTCGGCGTTCTGTGCTCGGCGTGCATTGTGATTTCATGGTGCACTGAGGACAGGCACTGCTCCAGTAGCGGCGCAATTGCATACCGTGTTCCTCCCGGGTGAAGCGGTAGATTGCCCGTTCGCCGGCTGGACATTGGTACTCGTCGTCCCGCGCAATGTAGATGAAGTCTGCCCTGTCGAATCGGCCATGGCATTTCGCGCTTGATGTCGTGGGCTTCGGCAGCATGACTGCAATCCCGGCGTCCGCGCACTCCTTGATCTGAGGCCCACTATAGTAGCCACGATCGGCGACTGCCCGCAGTCTGGTCTGAGCTTGCCCCCGTAAAACGAATCCCTTGCTGAGCAGGTAAACTCAAGCAAGGAGAAGAAACGATGACGGGCAAGGCAAAGCGGGCGCAGTACACGCTCGAGTTCAAACTGGAAGCGGTGCGACTGGTCAAGGCCGGGCAAAGCATGGCGGCGGTGGCGGCGACACTGGGTGTGGTGGAGCAGACGCTGTACAACTGGGTAAAGGCTGACCGGGAAGGCAGGCTGGCCGGAGCAGGCACGAAGCCTGTGAGCCCGGAACAGATGGAGCTGGCGCGGTTGCGTGCGGAAGTGGCTCGCCTGAAGATGGAGCGAGATATTTTAAAAAAAGCCGCAGCGTGTGTGCTATGAAAACTGTTTGATCGATGAGGGTGGGCCCCTCGATGTCGTCTTTCAGGAGAAGGCATCAAACCACTTCAAGCTGCTGCGTTTAAGAGGCGTGGTGGTGAGCGTTGAAGGAAAAGGCGCAGGGAATGCGTCAGGTAGGGAATAACGAGACGAGCGCAAGCGAACCGTCGATGAGGTGTCGATAGCTTTTTCCACTCGTCGTCAAAACCAGGGTTCACGCTGCACCCTGGGAAGAACCAAGCGGAAGCCTGATGACTGGCTTGGTGGCGACCGGCATATAGACGGCGTGACGTTACTCCAGGCGATCGAATGGAACATAGGAACCTGTCATCACGATGCGAAGGGAGAAGCTTGATTTGAAGGACTCGAAGAAAGCGAGAGTACCGATGCGGGGTACAGGGGCGGAGCATTTCGTAGTAGCGATGAAGCCTCGTAATGGGGGTGGAGCGAAGGGAATGCGTCATCCGGCAAGACCTGTGGGCCAACCAGACAATGGGATGAGCCGATGAGTCGAGCGAGGCCGTTTGCAATAACGAAGCAGTCAGTGTGGGCAGCATGGCTTCAGGTGAAAGCGAACCATGGCGCGCATGGTGTGGATGGGCAGACCATCGAGGCATTTGAACAGCGGCTTGGACGCAATCTGTACAAGCTGTGGAACCGGATGTCTTCAGGGAGCTACTTCCCCCCGCCGGTGCGCGGCGTGGAAATTCCGAAGGGCAACGACAGGAACCGCAAGCGGTTATTGGGGATTCCCACGGTGGCGGACCGCGTTGCCCAGGCGGTTGCACGCAATCATCTTGAAGCGCAGGTAGAGCCCTGTTTCCATCCTGATTCCTATGCTTACCGTCCTTCCAGGTCGGCGCTGGACGCGATTGCTGCTGTTCGGGGTCGATGCTGGAAATACGACTGGGTACTGGAATTTGACATCAAAGGTGCGTTTGACCATGTTGATCACGAACTCATGATGAAAGCGGTGCGGCAACATGCCCGCTGCACATGGGTGGAGCTGTACGTGGAACGCTGGCTGAAGGCGCCGATGATGAGGGGACAGGAAATGGTGTCGCGGACGCAGGGCACCCCGCAGGGCGGTGTCGTCAGCCCGGTACTGTTCAATCTCTATATGCATTATGCCTTTGATACCTGGATGGCGAGGCACTTTCCGGACACGTCGTTCGTGCGGTATGCGGATGATGGATTGGTCCACTGTAAAAGCGAAGCCGAAGCCAGACGGTTGCAGGAGGCTATCGGTGCGCGTCTGAAGGCCTGTGGTCTGGAATTGCATCCGGAGAAGACGAGGATCGTGTACTGTCGGGATGGGAATCGCAAGAATGACTATCCGCACACGAGCTTCGACTTTCTCGGATATACCTTCCGTGGACGGCTGGCCAAAAGCAAGCGCGGCATATACTTCAACAGCTTCAGTCCTGCCCTAAGCGGCAAGGCGGTGAAACGCATCCGCGAGAAAATGCGGGAGTGGAACATCGGTCGCTGGACGGATGCTGGAATCGAAGACATTGCCGAGCGGACCAATCCGACCTTGCGAGGATGGTGGAACTACTACGCGGCGTTCTATATGAGCGTGTTCAAACGTGTGATCGGCCACCTCAACGACATTCTGGTGAGATGGGCGGTGCGCAAGTACCGCCGATTCAAACGGAGTCGTGCCAAGGCTCGGACCTGGCTCCGGCAGTTGGCGGAGCGCGCACCGGAGCTGCTGTACCACTGGAAGCAGGGGGTATTGCCATCGGCTGGATGACAAGAGCCGTATGAACCGAGAGGTTCACGTACGGATCTGTGAGGGCCTGGCGGGGAAGTTCCGCCGGGCTACTCGACACTTCGCGAAGGAGTCGATGTGAAGTGCGCGTTCATTGACCGGAATCGACACCACTGGCCAGTCTCCGTGCTATGTGAAGCGCTGGAAGTCAGTCCGAGCGGATATCATCAGCGCCAGCAACGCACCGCCCAGGACAAGCCGCACAGAGGGCGCATGAGCAATGATGCCCTGCTCGCGCACATCAAGGCGATTCACGCGCAGGTCAAAGGCGAATATGGCTGGCCGCGCATATGGAAGGAACTGCTCGCGCGCGGCGTGCGTGTAGGCAAGGAGCGGGTTCGCAAGCTGATGGCGCAGCATGGCATTCGTGCACGGCACAAGCGCAAGTACATCGCGACGACGAACTCGAATCACAACCTGCCAGTTGCACCGAATCTCCTGGAGCGCAACTTCACGGCGTCGGCCCCGAATCAGGTCTGGACGAGCGATATTACCTATCTGGCGACAGCCGAAGGCTGGGTCTACCTCGCGGTCATCATCGACCTGTTCAGCCGGCAGGTGGTGGGCTGGTCGATGCAGCCGCACATGAAAGCGGAACTGGTCACAGATGCGCTACGCATGGCGTGGTTCCGGCGCCGCCCTGAGGCTGGTGTAATCGTGCATAGCGACCGGGGCAGCCAGTATTGCGGCGGCCTGTTTCAGGACACGTTGAAGGCCTACGGCATGCGCTCGTCGATGAGCCGACGCGGCGATTGCTGGGACAATGCGCCGACGGAAAGCCTGTGGGGTTCGCTGAAGGTAGCACGTATGCATGGACGGCACTTCACCACGCGGCGTGCTGCAATGGATGAGGTGATTGACTGGCTGGGTTTTTACAATGCACGCCGGTTACACTCGACACTCGACTACGTCAGTCCCATGACGTTCGAGAACAACTGGTTCGCAGCTCAGCAAGGACGAGCCGCATAATTCCCTCGGTTATGGGATTCGCGGAACAGGGGCAAGGTCAGTCCTACCCATGGCGTCGCGCGCAGCTTTAGCTATCGGACTGAGCTGCGCCCGGTCGCTACCAGAATTTGTGACCTCGTGAGCGACGATGAGGTGGTGTTTGGCATCTACTGCCACCTGTACGTTGTAGCCCACCATTCCCGAGCCTTTGCCGCTCGTTGCCATGGATCGCGCGTCGGGATCAGTCATCGAGAGTTGGCCATCAGGCTGCGTCTTGAGTTGCTCCTTGATCTGGTCGAGATTTCGCATCTGCTCGCGTAAGCGCTCGATCTTGTCCTGCAATCGAGTCGTCTTTGCTTCCAGCTCAGCGGGTTGCGTACGATCAGCGGTCTCCAGCGCCTTCAGATACTGCTGGATGCTCTCCTCGATCTGCTTCTGGCGCTTGTCGACCTTACCTTCTGTGAAGTTGCGATCGCGAGTGTTGACTGCTTTGAACTTGCTACCGTCGATGGCAACAAGCGCTTGCGAGAACAGCTTCAGCTCACGGCACAGGACGACAAAGCGGCGACATACGTTGCAGATGCCAGTGCCGTTGTCACGACGGAAGTCAGCTATGGTCTTGAAGTCCGGTGCCAGTCGGCCCGTGAGCCACATCAATTCAACATTGCGTTGGCATTCACGTTCCAGGCGACGGCTCGACTGAACCCGGTTCAGGTAGCCGTAGATATAGATCTTCAACAGCACGGCTGGATGATAGGACGGCGACCCGTAGTCGATGGCATCGCTCCATCGAAGCCCAGTGATCCAAGGTCAAGCTCTTCAACGAACGCCTCGATGATCCTGACCGGGTTGTCCTCGGCGACGAAGTCATCGAGGCACTCTGGAAGCAGCGTCACCTGCTTGCGATCTTCACCTTCTATGAATCGCTTCATCCGGTCACCCAGGCTGAATGAGTTAATCCAGTTTAGGCGATCAACGCGTTTTCACACAGCCTCGACCCATTGCAGACGCTGAGGCAAAATTCGCTGGCGTCCGCTCGTCAGGCAGCATGGGACGGTTAAGCATCACTCGCTAAATCACTCCCTAGTCTTACTGTGTCACGTATTTTTCGTGCCACCGTTGCGATGAATGGTGCAGATGTTGCGTTAGTCGCAGTCCGAGCAGGATACGCAACGTCGTGATGGAGTCAGGAACGTGGCGTTGTGCGCGCTGGACTGCCGCGTGCGATGTAATCCGCGGGAAGCGCAGGCAGCGTGCGTTCGATGAAGTTTTTTTTATCGCCGCTGCCTGATCCCATCCTGAGTCTCTGGGCCATCAGAAACCCATATGCGGCAATACTCAGCGTGGCGTGGTGGTGAAAGCCACGCCAGCCGCGACCTTCGTAGTGACCCAGTCCGAATTCCTGCTTCAGATCCTGATAGTCGCGCTCGATGCGCCAGCGCATCTTGGTTACGGATACAAGCTGTTCAAGTGTTGCCTCCCCCGGAGCGGTACTGAGAAAGTACTTGAGCGGCTCTTTATCTCCCTCGGGCCATTCGATGAGTAGCCACTCTTCCTCGCGCTGGGTAGTGCGCCAATAGTCCTGATGAGCGGGACGAACCCGCACGGCGGCAAAGCGCGAGGAGAGTGCCGCGTTGCTGCCTTCCCGCCAGGTGACGGTCTGCCAGGCGTTCGCAGGTAATTGCATGGCCAGCGCCTTGACCGCCTGCGGTTCGTGGCCGGGCGCGCGACGTAGCAGTGTAGGTGGGTTGCGACGCCCATTCCACGGCTTGGGCGGCAGCGGCGCCGTACCCGGTGCCCATACTGAGGTGCCCGGACGGATCCCCACGGCGTATAACAAACCCAGCTCGCTTATCCCTTCCCGAAAGGCCGTTTCATCACCATATCCCGCATCGGCCAGCACGATACCCGGCACAATCCCGGATGCAATCGCTTCGCGCAGTTGGGCCAGCGCAATCTGTGGCTTCGTTGCGAAGGCCTGATCGTCAGGAATGCCCGCGCGACGGGCACGTTGCCGATCGTCAATCCACTCCTTGGGAACATACAGTTGCCAGGCGATAGGCAGGCTGCCGCGTTGCGTTGCGATCGATAAACTCACTGCGACCTGACAGTTGTCCTGTTTGCCGAGTTGGCCACAGTACTGACGTGCAACGCCCACCGAATGGCGACCCTTCTTTGGAAAGCCTGTGTCGTCAATAATCCAGTAGTAGCCGGCCTCTTCAGCGGCATGCGCGCCTAGCACCGGCATCACCCATTCGCGCACCCGTCGCATGATCGCCTTGTCGGACCATTCGGCCTTGGCAACAAAATGGTGGAGCGACTGATGCTTCGCACTGGCATGAAGCGGATCAATATGCGCAGCCATCGGCTCGACGCTCTTCCTTGACAGTGGCATCACCAGACCGGAACAGTAGCCTTTAAGGCCGGCGTGGCGATTAGCGTGCCCTAACTCCTGTGCCAGATGGTCGAGATACGCGTCAAATTCATCGAGATCGTCTGCCATTCCGATACCCCGTAGTCGCTATTACTTCATACTACCAGGTATCGCTTTTAGCTGACACAGTAAGACTAGCAGGCTGTTGAATTTGGATCCCGTGTAAACGGGGTTTGAGGGACGGGCGTTATGGATATCGTGTTCATGATCTTTGGCAGCGGATACGATGCGCGGAATGGATGAGATGCAGGAACCCCTGTTCACGACGGTCAAGCTGGAGGACTTCGTCCCGGCAGATCACCCGTTGCGACCGATCCGGTTGCTGGTGAATGATGCGTTGAAACGGCTCAACGGGCTGTTCAGCGTCATCTACGCGGACACTGGCCGTGCCTCGATTGCGCCCGAGAAGCTGATGCGGGCGCTGCTGTTGCAGGTGTTCTACTCGGTGCGCAGCGAGCGCATGCTGATGGAGCAGATGCGCTACAACCTGCTGTTCCGCTGGTTCGTCGGACTTGCTATCGAGGACGCCGTGTGGGACCACTCGGTGTTCTCGAAGAACCGCGACCGGCTGCTGGAGCATGAAGTCGTGGAAGCGTTCTTCACCGAAGTCATGAGCCTGGCGGACAAGCGCGGCCTGCTGTCGAGAGACCATTTCTCGGTGGACGGCACGCTGATTCAGGCGTGGGCCAGTCACAAGAGCTTCCGCCGCAAGGACGGCCCGGACGATGGTCCACCGGCCGGCGGTGGCCGCAACGCCGACACGGACTGGAAAGGCGAGCGACGCAGCAACGACACGCATGAGTCGAGCACGGACCCGGATGCGCGGCTGTTCAAGAAGAGCAAAAAGAGTCCAGCCATCCTGTGCTACCACGGGCACATCCTGATGGAGAACCGCTCGGGGCTGGTGGTTGGCGCAGTGGTCAGTCACGCGGATGGTTTCGCCGAGCGGGCCAGCGCGTTGCGATTGCTCGATTGCGTGCCAGGCGCTCATGCGAAGACAGTCGGTGCCGACAAGGCGTATGACACCCGCGACTTCGTAAACGATTGCCGCGCTCGCAACGTGACACCGCATGTCGCGCGCAACGATGAGCGTTGGGGTGGCAGCGCAATCGACGGTCGCACTTCGCGGCATGTGGGCTACCGGATTAGCCAGGTCATCCGCAAACGAATCGAAGAGCATTTCGGCTGGGGCAAGACCATCGGACGGATCCGGCAGACGGTTTATCGCGGCATCAAGCGAGTCGACCAGCACTTCAAGCTGACGATGGTTGCGAGCAATCTGACCCGCATGGCCCGAATGCCAGGGGCGGTGCCGCAAGGAGCGACGCAATGAGCCGCCACGGCGCAAAGACTGCGCGCGACAAGGGTTGCATGCGTGCGCAGGCCCCGCGCAGATTTCGCGGCGAACCGGTAATTCAGCGGAAAATCGCACGCGCAAGCCTCCTGAACATAGCTTCGGTCGTCATGACGAGGCGCTTTTCAACAGCCTGCTAGGCGTGGCGGCATCTTTAGCTGATCGCTAGGGGAGATGTTGACGGGCAATTCTGGCCTAATTCACCAGTTCAAATTCGCCTGGCCGCCAGGTCTTGTCAAACCACGGCTCAAGCGGGCCGTATAGCCGGAGGACCGCGAACCACCCTTTGTTAGGTACCGTTGCGACCCAGTTAGCTTCCTTACCAGCGGGGGCCTTGGGGCCGAAGTAGAGATCGACCGAGCCGTCAGCATTGGTGATTAACTTGTCGCGCTTGTCGTTTCTGCTCGGAAACGGCTGGCTCGTTTGTAACTCTGAGCGGGTCTGAGTGTCGTAGAGCACCACCGACCAGAAGTCCTTGGCCGGGACGTTCGGCGGAACATGGAGGCGGTAGTTCTTAGCCCCGTCGAACGGGTTGCCATTCTTGTCCGCGAAGCTCGCACCATATTGCGAACCTCTGCCCACGATCTTCGCGATCATAGCGGGCGTGTTCACGGTATAGCCGTAGTAAAACAGCGTACGTGCATCAAGGTTGCGGCCGGCCTTACCGTCATCTTCAAGGAAGCGGTAGTCAGCTGCTCCGAATAGATTTGTCCATTGGCTGTTTGGATAGATCGCGTTGCGAGGTTCCCGGTTGCGAAAGGAAATAGCGCGTGCGGTCCCGTTGCCGACAGCCACGGCTTCGGTCAGGATTTTTTTCATGCGCTCATCGGGTGAAAACGGCTGCCCCTTTATGATCCCGATACTCGCCGCCAAGCCACGCAGTTCAGGGTCGATAAAGTCAACCGGCTCTTTCTGAATCACATGATCGACCTCGTTGTAGAACTCAAACGTGTTGGCATGTATCGTATTAAATGGCTTCTTTGAGCCATTGATGAACTGCATCGGGGGCGGGCTACCCGACTTAGCTAACGGATAGATTTTCACTCCCTCGCGGAACATCTTAGACGCGTGATCTGGCTTTCCGTCGACGAGGAAGCCGCGCAAGATCAACCAGTTCACGTATGACCGGGAATGGGCCACAAAGTAGCCCGATGGAACCGCGCCTGCGTAGCCGGGCGGAAGAATCAGGTATTTGCCGCCTTTCCCCTTGTCTGGCCCCGGCGCGCCCATGTCCACTACGAAGCGGAAGAAAGCATCGTTGACCGTGCCCGGGCCGGAACCCGGTGGAATCTCTACCACGGTCGGCCCGTCGGTCTCCAGATCGAGAATCGCCGAACAGTAAACGGTGTCCGTGTTTCCCGTGAGAAACAACGGATTGGAGTCCATCAGTTGATCGAAGATGATAGCCTGGTTACTCCTCGTCACCCCCATGCTGACGTGACCCAGGCGCATCCCTTCAAGGGACGCTGCGGGAATGAAGTTGAGAAAGACCTCGACGCCGCGAAGGAAGTCGAGGTTGTCGTATACCTTCTGTGCTGTATCCGTGGTGGGGACCCCATCCACGAAATTGAGTGTCCCGATGCGAGTCTGAACCGTGTTGTCACTGACCGGCGTTATGGAGCCATTCCGGGATCGGCGTATTGGCGCCACCTGATGATCGGCGCATAGGCGCCAGCACAGGATCGGCGTTATGGCGCCAGTCCGTGACCGGCGTAAAGGAGCCAGTCAATGATCGGCGTATAGGCGCCACTGGCGCAGGGTGTTGAACGCGATTCGAACTTTCCAGATGGGTACGCTCCCGTTCTTTCTGAACGGAGTGTCCATGACCAACCGGAGGTTCGAATTGTTTGAGTACCGTCAAGTCCTTGTCCGCATGCGGCAAGGCGATTCTGATCGCGACATCGGGCGTAGCGGCCTGATGGGTCGCAAGAAGTTGACCGCTGTTCGTCGTATGGCCGACGAGCGCGGCTGGCTGAATCCTGGGCAGCCGTTGCCTGACGATACCGTGATTGCCGGCGTGTTTGGCCGCACTCCACATTTGCCGAGCACATGTGTGTCCACGCTCGAGCCGTTTCGCGAGCAGATCCGTGACTGGCATGACGCCGGCGTTCAGGGCACAACGATTCACCACGCGCTGAAACGCAACCATGGCTACACCGGCAGCTACTCGGCGGTGCGCCGTATCCTGCTGGGCCTGAGGGCCGAACGCGGCGTGGCGGCCACAACGATCCTTGAGTTTGCGCCAGCGGAGGCCGCACAGGTTGACTTCGGCGCCGGGCCGGCACTACCACATGAATCGGGCGCGCAGATCAAAACGTGGTTCTTCGTCATGACCCTCTGCTGGTCGCGGCACCAGTATGTCGAGCTCGTGCTCGACCAGACCGTCGAGACATGGCTGGCCTGCCACCGTCGTGCCTTTGAGTGGTTTGGCGGCTGCCCGGGCCGCATCATCATCGACAACGCGAAGTGTGCGATCACCAGAGCCTGCATGTACAGCCCGGAGGTCCAGCGTTCGTACGCCGCGCTCGCTGAGGGATACGGCTTCCGGATCGACGCATGTCCACCGCACGCCCCGCAGAAGAAGGGAATCGTTGAGTCGGGCGTCAAGTATGTCAAGAAATCCTTTGTGCCGCTGCGCACGTTCCGCGACCTGACCGATGCCAACCGGCAGTTGCGCGAATGGATCATGCAGCAGGCCAGCACGCGCGAACATGGCACGACACGCGAGCAGCCGCTGGCGCGCTTTGCCATCGAGAAGCCGCTGCTCACGACGCTGCCTGACGTTGCGCCGGTGCTGGCTGTATGGAGCGAAGTCAAGGTGCATACGGACGGACACGTCGTCTACAAGAAGGCGCTGTACTCCGTGCCGTTCACGCTGGTTGGCAAGAGCCTCTGGCTCAAATCGACTGATACGGTCGTACAGCTGTTCCATCAGCACGAACTCATTGCAACCCATCCACGACTGCGCAAGGCAGGTGATCGCCATACAGTGCGTGACCACCAGCCGCCGGCGGCGCAGGCGTGGCTCGAGCACGATCCGCAGTGGTGCCTGGCTCGTGCCAGGGAGATCGGGCCATCCTGTCACGCGCTGATTCTCGCGATGTTCAACGACACGGTGCTGGTGAACCTGCGTGGCGCGCAGGGCATCGTCCGTATGCGCGAGAAGTTCGGCGATCAGCGACTGGACGCCGCGTGCGAGCGTGCGCTTGCATTCGCGAGCCCGAAGTACCGCACCGTCAAGACCATCCTCGACAAGGGACTGGACAGCCAGCCCGCCGCAGCAGCGGCGCAAACGTCAACGGCGCCTGCCGACACCTATCTGAACGGCGGCCGCTTCGGTCGTGACCTCCACTCCCTTCTCCTGCATTGAACATCATGAACCCCAGTCCCGAACTGAATACGATCCTCAAGCAACTGCGCCTGTCCGGCGTACTCGACTCGCTCGAGCAGCGCAACCGGCAGGCAATCGATGGACAGCTCGCCTACACCGAATTCCTCGCGATGCTCCTGCATGATGAAGTCGCGCGGCGAGACCAGAAGAAACTCGGCGCGCGTCTCGTGCGCGCCGGCTTCGGGCTAGGCAAGACACTGGAAACCTTCAACTTCGACCGGCTGCCGAAGCTCAGCCGTGCGCACATCCACGATCTCGCCACCGGTCGTTACATCGACGAGAAGGTGGCAATCCTGATGGTCGGTCAAACAGGCGTCGGCAAGTCCCACATTGCCCAGGCGCTGGGTCACTGCGCTGCGCGTCAGGGGCGCGACGTGCTGTTCGTCACGCAAACCGATCTGATCAAGAAACTGCATGCGGCCCGCGCCACGGGCCTCTATGAGCGCAAGTTCCAGCAGTTCGCGCGTGTGCCACTGCTGATCGTTGACGACTTCGCGCTCAAACCCCTGCGCGCGCCACACGACGAAGACTTCCACGACCTGGTGGCCGCTAGGTATGAGCGGGCGGCTACCATCCTGACATCCAATCTCGATCTCAGCGAATGGGGTGACGCCTTCCCCGACAACCGGGTTCTCGGCGCCGCGACACTCGACCGGCTACGTCACGGTGCCTACCGCATCGTCATCGAGGGCGAGAGCTTCCGCAAGCCTAAACCGATGCCTGAAAACGGCGAAACCGCCGTTGCAAAATCCAGTAAAAAACCGCATTCTTGAGGCCGTTCGAATCTGCGTTTGACACCACTTCCAACTGGCGCCATTACGGCGATCATCCCCGGCGCCTTTACGCCGATCCGTGACACGTGTCTGGCGTAAGGATCGTCTCTGGAATCTTGTTGTTGAAGCCGGGGGTTGTGGACTCGCTAGTGGGGGAAGTCTGCGCGTAGGCGTTTGCAAGGGCCAGTGCGCCGACGAGGGTCGTGGCCATCAGATTTTGCTTGTGCGTCGATTTCATCGCGGCACCCTTCCTCTTTTTAATACTTGGTGTGGCACACCGACGAATGTTGCCGGCCTCAAAAAACGCTTTTCGCGTAGTGCTCAACAAAGTAGGGCAATGCAGTGCGTAGTCTAGGTGTCGCCACGTATTCGAGGTATTGGACTTTGGTCCAGTGCGTACCGGGGAAGGCAAATCCGATCTGACGGAAATGCATAGTAATGCGCGAATGCACAAAGTGCGGGTCGAACGGCCGTTCTCGAACCGGCAGTCGACAGTTGGAGTTATCTCGCATGCGTCGCCAACTGGCCGGTAGCGTCACTCAACTGATTGGATTGTCGCCGTCACGTCGGCCCCCACCGGCGACTGTTCCGTCACAATGGGCAGTCGAAGGGTGAATTCACTCCCGGCGCCAGCGCCAGCACTGATCGCCGACACCGTCCCGCCATGCGACTCGGCGACGGCTTTTACGACAGCGAGACCTACCCCCAAGCCGCCGGCACTCGCCGCGATCGTCCTGCTGGATTGAGCGAACAGGTCGAAAATATGCGGCAGAAGCGCATCTGATATGCCCAGGCCATCATCCTTGACGGATACGACAAGAACGTTGTGATCGGCGAGCAGGTTCACGGTGATGCAACCGTTTTCCGGTGTGTATTTCACCGCGTTATGCAGGAGGTTGCTGACCGCCTGCGCCAGGCGAATGGGATCGCCCTCAACGCGAAGCGCCCTGTCGGCAATCCGGACGTTGAAGGCCTGGTTGCGCTGCGCTGCTGCGAGTGCTGCAGCGCTCAGCGGAGCAGCAAGCACCGCAACAATGTCGACGGGGATCTTGCTCACACGGAGCGCACCATGATCGACCCGTATTGCGTCCATCAGATCCTCGGCAAAACGTGCGATTTGCGCGATTTGCCGATCGATCATATCGATCGACCTCAGCACGTCCGGTCGATCCGACGATGCCCTGCGGATGAGATGGGCCGCGAGTTGCATCGGCGTTAGCGGCCCGCGAAGCTCGTGCGCCACCATCGCAAGAACTTCGTCCTTGAGTCGCAGCGCGTCAAAATGACGAACCGTGGATGAGGGATGCGTGGAAAAGGCGATGGAGGACCGTTGCTGCGGCCGTTCCACCATCTCGTCTGTCACATCTGCGCGTTGTGCGCCGGGCGTACCAACGGACCACCGGAACGACCCTGGAAGAACTGACATGTCGATCTCCAAATCGCGCCCTTGTGACCACGATGAACCCATGGGCGTATCCACCGATGCCTGCCACGCGAGAGCGAGCTGAAAATCACCGTACGCGCAGGTTTCAGTAGGACGATCACACGGATCGCTACGGTAGGTCTGTACGGTGGCGTTCAAATCGGTAAAAACAACCGCACAGACTCGTCATAGAAGCTTGCGAGCCGAGACGAGTGATTCAAATGCGTGCCGCAGAACGGCGCGGAGTCTCAATGTCGTGAGCGGGCTGTGGGCGGCCATTACGGACACGACAGCGGTCAATCGGCGCAAGCTCATGAGAGTCACTTGGTGGCCGTTTGTGGCCGACGAATAGGGGTAGGAAACGGCGATCGCCGTCCCCTCCCTCCGAACCCGGTGTGCAGTTTTCCCGCGACGGGCTCTCCAGTCAGTTGTTTCCACATCGGGATTGGCGCGCCAATCGAAGGGCCTCGGACATCGTGAACAGCCCAAGATTAGCGAAGAAAGCATTTGGCCATCGCGGGTGATCGCGAAGGCATCGACCCTGACCCGGACGATGAAGCTGTCGGCGCAGGATCGCTCGCAGACGGCGACGAACAAAGCCATCGACGGACGAGAAGGTGTATCGATGGGCATGCTGGAAATAGCCGAACCAGCCACGCAGGAGTGGATTGATCGAGGCAATGGTGTCCTCGATCGAGTCACCCCGGTTACGCCTGGTCAGGGCCCGGATTTTATCCCGCAGCCCCATGAGACTCTTCTTGCGCACCCAACGTTGGCCTGCCTCGAACCGGTAGCCCAGAAACTCGAACCCATGACCCTCCAGCCGGCAATCCCCAACGTGGGTTTTGTCGGGATGCAGTGTCAAGCCGTTCGCATCCACCCAAGCCCGCATGCGAGTGAGCGCAGCTTCCGCTTCCTCACGTGTACGGCATAACACCACGGCGTCATCCGCGTAGCGCACCATGACCAGCCCTGCCTGTCGCATTTCCACGTCAAGCTCGTGCAGGTACAGATTTGCCAACAAGGGGCTGACAACCGCCCCTTGAGGACTGCCGGAAGTCGGCGTCCAGCGCGTCATGTCTTCCATGATGTCTTGCGTGAGAAAGTACTGGATGAGTTCCAGAACTCGGCCGTCCGAGATTCGCCCTGCCACTCTCGCAAGAAGAGGTGAGTGTGGAATCGAGTCAAAATAGCTTTGCAGGTCGGCATCGACCACCCAGCAGTAGCCCGCTTTCACATGCCGGTCCACTTCGCGCAGCGCATCCTTGCAACCCAAGCCCGGGCGAAAGCCGTAGCTTCTCGGCTCGAACTCATGCTCAAAGATCGGCTCGATTACCAGCTTCAGGGCCGCCTGAACGACTCGATCCTTTACAGCGGGTATACCGAGCGGACGACGTCCTTTACCTTTCGGCATGTAGACGCGCCGCACCGGCTGCGGGCGATAGCTACCATCCTGCAATGCTTGCGCCAGTTCAGCAAGGTAGCGGTCCCGCGCTTGCGCGAATCGCTTCACACTCATGCGGTCCACTCCCGCCGCCCCGGCGTTCTTCTCGACCTGAGCCCACCCCAGCGCGAGCGTGTCCAGGCGAAACACCTTGTCAATCAAACTGTGCCATTTACCTCCTTTAACTCCGTTTCGTAGAGCAGCCAACATAGCGTCCGTCCAGATTGAAGCTGACGCGAATTTCCGCTGCACGCAGCTTCCCAGCGCGTCTGCATCTCGTCTAGTCGTTTCCGACACTGGCGATGCTTCGATCTTCATCTCTGCTTCCTTCCGGTCTTTTGCTATCAACTTTCCTGCCCCGCTTCCCTAGTGCGCCTTTTGCTCTGACGCAGGTCTCCACGACTTAACGCTGCCATGTGCAGTACTATCGGGACTCTGACTCCTGCCAGCGTTCACCTCGCCGGCAGGTCTCCCCGCTTGCTTCGTGCCACCGTCCCATCGTTCCGTCCTCAACCACGTGGTACGCCACCGCACCGCTTTATCCGCCACGACAGCGTGCTGTGTTAATTCCAGGCTTCGCCACTTTAGTGCAGGCTCGCCGCCATACCCCGCCGAAACAGGTTCGTTAACCTACGGACCGACAGTTCGCTTCCGGTTACTCCCCACCCCGCCTCACGACGACGCAGTTACCTTCAGCTACGGAGCTGTGGCCAACTCCGGCAGGGACTTGCACCCTGCAAATGGCACGCCATCACGGGCGTACACTAAACCGCTCGCGCGGTAGGGGCTACGGTCTGACGCTGGAGGTCAGGGAGAGGCCGGTCACGCGGCTTTATGTTGGCGAATGAGGCAATCCCGCCTCGTTCTTCAACAGGAGCCGAATCATGACCTCCTCACCGGCAAACGCCAGCCCATTGCGCCAGCGCATGATCGACGACATGCGCATGCGCCAGCTTGCCCCCAAGACGCAGGACATCTATCTGCACATCGTGCGTGAGTTCGCCCGGTTTCTCGGGCGCTCACCTGACACGGCCACGGTCGAGGACCTGCGCCGCTACCAGCTCTATCTGGTCGACCACGGCACATCGGCCGTGTCGCTGAACCACGCGATCACCGGCCTGAAGTTCTTCTTCACGGTCACGCTCGACCGGCCCGAGCTGATGGTCAGGATGCAACCGGTGCGCGTGCCCCGCATATTGCCCGTCGTGCTCAGTCCCGATGAAGTGCGGCGGCTGATCGAGGCGGCCGCCAACCTGAAGCACCAGACCGCGCTGTCGGTCGCGTACGGGGCGGGGCTACGCGCCAGCGAAGTGGTGGCGCTGAAGGTCACCGACGTCGACAGCGAACGCATGACATTGCGCATCGAGCAGGGCAAGGGTCGCCGTGACCGCTACGCCATGCTCTCGCCGGTGCTGCTCGAGCGTCTGCGTGTGTGGTAGCGCGTGGCCCGTGCGCAGGGCAGGATGCCCGATGGTGGGTGGCTGTTTCCCGGGCTCGATCCGCTCGATCAGTTAAGCACGCGACAGTTGAACCGTACCATTCATGCCGCCGCCGAGGCTGCGAACATCGACAAGCGCGTGTCCATGCACACGCTGCGCCATAATTCCGCGCGGCGAATTATTCCGAGTACCTCTCACAGATGGCCGGACGGTATGGCGAATCTTGCGGCTGGTGGGCATGCGACTCGGCATAATCCTGTGGTCTCCTATAGCTGGCGAGTTTGCCGGTTACAAGGAGACAGGCCATGTCAGAGCGGAACGGTGTTGGCGAAGCATGGGCGACATGTTCATGTGCGGGCCCGTTGAGCATCCATATTGAGGGATTCGCAACGTTCCTTGGAAGGCAGGGCTATGCCCTGTCAACGGTAAAGACCAAGCTGCAACTTCTCGTTGCTCTCAGTGGTTGGCTTCAGCGTCGCAAGATGCAAGTCACCGACCTCGATGAGGAACTGCTTGGGCTGTTTCTCGCACGCCACCGCCGACGTGGCACCCGGCGCGGCGATGAGCGCACCGGATGGCAACTGCTCCTATATCTGCGCGGGCTCGGTTGTATACCGAAGCCACCTGAGACGATCGATGAAACCGCATTGGGACAGGTTGAGCGTGACTTCGCACAATTCCTCTATTCAGAGCGCGGGCTCAAGCCCGCTACTGTGGGGAATTACCAGCGCACGGTACGACGCTTTCTGATGCACCGGTTCGGGCGACAGGAGCCGCGCCTTGACGAACTACGTCTGCACGATATCCACCGGTTCATTCTTGAACGAGCTAGCCATGTTCGACGAAGCTATGCCAAGTTAATGGTCACGGCGTTGCGTAGCTTTTTGCGCTTTCTGCATCAGCGCGGCGCAATCACAGTGGATCTCGCCGCTGCGGTGCCAGCCGTAGCGAACTGGCGGTTGTCTCACCTACCCATGTCGCTCACGAGCGATCAGGTCGAACGCCTGCTCACCTGCTGTGACCGCAGCACCCTGACAGGCCAGCGCGACTTCGCGATCCTGCTGTTTCTGTCCCGGCTCGGTTTGCGCGCCGGCGAAGTGGTTGCGATGACCCTGGATGATTTCGACTGGCAGGCTGGCGAGTTCGTTGTACACGGCAAAGGCGACCGCCAAGAACGATTGCCGTTGCCGCAGGATGTCGGCTCGGCACTGGTTCACTATCTCCGAACTGGTTGCGGGTTTTTCGAGGTCATCGAATTTGTCTGTGATCCGCGCCGGTACTGGATCTGTGATCGGTGACGGTGGATTGGTTAGAGTCCAGATTTCTGGACTCATCGAATGACGGGTAACCCATGCTGGCAAGCGATTCCGACGAAATTGAGCGAAGCGCAGTTCGAGGAATTTGTCTTGCCGCACCTGAGTCGTGGCCGACGCGGACCGCCACCCACGCTGCCGTTGCGCAAGATCTTCAACTACATCTTGCAAATTCTGTACATGGGCTGCCAATGGAAGATGCTGCCGATCGAAAGGAATGACAAAGGCTTCCCCGAAATCCACCACACGCGTATCTACCGGATGATGCGGCGCTGGCAGGCCGATGGCAGCATCGACCGGATCTTTTCGGGCACGGTACATAAACTTCATCAGGACCAGCTCCTCGACCCTTCCGTCATCCACGGCGATGGCACGACGACTGCAGCGAAAAAAGGCGGCGACAACCTCGGGTATAGCACACAAGCATCTCAAGGGCTGCAAGGTCGTCGCCTTCTGTGATCGCGACTGCAACATCATCGCGCCGTTCGTGACGGCCCCGGGCAACCGCAACGAATCGCCGCTGTTGCGCGACGCGCTGCCCAGACTAACCGAAATGGCCCGCGCCATTGGCGCGGACCTGCAAGGTTCAACCGTCAGTCTGGATGGCGTCTACGATTGCCGGGCCAACCGCAAGGCGATCTTCAATCGCGGCATGACCCCGGACATCCCCGAGAACCCGCGTGGGCGCAAAACACCGAAACGCGGTCGCAAGCAGCGCTTTGATCCGGCGATCTTCGAGGAGCGCTTCAGGACCATCGAACGCGTCTTTGCCTGGGAAGATAAGTTCCGCCGTCTGCTGCTGCGCTTCGAACGCATCAGTGAGGTGCACTACGCGTTAAAGACGCTCGCCTACACGATGATCAATCTGCGGCACTACTGCCGTAGCTGATCACCCACCCGGGACCTGTGCTTCATCACCGGCGCCGCGCGCCGCGATGTCGTTCGTCCGCGTCATCGATACAACTTCGCATAACAGAACATGTCTGCGCATCGCGCGCTTTCCAACACTCCATTCCGCTCAGCCTTCGTAATCCGTAAGAAGCGCCACCATGATTTTGATCGAAACCCGCAACCAGTTGGATGAATAATCTCATCAAGGCTGTGCGTCCGACCGGCGGCATCGGCGTGGTGGGCGTATTCGTCGCGGAGGACCCGAAGGCTGAGGACAAGCTCGCAAAGGAGGGACAGCTTGCACTGGACTTTGGTCAGTTGTGGATGAAGGGGCAGCATATTGCGACGGGTCAGGCGAACGTCAAAGCCTATAACCGCAAGCTTTGCGATCTGATTGCCGCCGGCAAGGCAAAACCCTCGCAGATCATCTCGCACGAGTTGCCGCTGGAGCAGGCGGTTGACGGCTACAAACATTTCGATCAACGAGACGAAGGCTGGACGAAGGTGGTATAAAAACCGGCCGCCTGATCTCGCAGCAGCCGTTGCAGTCGGATCTGCAACGGCTCCCCGAGGCTAGTGTATGGCCGGTGTTGCTTCTTTACCTGTTACTACGGGTAGGATGTTGTAGCGGGAGAAAAATTTCTGTGTTTGCGAATTGAATAGAGCAATCCGACTGACACATCCTTTATAAATCTGCACACTTGCATATAAGTGCAGATCGCTGTCACTCAAATCCCAATTTAGCAAATATTCCAACGACCGCAGCACGCGGCGCTCTAATGCATGCTACGAGCCAGGGCTAGCGCTCGCGTCCGACTTGGCAACTCCCCGAACGCGCGATAGTAGGCTTGCGCGAAACGCGGCAGGTGTCTGAATCCCCAGCGCGCTGCTATCTCCGAAACAGTGCCGGTCGCCTCCCCGCTAAGTAGTTCGCGTAGTGTGCCGTTCAGTCGAACATTGATGAACCACCGCCCTGGCGTCATGGAGACGGCATCTCGAAACACCACTTCGATCGCGCGCTCGCTGTACCCTGTGTACCTTGCCAGTTCTGGCAAACTGACGTCCCCTTCGTGCGTTGCAACGAACTTCTCGCACGCCAGGATGAGCTGATGATGTCGGCCGGCGGTCGTGAGTCGGCGTACATCCCCGCTCGGTTCCGCGCCTGCAAGAGCAAGGACATACCGTTGCTTCAAGGCGTCCCGGATGGCGTTGGCGAGCTCCTCGCTAACCGTTCTTCCAGACAGCGCGCGGACTAATTCAAGAGCATCCTGCGTCGCTTCGAGCAACTGCGCCTTCATACCCTTTGGGATGCGTACCGAATACGCATCGCGGGCCCGCACTTCGAAGTCTCTCCCTGTCGCGGCCCGAACGGCTTCTTCCAGTTCCGCACGCGTGAGGGAGAAGATAATCCACCTTGATGGCCCCTGCGCGTGGTACAGCACGTCGACGCCTTCGGGATAGACCTGCACCTCGTCGTCATCACTGCCCAGCGTGTTGTATCGCGCCATCTGAAGACCTTCAGCGACGAACCCGATGCTGATGGTGTCCCCGGGCATACCACCCCGCGCGACAACCGGGAAATCGTAGCGTCCCGTTTCCAGCCGGGTTTGCCCCAGCACAAGCCGTTCGTGTTCCATGTTGCTCACGCCCGCACGGATAATCCGATGCTCAAAGTGACCGCCGAATACGACGTCGAACGCATGGCACGGCTCGAAACCTGAATACCGAACACGGGCATAACTTGCGGGAAAGTTTTCCATCGCAGTTTCTCCGGAATTGCGGAATGTGGATAACGGCTTTCAGAAAATTACCCTAAATTGGTGAGGGCGAACAGCTAACTCCCTGGCAGATACCGACATGGCGAGTCCGACTTATCGAGATATAAGAAGATGCATAAAACAGCTCGAAGATGAAGCCGAACTTCTGAGGAAGTCGGAGCTGGCAGAGGTCATCGCGCAATTGCGTGGCCAAATCGAGGAATACCGGTTGACGCAGGAAGACCTTTTCGGCCCGGAAGCGGGTTTGCTCGCGCGGTACCGCGATCCCGAGACGGGCAAGACATGGAGCGGGTTTGGGCGACCTCCCAACTGGATACGAGGCAAAAACCGGGAGCGTTACCGTGTCCACTGTATCAGCGGACGATGTCAGGAATCTTGAGCTTGGTATCGGAGCGGCAGAATTGACGACTGCGGACAGCGAGATACTTCTGAGGGAGCACGGCGTCATGACCATTTCCTATGTCGTTGCTGCTGCGCTAATTGTCCTACTGTTGGTGCTTCTTAAGTTCAGACGAGTGCGAGAACCGATCGTGGTCGAGAGTTCAACCGCTGAAATTGAATCGGTAACACACAGATATGACAATTATGCGTTCGCAATGAGTGATGAAGCGGTTACGGAGGACTGGACTGCCGGCACATCGCAACAAAATGGACGTGCAGATTTTCGCCAGGGAGCGGGTTTATGCCCAACGCGATTATCCAGTCGACAGAACATACGGTCGCGTCTCGTCAAGCTGTCCACGGGAAATTTTCGTCAGGCCTGCTTGGAAAATGAATCGCGGCCGTGTCGCGTCAGGTCGCACGCGGAAATAGCGGATGGTCCATCGGCTGCGGGACCGCGGCTGCAGACCGATCAGCGATTTACCGGCATGCTCGACCTGTTTCCGCTAGCCGTTTTGGTGACTAGTTCGCATGGCGCAATCATCTTTGCCAATGCGGCAGCGGAAAAGCTGTTTGGTTATTCCCGGCAGGAGTTCGCTGCCATGGTTGCTGGCAAGCTGCTTCCGCCATTGAGACTCCATGCCGATGCCGCGCGTTCCACCTATATCGACTTGGCGCCTAGGGGCGGGAGCTCGCGCGGCGATCAGGACCTTGTCGCGAGGCGCAAGGATGGTACCGAGTTTCCGGCAGAGGTCACGACGCATCCCGTCTCGCCGGAAGGCGAGCCATGTACCTTGACAATCGTGGTTGATCGCACGGAACGATACGAGTTGCTGCGCAACCGTCAGCAGCTTGCCCATCTGACACGGGTCTCGACGCTCGGAGAGCTTGCTGGATCGCTCGCTCACGAGCTGAATCAGCCGCTTACAGCCATTCTAAGCAACGCGCAGGCGGCGCAACGCTTCCTGGAGAGGCAGCCGGTCGACCTGGCGGAAGTGCGCGAAATATTGCATGACCTTGTCGAGGACAATCACCGCGCAAGCGAAGTCATCCGGAAGATACGCGCACTCGTCAAAAAGGATGAACTGGAGGCTGCGCCTCTCAGTATTGCGAGCGTAATCCGGGATGCCGCCTTGCTCGTGCACAGCGACGCGATCGTGCGCGGCATCCGCGTGTTTGTGAGCGTGGCCCCCGAGTTGCCGCGCGTGTACGGTGACAAAGTGCAATTGCAGCAGGTGATGTTGAATCTACTGCTCAACGCATTCGACGCATCGGAGTCCTGCTTGTCGCTCAATCATGAAGTGACTATCGAGGCCACCCTCGCTGATGCCGACACCATACGCGTCGGGGTGCGCGATGGCGGCGTAGGTCTGGCTGCCAACACGGTCGACAAACTGTTTCTGCCATTCTTTACCTCCAAGCAAGATGGCCTTGGCCTTGGACTTTCGATCAGCCGCTCTATCGTCGAGATGCATGGAGGACGCATCTGGGCAGAAAGCAACAAAGATCACGGCGCCACATTTTATTTCACCTTGCCCATAGGAGCCTCCGCGGGACGTCCCTGCTCGCGGCGGGAGTCATGAACGAAGAGACATCAATGGTTTTCGTGGTGGACGACGACGACGCGGTACGTCGGGCGCTGACGCGCCAGATACGTGGCGCCGGTTATTGCGTTCAATCCTTTGGATCTGCGCTTGAATTCCTTGAGTCCGGTCCTTACTCGCATAGTTGCACGTGCCTTGTTCTGGACGTCGGACTGCCCGGTCTGAACGGTCTCGAATTGCAGCGTGAAATGAACGCCGCAAACACGCCGATGCCGATCATTTTTCTCACGGGTCGCGCTGACATCTCGATGACGGTGAGAGCGATGAAGGCGGGTGCCACGGATTTCCTGACAAAACCAGTATGTGACGCCGACCTCATGCGTGCGATAGACAACGCATTGCGGCAGTCATCCCGAGCGCTTTCGAACCGCGGTGAACTCGACCGTATTCATGGTCGTATGGCACGCCTCACACCGCGCGAGCGGGAAGTGCTGATGCTTGTCGTAGAAGGCTGCCTGAACAAGCAGGTCGCTTACAAACTGGGAATTGGCGAAAAGACCATCAAAGTACACCGAGCTCGTGTGATGGTAAAGATGGAAGCGCGCTCGTTCGTCGAGCTGGTGCGATTTATCGACAAGGTGAGTACCCCGCTTTCTCCCGGTCAGGTAGCCTAGGCACGCGCTACGCGAGCACATCAGCTATGTACGCTCGCAGATTGCGGCGCTGCGACGCGGTGCTAACGATTGAATACGCCCCTTTGCAGCCGGTCGAACCGATGCGTTTCCAAGCGCACGTTTCGGAGCAAATCGGCCACTGGAATGACGGCTTGCTCGGTTGCACGAACGGCAAATATTGGCCGGTTGCTGCCCGATAGACAGATCGCGTCTTGATCGACGGCATCTCACTATGACCGCGACAACTTGATGCATCGGTCGTCCCTATAAGCGCCAGTAGCTCATAGTTCGCCGCAAGGAAATCATTCCGAACGGAACCGTCCGCCGCTGTCCGTCCGATCGCGGGCCATCTCGCGGGCCTTGTCCTGATCGCATTGATTCCGTGGCTCTCCACGGCATTTTTATAAGCTTGAGCGTCGTCGCGCGGCATTGAGCGCCGTGTCAAATTTCGCTTTCAGTTCGGCATCGCCGGGTCGAAATGCCAGCGGATCGTCGCAATGTCCCTCATCCGTATTGCGCGTTCGTGCTCGATGCGAACCCGGATCGGCCGGACATCAAACCGCTGCTCACGATACCCGGGGTTCTGTTGCAGTAAGGCGGTCCGCTATGATGTGCGGAACGACATGACCGACTGAAAGCTCGATGAAGACGTTGAATCCGGCGGTGGCCCGAGTGCTCAAACGCCTACATTATCCGCTCGACGTGATCCTGACTTGCGTGCGCTGGTATGTTGCCTACCCGCTGAGCCTGCGGCACCTCGAAGAAATGATGGCTGAGCGCGGCGTTTCGGTCGATCATTCGACTGTGCACCGCTGGGCCATCAAGCTGCTGCCGGTGCTGGAGGAAGCGTTTCGGCGATGCAAGCGGCCGGTTGGTAAGAGCTGGCGGATGGACGAGACGTACATCCGCGTCAAGGGCGAATGGCGATATCTTTACCGGGCCGTCGACAAGGACGGCAGCACCATCGACTTTCTGCTACGCGCCCATCGGGACAAGACTGCAGCCTGGCGTTACTTTGAGAAATCGATCGCCCAGAATGGCGTGCCCGCGACGGTGACCATCGACAAAAGCGGCGCCAATCTCGCCGCACTCGAAGCCATCAATGATGATCGTGAAACGCCCATCAAGATCCGCCAGTCCAAATATCTCAACAACCTTGTCGAGGTGCGACACGAGGTCGCTTACAGAAGTTGTTCTCACTTCTCGCAGCATAGAAGGAGAGAACCACCGGTGTCACCCGGTGAATCTAGGAGCCTGAATCAAGAGCGGCTCTGACAACGTAACGAAGCGCCGCAAGGCGCGGGGTATCAATCGCGAGAGGCGTACCCTTCTGGCAGCCATACGCCGGATGAGTGCCAGATAGTCGGTATGGTGAAAACACTTGAATCTGCAATAAGGTCGTTAGGTTGAACGAGCGGAAATGGCTATTGCGCTCGAACCAAAACGGTACCGGAGGTGGGAACAGCGTCTCTCGATTACGCTTTTCGTGACCCATATACCTCCCGGCCCAGAGCAGGCACCTAACCCGACGTACTTCCATAAGCGGAACGTGGAAACCCCGTATCGCTCCCTTCGGGGACAGCAGGCTGCGAGGTCTGCCCATGGCGATGCGGGCACAGGAACGGGGAAAAAGCGAATGCCCGGCTGTAATGGACGGGATACGGGTTGCAACATCACCCGACGCGAAAGCGGGCAGACTTCCTCATGGTCTCTCCTCACCAGAGAGTTTGCAGAACCATCTATACGGGAGGAAAGCAAATGAGTGCAGCAACACGGGCGCGTGCACCTTCCGGCGTGACGTGGGACGGCATCAATTGGGCCAATGTTCAACGCCAGGTAAGAAGGCTGCAGACGCGTATGGTGAAGGCCGTACAGGCCGGCCGCCATAACAGGGTGAAAGCCCTGCAATGGCTGCTGACCCACTCGTTCAGCGGCCGCGCATTAGCCGTGAAGCGGGTGACTGAAAACAAAGGCAGGAACACCCCCGGTGTGGACAAGGTAACGTGGAAAACACCGGCGGCAAAGGCCAACGCGATGGCGTCGTTGAAGAGGCGGGGTTATTCGCCCCTTCCGCTTCGGAGGGTTTTTATTCTGAAGAAGAACGGCAAGACGAGGCCCCTCGGCATACCCGTGATGAAATGCCGCGCCATGCAGGCGTTACATCTGCTGGCGTTGGAACCCCTTGCGGAAACCACCGCCGATCTGAATTCTTATGGGTTCAGGCCGGAACGCTCTACTGCTGACGCTGGAGGACAATGCTTCAATTCTCTGGCAAAAAAGGCGAGTGCGGAATGGGTGCTGGAGGCCGACATCCTAGGCTGTTTCGACAAAATTTCCCACGACTGGATGATCGCCAATATCCCCACGGACAAGGTGATTCTAAAGAAGTGGCTCAAAGCGGGATACGTGTATCAAAACGAACTCTTCCCCACTGACGCCGGCACCCCGCAAGGGGGAATTATTTCACCGGTGGCAGCCAACATGACGCTCGATGGCCTCGAAGCGATGCTAGCGGAAAAATTCCCGCGAGCGAAGCAGAGAGGACTGAAAATGAACATGGTGCGTTACGCGGACGACTTCATTATTACCGGCCACTCGAAAGAGTGGCTGGAACATGAAGTCAGACCGGCAGTAGCTGAATTCCTGGCGGAACGCGGGCTGGTCTTATCACCAGAAAAGACCAGGATAACGCACATCAAGGATGGGTTTAATTTCCTCGGATGGAACATTCGCAAGTACAACGGCAAGCTACTGATGAAACCGTCGAAAGCGAACGTCAAGGCTCATCTTGACAAAATTCGTGAAATCATCAAGGCCAACAAGACGGCTAAACAGGCGAGCCTGGTAAAGCTGCTCAATCCTGTTTTACGAGGATGGGCGAATTACCATAGCCATGTAGTCGCCAAGAAAGCCTTCGATCGGGTTGATCACGAGGTCTGGTCAATGCTATGGCGATGGGCGGCAAGAAGGCACCCTAAAAAAGGCGCCCGATGGATAAAAATCAAATACTTCAGGGCCAAAGGTCTGCGGGACTGGGTATTTGCCGCCACAGAAAAAAGAGGATGGCACGACAAGAGAGGTCACCTTGCTGAAGGAATCGGACACGCCAATAAAACGGCACATCAAGATCCGAGCGGGCGCAAATCCGCACGATCCGCAATGGGCACCATACTTCGAATCCCGATGGGGCCAGAAGATGCTGAACTCGACGCGCGGTCGCCGTAAGCTGTACCGTGTCTGGGTAAGGCAGGATGGCCTGTGTTCTAACTGTCAGCAGCCCATCACAATGAACACCCGCTCGGATGTTACGCATATTGTGAAGCAAACTGACGGCGGGACTGATGCAGCCAGCAACCTCCAGATTAACCATCTCAATTGCCGTAGAAATCCGCAGTACGCCGGAAAATGAAGTTGTACTACCGGGTGTCGACAGATGCCTTTGCAGAGTCTTGAGCCGTATGCTCCTAAAGGCGCACGTACGGTTCTTAGGGGGCCGTACCGCAGCAATGCGGTACGGCTACCCGACCAGGACCATCGGGAGATCAAGCGACGCACGCGCCCCATGCTGGGATTCAAAACGTTTCGCTGTGCCCGAATCCTTCTGGCCGGCACTGAAATTATGCACATGATAGTTAAAGGACAGATGAAATGTGCTCGCGGCACCCATCCCTCCGGCGCTGATCAATTCTACGACCTGGCAACATAAGTAGTGCTTGGCATAGCAATCGCAGTTCATCCGAGCTCCTTACCGCGACAAAACCTCACTTATCGCGAACCACCCAGGCATCGTGCAAGCCTCGTCGCCGCTTTACGCGGCGAGTTTCATTGCTCGCTCGCCCAGCACAGCATTTTTCGTGCTTGGGTTCGTATTCCTCGCGCTGACAGGAGGCGAAGCGCTATACGCGGACATGGGTCACTTTGGCAAGAAGCCAATTCGCGTTGCCTGGCTGCTCCTTGTACTACCCAGCCTGGTCCTCAACTACTTTGGTCAGGCCGCGCTCGTTCTGGAGAATCCTTCAACAGCGACGCAGCCTTTCTTCGAATCGGCTCCAAGATGGGCGCTTGTGCCACTGGTCGTGTTGGCGACTGCAGCGACCATCATCGCCTCCCAGGCTGTGATTTCTGGCGCATTCTCCATGACCAAGCAGGCGGTCCAGCTTGGCCTTTTGCCGGCAACCCCCGTTGTCCACACCTCAACCCACCAGATGGGCCAGGTTTACGTACCCTTCATTAACCTCCCGCTCTACGCAGCGGTCGTATTCCTCATCATGTTCTTCAAGTCTTCGGAAAATCTGGCTGCGGCCTATGGCATTGCGGTGGCGTCGACCATGCTGTTGACGACGCTGCTGATGTATTTCATCACTCGCGCTCTGTGGCACTGGAAACTGGTCACGACGCTGTCCGTCATCGTCCCTTTAGCCCTCGTTGACACAGTGTTCGTCTCAAGCAATATCAGCAAGGTCCTCGACGGCGGATGGTTTCCATTGATGGCGGGCCTCGGATTGTTCACCGTGATGACGACCTGGAATCGGGGTCGTGAAATGGTTGTGGAGCGAATGAGAAAAGAGAGTCTGCCGCTGCCAGAATTCATTCATTCATTGTGTGATGGAGTGCGTCCGCCGCCGCGCGTTGAGGGGACGGCTGTTTTCCCCGGTGGCGTGGCGGGTATAACACCGATCGCGTTCATGCAAAATCTCAAGCACAACCACGTGCTGCATCGAATCAACATCTTCCTTGCCGGCATGACAGACAACGTCCCCCGCGTGCCTGACGAGGATAGATCTGTCGTGGAAGACATTGGTCACGGATGTTATACAGTCACGGTCCGCCATGGATTCATGGAGCTCCCTAACGTCCCCGCCGTTCTTCTCCTTGTCGAAAAGCAGATACCCGATTGGCGCTACGATCCTGCGGCAACTTCCTTCTTTCTGACGCGCGACACAGTCCTTGCGACTGGAGAAAGCAAATCTATGGCTGTATGGCGCGAGAAGCTTTTCGCGTTGCTTGGGCGCAACGCGGCGCGGGCGTCGGAGGACTACAGCCTGCCGGCGGACCGCGTGGTCGAACTGGGTGAGCAGATAAGTTTGTAGTCGGCCGCCCCGCGGCTGGGCAGCAACCCCGCGCCGTTCTCGTTCTCAAGTGGGGCTGGAATTCGGGGCGACATTTTGCTGATTCAAGAGCCGCGCAATTCGCGAAACGCGGAAACTGCCAAACCGGATGCGCCGCATCATGAACAAATCCGGGTGCTCGAGCGGCCGCTCAAAGATTGAAGCCGCCTCGGTGTCGTTGAGTTTGGTCAGGTTCCGGATGATACTTGCATGCGAGCGTGTTATAGCCCCCTGACGTCGTCCTGCGTCGCGCTGCGCGACAATCCTGGAACTTCAATAGTCTCTATCTTTTATGTCGAAGAGCTGGCGATAAAGGCAGCGCAATCGCTCACTTCACCGGGGCCGAGCCGGGTTGCACGCTCGGTGCGTCATTCACCGGTGCCCAGTCGCTGCGGCGTACGTGGTGAATGATCAACGGAATACCCGCAAAGACGACAATGCCGAGCACCACCAGCCCCGTATAAAGGGTCGGCGAGCCGACCGGCAACTGGTCGGGCGGAAAGAACGAGACAACAAAGCTGAACAGCACCCCGAGAAAACCGACACCGGCAGTCAGCCACATGCCCGCCACACCACCCGGCACCTTGAACGGCCGTGCCAATGCGGGCTGTGAATAGCGCAGCTTGATCGCCGCCCCGTACATCAGCATGTAAGCGATCAGGTAGAGTGCGATCGTCATCGCGGAGATCAGAAAGAACGCGACTGATACGTCACGGATCACAAAGTAGAAGCACGAAATAACAGTCACGATGAGACCTTGCACCAGCAGAATATGCGTGGGCATGCCGTTGCTGTTCTTTGCCTGCAGGATCGGCGGCAATTCGCCTTCGTGCGCGGTTTCGAGCAAGCCGCGCGACGGACTGCCGAGCCACGCCAGTACGCCGCTAATGGCACCGATACCGACCAGCAGAGAAAGCGCCGATACCGCCCAACCCATGTGCCAGAGATCGGTCAGCACCGCACCGAACGCGTCGAATACGCCAGACTGTAGCGAGATCTTCTCGTACGGCAGAATCGCGGCGATCGGCAACGCCCCCAACGCAAAAATCAGCACGGAAATCAGCGCACCGAGGCCGATAGCCGCCGGATAGCCGCGACTAGAGCGTGTTAGAGCGTGTTAGGAACCTGGAAGTACTGGCACAGCGTGAGCAAGCATGAGCATGGCGAAGACAACGAAGTGCAGACCTGCCAGGTTTTCGGGCAGGCGCTCATAGTCTCGCACCAGTCGTCGGAACCGGTCGAGCCAGCCGAAGCTGCGCTCGACCACCCAGCGGCGCGGCAGCGGCACAAAGCCCTTCTTCGCCTCGGGCAGTTTGATGACCTGCAGTGCAATGCCTTCGTCACACGCGGCCTGTGCAGCGGTCTCGCCCATATAGCGCTGGTCGGCAAATGCGAGTTTGACCGTCTGACCGGTTGCCTGCTGAACCTGGCGTGCGAGCGCGGCCACCTGCGCACGCTCCTGCTCGTTAGCCGAGGTGATATGCACCGCGAGCGGCAGGCCCTGCGTATCGACAGCCATATGCACCTTGCTGCCTCGCTTGCGCTCATAACCGTCGTAACCCGCACACGGACCGCTTTCGCATGTGGACTGCAGCGTGCTGCCCATCCAGCGTCACCGCACTGGGCTGTCCCTGACGCTCGTGCGCTACACCAGGCACCGATCGCAAATCGCTAACCATCGCCTCGAAGCAACCCACATTGAGCCAACGTTGCGTTTGCTGGTAGACCATCTCCCACGGCGGGAAATTGGTGGGCAGCATGCGCCACGACGCAGCCGCTGGCGCCATCCAGCGCAGCTCGTTGAACATCTCGCGCAGTTCGTACCGGCGCTGCGGCGCACCTTCGCTCATCAAGGTCAGATACGCAACGGCAGAGCCCCATTCCTCGTCCGATACATCTGTCGGGTATGGCTTGCGTTCTGTCATCCCGCCAGGCTACCAGGTCTGACCAGAAGTGCCTAACACGCTAGAGACCATTTCAAAAAGACCCCGAAGGGGCTGTTAACCTTGGCCATCTGAACAACGGGAACCAAGTGGATGGGTACGCCGATCATTGATGACGAGCTGCGGGCATTGATCGAACCTTTGCTACCGCCGCCAAAGCCGCGACCCAAGGAATATCCAGGCCGCCGCCCGGTTTCGGACCGGGCGCCCCTGAACTGCATCCTGTTCGTGTTCAAAACCGGGATACGCCGGTGCGACCAGTCGATCAAGTTGGAATTTGGTTCGGGTCCGACCTGCTGGCGTCGCTTGCGCGACTGGCAAAGGGCTGGCGTGTGGGACCGACGGCACGAGCCGCTGCTTGCGAAGTTACGCGAGGACGGCCAGCTCGATTTCTCACGAGCAGCGTCGATTCATCGTCTGTGCGATCCGTTGGGGCGGGCGAAAACTGGCCCGAACCCCAAGGATCGCTCGCGTCCCGGTTTCAGGCACCACATCCTCGTCGATGCCAATGACCTCCCCGTCAGTGACGCGTTTTTAGACTTCTTCGAGTTCGACGTTTGTCGAATCAAAGAAAGGTGAACACGCAACGATGATGGCGCAGACAACATACACGGACGCATAAATCGCGATTGCGCGAGTCCCGAAGCGCGTGACCAATGTCGGCGCGAGAACGAGGTTCAACGCGATCGCAAGCCGTGTCGCACACTGTGCGATGCCCGATCCCAAGCCACGCAGTTCAGTCGGAAACACTTCCGAGCTCCAGACCCACGAGAGCACACCCGGCCCGAACCAGACAATCAGCGAATACGTGACAAAGAGACCGAACAAAACATACACATTCGTTTGTCCGAAGATCGCAATACCCAGACCGCAGACAAACGCGCCAAGGCACGTGAGTATGCCCATCTTGCGGCGGTTGACCCGGTCGATCACCAGAGCGCCGAGCATGACGGCGATAAGCCCTGTGACAAAGCCCCCCAGCGCGAAATACAGCGATTGGTCGACGCGGAAGCCTGCAGTGGAGAACACCAGCGGCCCGGCAATCGTGGCCACTGCTCCACCAAACGCCTGCAATGCGAAGAACGCGCTCACCGACAGCAGTCGACGCAGTCCACTGCCCGAGAACAAGGCGTGGTACTCGCGCTTCACACGTTGTTTGACCGCTGGCACGGGCAGGCCCAGCACGTTCATGATGTCGCGCGCTTCGTCTACCCGTCCTTGCGCGATCAGCCAGCGCGGCGACTCCGGCAGAAACTGCCGTGCGATCAGGACGGCTAGTGCAGGCACCGCGGCCAGACCGAACAGCCAGCGCCAGGTCGCTTCCCCCGCAAAAGGCTTGATCGCCATCGCGATCAGGATGCTCGCAATGGCGCCGCTAAGCCACATCATGTTGGGCAGCGAGCCTGCAATGCGCCCGCGTCGCGCGCCTGGCGCGATTTCGGCGAGAAAGCTTTGCGATGTGGGAATGTCCATGCCGACCGCAATGCCGATCAGGAAACGGGCAATCATCAGTTGCCATATGTCCGTCACGAACGCGGAGCCGATTGAGGCAGCGACAAAGAACACCAGGTTGACCACAAAGATGATCTTGCGCCCGAAGCGGTCTGCCAGGTCGCCGAACACAACCAGTCCGAACGCGGTACCGATAAATGCAATCGCCGCCAGCCATCCTTTCGTCGGGCCATCCAGGTGAAATTGCGGCCCGAGAAAGAGCAACGCAGCGCCCATGCACAGGAGGTCGTACCCGTCGATGAATTCACCGAACGCAACCAACCGCGGCGCCCATTTCACCGCCCGCGCCAAACGCTGTGGTGACCTTATTGCCATTGATTCCATAGTGTCTCTGTCTCCGTTGAGATTATGCTTCTGCGCCGGGCTTCCGATCCCCCCTGCGGAGGCTCAATCATTCGGGGCCAGCGCGTGTTTCCTGCGGTTCACCCACGGTAGCGCGCGGGCGCAAGGCCAGTAAATGGCGTTTCACATGCCAGCAATGCGCCTGCCGACAGCTCCTGTGCAAGCGCTGCGTCACTGAGCCACTGGCGTGCGCTCGTGACGAACAGCGTATTGAGACGCTCGCCGCCAAACGCACAGGAGGTGGGTTGAGAAACGGGTAGCGCGAGTGTCCCCATCAACCTCCCGTGCGGATCGAAGCGCGCGATGCATGCCCCGCCAAAACGCGCATTCCACAAACACCCGTCCTGATCGATCGTGAGACCGTCAGGTTTGCCGGGCGCGGCGCCAGCCTCGACCAGCACGTGCCATTCGCCCACCATGCCGCGTTCTGAATCGAACGACGCGCGATCGATGCGGCCGGTCGCCGTATCAGAGAAATAGGCCCACTTCCCGTCTGGGGAGAAATCAAGCGCGTTGGGGATGGTCACGTTGGCACGTACTTCGAGCGGCTCTTGCGCGGCATCGATCCGGTACAACGCGCCGCTCGAATCCTTGCCGAAGTCACGCATCGTGCCGCACCACAGGTTGCCGACACGGTCGCATTTCACTTCGTTGGTGCGATGATCGCTGCCCTTGTCGGGAAAGCGAGCCAGCGTCACAAGCTGGTCTGTGGCGTTGATGCCCCGCGCCCCGTCCATTAGCACGAAAGGCGCAAATCCATCGATACTCGACAGACGGGTCACGATAATCGAACCATCGGTGCGCAACGCGATTCCGCCAATCAGCCCGTCGAAGTCCCAGGCATCCAGCTCCCCCGTGCGCGCCGCGAAGGCCTGCAAGCGTCCACGCCTGACATCGATCCAGTACAGACGTTGATCGTGTTCGTTCCATACGGGGGATTCACCTAGTGTGTCGTATGTGGAGGCCACGGCCTCGACGTCGAAATTCAGGATGCCATGCATCGTCCCCACCTATATTTGATCACAACATCACTAATGTTACCGTCAAAAACGACATCAGATACGTACATATGATCAAATTAAGTGTATTCCCCGATGCCACAACGGCATCAGGAGCGGTTCAATTCGGTACCGCAAAAAAGTGGAGTTATTAATGTCTTTCATCGACCGCGAAGCGGCCGACGCGCAAATGTCTTTGCACGGACGGCAAGTCTTGATCACAGGAGCGAGTCTCGGGATCGGCCGGGCGATCGCGCGACTGTTCGCATGGCGCGGCGCACGGCTGGCCCTCCACTACAGCAGTGCGGCAGACGCGCGCGTGGGACTTCCCGACGCGGCCCAACAGCTCGCCGCTGAACTTCAAACCGCCGGTGCGCAGGCTGTCGCGCTGGAGTGCGATCTGAACTGCGCCGACGCGGGTCATCGACTGGTGCAGGCGAGCGCCGATAAGATCGGCTTACCCGACGTCGTGGTGCTGTGCGCATCGGCACAGGTCCGCCAGCGTTTTGATCAAATCACGATCGAGACGATGCGGCATCTGAGCCGAATCAACCTCGAAGCATCGCTCGAGATACTTCAGGATGTGCTGCCCAGCATGCGCTCACGCGGCTGGGGTCGAGTGATTTCGATTGGCAGCGTGAACCAGGTGCGCCCGGATGCCGAGCTCGGCGTATATGCGGCGCTCAAGGCCGCGCATCATAACCTCATCGTGAATGCGGCAAAGGAGTGCGCCGCCGACGCGGTCACCCTGAACACCATCTCCCCCGGTCTTATCGCTACGCCGCGCAACGCCTGGCGCCGCGAAGATAGCGATGCCTGGAGGCAGATCGAGCACAACGCCAATCCGATGCGGCGCGCCGGCATGCCTGAGGAAGTGGCGCATCTCGCGCTGCTGCTCGCAAGCGACGCAGGCGCTTTCATTACTGGGGCAGACATTCCGGTCGACGGCGGTGGGCGGTTGTAACTACGTCCTAACCGCCTGGGCGCGCGCCCGGGCACGAGTTAGCAATCCACGAGGGAATTCATGCAATACCCAACCATAGCCAGTCTCAAGTTGAGTGTCACGCAGGTGACCAGCAAGACATGGTGGAGTTTTATCGAAGTCACCGATAGTGACGGCGCGACTGGCGTCGGCGAAGCGACCCTGACCGGTCGGGAGCAGCAGTTGGAGCAGGTTGCGCGAGAGGTCTTTCCTCTGTTTCTGAACCAGCCTGTTGCTGAGGGCGCTCCCATCGTGCCGCTGCCGCAGGTCTCGCAGTTGCCCAACGCAGCGATTCTCTCCGGTATCGATCACGCCCTTTGGGACCTGCGTGGCAGGAATGCATCAAAGTCGTTCGCCCGCTGCCTGGGCGAAGTGCGGCACGCCGATGTCGCGCTCTATGCAAACATCAACAGGCGCACCGGCGGACGTACTCCCGAGGACTTTGCGGCGAGCGCGCGCGCAGCCATTGCGGCGGGCTTTACCGCTGTGAAGATCGCGCCCTTCGACGAGGCATCCCTATATGGCGAGCCGACCGATCTGCAGGCAGCCCGCGCAGCATTCGAAGGTGGTGTGGCACGCATTGCCGCGACGCGCGCCGCTATTGGACCATCAGCAGACCTGATGGTCGATTGCCACTGGCGCCTCAACGAAGCCTCGTCGCTCGAATTGCTGGATGAACTCGCGCCCTATGCGCTTTACTGGTTCGAATGCCCGCTACCGGAAACGCCCGCACAGATGGATGCCATCCGGCGCGTCCGGGGACGTGCCAATACACTTGGCGTCAAGCTCGCGGGGTGCGAGGAAGCCATCGGCGTGGCCGGCTTTCGTCCGTTCCTTGAGGCTGGCGCTTACGATGTGATCATGCCCGACGTCAAATACGTGGGAAGCGTGCGCGAAGTCCTCGCGGTGGCCGCGTTGCTGGATCGCTACCAGGTGGAATTTTCGCCGCACAATCCGAGCGGGCCGGTGGCCCATGCCGTCAGTCTGCAACTTTCGGCGATCGTGCCGAACTTCCAGCGCCTCGAAATGCAGTTCGACGAGACACCTGCATTCGACGAACTGGTCGGCCACCGCCTGCCTGCGCCACGTGGAGGCTACGCGCAGTTGCCCGAAGGCCCTGGTCACGGCGCGGTGCTCGATGCAGGCGCCGTGCTACGGCATCAAACGCGGGAGTTCCACCTGACTGGGGGTGCATAATCACGGCCGTTCGACCAGCGGTTCGGGCGACCCCAACTGCTGGCCGACGTTCTGTACAGCGTCCGGCAAACGGTAGACAATGTTGGACTGCACCCGCTTTCGCGGTGTTGTTCAGAACTAGGAAACCCAGCACGTACTATGGTTCAGATCCAGGACATCCAGCAAAAGATTCGCGATGACATCGTGGCCGGTGTCCTGCCGTTCGGCTCGCGGGTGACTATCGCGCAACTCGCCGAGCGATACGGTGTCAGCCAGATGCCGATTCGTGAGGCCTTGCGGGCGCTTCATGGCGAAGGCCTGCTGATCATCGAACCGAATCGTGGCGCGCGGATCCGAACCGTTGATCGCGAATTCATCGGCAATATCTTCGATATTCGCAGCGCACTCGAAGTCTTGCTGATACGTAAGATGGTGATGCGCGCAACGCCGGCGGACGTCGACGCGCTTCGGGAAATCGAAGCCCGCTTCGAAGCCTGCATTGAAGCCGGTGATTACGAGTCGGCACTGCGCACCAACCGTGAATTTCATACCACCATCAACACCGTCGCGAACAATCCGGACGCGGTCGCGCTGCTCGACCGCCACTGGCTATTGATCGCTGCGCTTTGGCATCGGTTCGACTACGGCGCCGAGCGATTTCATGGCGTGATCAACGACCATCGCCACCTGATCAACGCCATCGCCGAACGTGACGTCGAAGCGGCAGGCACGCTAATGAGCGCGCACGTCATCAAGGCGAGACACACGTTGCTGGCGCGATTGCAATTCGACGTCCAGGATTCGCCGGAACGAAAGCGCGCGGTTCGACGTAGCAAACTGCGCGATACAGATTCCGACGCATTGTCCACTGTCTGATCCACCCGTAGCTTTCCCCACCGCCTAAGACCGGATCGTCGCGCTTAACGCGCACGCCTCCCAGGCAGTTTTCTTCGCAGCTAGTTCGGCATTGACCCGGTCGAACTCTCATCACCGCCCGGCATCCCCGACTTCCTCCAGCCACAGTACAACTCCGCTTACCCGGACCGGCGCGAGAGCGTTCGCCTCTCGTCTGCTCATTTCGATTATGTGATCATAAATACAGAGTTAACCATACTTATCATGAGCATATTCTGGAATTTATGATCATATTTGTGGTCGATAGAGTTGATCCCACCCACGAACAACGAGCCAGTCCGGAGACGACGGTATGAAAAAACGCAAGATTGAGTTACTGACAGGCACCCTTCTTGCCGCCATGCTGATCGGCATTGTCGGCGGTTGTGGCGGCGGCAGCGCAACCCCCGACAGGACAGTCGTGTCGTTCGACACCACAGCTAAAGTCGGCACCGTCAGCCCGTTGCTATTCGGCGTCAATCATCGCTGGGCAAGCGATGGCGTCGGCAGTACCGACCCGCAAACCGGCATTACTTTCCCGCTGGTGTCCAACCAGATCAAGGACGTTGGTTTCTCGATGATCCGCTACCCCGGTGGAACGCTTGCCAATACGTTCCAATGGTCGCGGGCGATTGGTCCACAAGCCCAGCGCGGCCAGCAGGTTGGAGGGATGCCGATTGCTAGCCTGGCCTTACCGGAGAACAGCACCTTCGGCCCCGATGAGTTCGGCAATCTGCTCGACGTCACGGGAGCGACTGGCGACCTTATGCTTAATGTGACCACAGACAGTCCTGCCGATTCGGCCAATTTTGTTGCCTACATGACGGCCCCTCAAGGCAGCCCACAGGTCAATGGCGTGGACTGGGCAGCGAAGCGAGCAGCAAACGGTCACCCCGCGCCCTACAAGGTGGCGTATGCCGAGCTCGGTAACGAATATGACCCCTCGTTCTCCGGCGTCTTCGGTGGACAAACAATCGATGAGGATTACTGGATCGATGGCACGCCTGTCACTTTCAACAACCCAGCGTGCGCGGCAAACAAGGTCGAATGCCTGTATGCCTTTGGCGGCAGTACGCGCTTCACCAGCCAGCCGGTTGTGGCCCAAGCGGACTGGCGGCCGGCAACATCTGTTAGCAACGGCGCAAGTGGGCAAGTCGTCTATGCCCGCTACGCGCCGGTCTTGCAGGCAAGCGAAACGGTGTACGTCAACGGTATGGCCTGGCAATCGGTCCCGAGCATAACGACCACGGCTGGCGCGGGCAACGTCTATCAGATCGACGATATCAGCGGGGCAATTCAATTCGGGGATGGCACCCACGGCGCCATCCCGCCGACCGGCGCGACCATTACCGTCACGTATACGTCGGGACTGCATGGAGGCTTCGTCGACCACTACAAAGCGATCAAGGCGGTGAACCCGGCGCTCAAGGTGTGCTCTTCGATTTTCGATGCCACTTTCATTCAGCTCATGGGCGCACAGTATGCCTACGACTGTGTCGTGCAGCACCCTTATGCGACGATTGACGCCACGAAGAGCACCGGACTGCCGGACTACTTTGGACAGGCGATGCTATCGACCGCGGATGAGGCTGCCGCGGTGCAAGCGACCCAAGCTTCGATCAAACAGTATGCTGGCTCCAATGTATCCAACGTGAGCGTGCTGCTTAGCGAGTACGGCCAACTAGGCACGATGCCTTCGTATGCGCCGCACTTCCCACGCAGTCTGGGCGAAGGCGTGATGCATGGTCTCTTCATGCGTCAATGGATGATCAACGGAATTGCGGCGGCCGACCGGCATGTCCTGGTCGACTACACCTACGGCACGGCACCCGCCGACCTGGCCGCAATCAGTTCCGGGGACAACGCTTTGCTGCAGGGCCCTGGACCGAACACCATCGAAAGTCCGACGGCTCTCGCCATGAAGCTTTTCACGCAGAACACGGGCACGACTCTGGTTCAGAGTGCAGTGACGCATAATCCGGTACGCGTCCTGTCGAACGGTCAGACTCTGGAAGCATTGCAGACTGTTGCAACAACCGACACTGGCGGCAATGCCTATTTGATCGTGATAAACGAAGATCCTGCAAATTCTGTAGACACGGTAGTGTCACCGCAGAATGCCCCGAGCGGCGGCACCGCGACGGTTTCGACCCTGGTCTCGGCGAATATCACGGACGAGAATAACCCGACTAACGCGAATGCCGTGCAGATTGCGCAGCGTACCGTGCAAATCGGATCCAGCACCTTCTCCTGGACGTTCCCTGCGCACTCGATTACCGCAATCAAGATCTCGTCGTAAAAAACCGGGCTCGCAAGTGGTCCGCTACTGGCGGACCGCTTGCCATCAAACGTCCAGTAGAACAAGCGCGAAGATGCGCACTTGGTGGCCCCGGCAATTTTCCGTGTGATGCATTTGAGCTTACCACCGCTGGTAAATGCGCGAACAGCAGTTTGGGCTGCTATTCCCGGCGTTCGCGGCGCTGCTTCAAGGGGCAGCAACGGGTCGAGCTTGCGTGAAAACAAGCTGACCATCCAAACTGGATTAACTCACTCAGCATGGGTGACCGGATGAAGCAATTCATAGAAGGTGAAGATCGCAAGCAGGTGACGCTGCTTCCAGAATGCCTCGATGACTTCGTCGCCGAGGACAATCCGATCAGGATCATCGAGGCGTTCGTAGAAGAGTTCGACCTTGGATCACTGGACTTCGATGGCGCAATACCGTCAACTGCAGGTCGACCGCTCTATCATCCGGGCGTGCTGCTGAGATCGATATCTATGGTTACCTGAACCGGGTCCAGTCGAGCCGCCGCCTGGAACGTGAAAGCCAACGCAGTATTGGATTGATGTGGCTCACCGGCCGTTTGGCGCCGGACTTCAAGACCATAGCTGATTTCAGTCGTGACAACGGTATCGGCATCCGCAAAGTATGTCGCCGCTTCGTCGTCTTACGCCGTGAACTGAAGCTGCTCTCGCAAGCGCTTCTTGTCATCGAGGGCAGCAAGTTCAAGGCAGTCAGCACTCGCGATCGCAACTTCACAGAGGGTAAGGTCGATAAGAGCTCTACCCCCTGTTGGGCGTGCCGATGGGCTGGGGCGTTCATTTCATTCACTGCGCCCGCTTTTGGCAGTCCTTTCAGCACGACGATGCATTGGTGAATACGCCGTTTTTCACTCGCACCGTAATTTGCACGACTGCCCTGTCGTTGACCTCGTTCACAGTGACCGGCAGCAAGGTGCATTCGCGCCCATTAACGCCAAGTCGTCCATCCAGATACAGCTCGCGCCAGTCGGTTACCTGATTCGCGTTAACTTCGCGACTGCGTGCAATCTCCGCTACCGAACGTCCACTGGATAGCATTTCTTCGACGATCTGGAGTTTCTCGTCCGGCATACGCCGCCGATACTTGCCGGCGCATTTGACTTAGGTGAACTCAGTCACTGTGTCCGCGATTCCATTGCGGATACAGTCACATTTGTGCCCGGGAAAGCATGGCGTCGTTTCCATCAGACGTCTACACGGTCACAGTCGGCCGGTTACCCTTCTCCCGGGATACAACGGGTTGCGTTGATATCACCTACGGTGCGAGTCCAACGACGCTCGACAACCGCCTCAGAGCCAATAAGCCATCCAGTCGTAGCGCAATCCCGCCGATCAGCCCTTCGAAGTCCCAAGTGTCCAACTTGTCAGCATGGGTGTCGAATGTCTGCAGGCGGTACCGCCGGATGTCGATCCAGTAAGGAAGAGTGTCCTTGTCGTTCCATACGGGAGATTCGTTCAGCGTGTCACTCGTGGACGCGACCTGGTGGTTTCAGAGTTCAGTTCAACATGCGTGCTCGCCACATCAGATTTGATCACACAATGCAATTTCAAACGATATATTCCGCACAAAACATCTTTATTTGATCACATTAAGTGTATTCCCCAATGCCAGGCAGCCTTTGTAAGGAGTTCAATTCGATACAGCCAAAAAGAGGAATTCGTCATGTCTTTGATAGACCGCACGTCGTCGGCCGGCCTGCACATGTCGTTGCATGGTCGGACGGCGCTGTTTACTGGCGCAAGCCTCGGTATCGGGCGCGAAATCGCGCGATTGTTGGCGCAGTATGGTGCGCGGGTGGCACTCCACTACGGGAGCGCGGCTGACGCGCGCGCGGGACAACCCGACGCGGCACAACAGCTCGTGGAGGAACTCCATGCCGCCGGAACGGAAGCCGTTGCGATTGAATTTGATCTGGTGTGCGCCGATGCGGGTAACCAGCTTGCACCCGCTGCCAACGGCGCAATTGGAGCACCAGACGTGGTCGTCCTGCGCACGTCGGACCAGGCCAGGGAAATTTTTGATCAAATTGCGGTCGATTTGGTCCGTCAGCTGAGCAGGGTGAATCTCGAAGCGTCGATCGAAATCCTGCAGGCCGTGCTGTCTGGTACGCGCGCGCCTGGCTGGGCCGCGTCATTTCTATCGGCAGCGTGTCAGGTGCGGCCAGATCCCGAACCTGGCATCTATGCCCCACTCAAGGCCGCGCAGCATAATCTGATCGCCAACGTGGCGAAGGCGTGTGCGACCGATTCGGTCACGGCAGACACGATTTCCCCCGGCTTGATTGCCACCCCGCGCAACGCCTGGCACCGTGAAGATGAGGACGCCCCGGCGGCTGATCGAATACAAAGCGAATCCGATGTACCGTGCAGGCCTTCCCAAGTAGGTCGCTCATCTCGCGCTTCTGCTCGCGTGTGAGGCTGGCGCATTCATTACCGGCATCTATGTTCCGGTCGATGGCGGAGGTCGGCTGTGACTGATACCTGAAGTACCGCGCGTCTGTCGACATTCGCGCCGCAACGATCAGCCAACGCGGCGCGATGCACCAGCAGTTAGCGCTAACTTTTTTTGATGCGTCCCGACAGTGACGCCGCCCGCATGCGGGCATTCAATGCCGAGACCCAATGATCCGGCTTTGCACTACGCAGGAGTTTTACTTTTCTTTAGTACAACGATGTTAACACCAAAAGAGGAGACTGTTTTGAACTACAGAAAGATTGCTATGGGATGTGGCGTTCTGCTCGCCTTGATGGACAACGTATATGCACAGTCGTCGGTAACGTTGTCGGGAATTCTCGACGCCGGGCTCGAAATCAACAATGCGGGCACGCAGAAGTTGAACCCGAGTGTGGGCCAGACACTTGTGCGCTTTGAGAACGGTAATCTGCAAGCGTCGCGTCTAATTTTTGTCGGCACCGAAGATCTCGGTGGCGGCATGAGCACACAGTTTCACCTCGAGAATCAGTTCAACCTTGGCGACGGAAATGTGACTGGTGGCACCGGTTTCACACGCGAAGCGTGGCTCGCACTTGCTAGCAACGATGGACAACTGACGATGGGCCGCTACCGGATGCCGATCTTCTGGGTGTACCTCGCTTCGGATGCCAGCACCTACAGGCTCGACAGTTTCACCTCGCTTAACTTGCAGCATCAAGCCGCGCTTGCGCCAGTCTTCGGCAAACAGACCACCAGCACGTCGCTCGCCGCTGCCTACACTGGACTGGCTGGTTTTAGCAACAACACTGTCTCCTATCGATCGCCGGTTGTCGCGGGCGGCCTTCAGGCGGAAGTGGCCTACTCGTTTGGACAAGGCAGCGTCGAGGACAACACGCAGGAAGGTAAAAACCTGGGAGCGAACGTCATGTATCGCCGCGGTCCGCTTGTAGTGGGCTACGGTTACAACGACTCGAAATATTCTCTCAATGGTTCGCTCGGCAGTCTGCATACGCATGCCGTCGGCGCGTTCTACAACGCGAACTTCGCCAGTTTCGGCGCTGACTATGTTTATGCGCGCGACAGTATCGGCCGTTTCGCATCGTCGTGGGCGCTGACTACCGACGTACCGGCAGGTTCCGGCCAAATCAACGCCGGCGTCGGTCACGTCAACCGTACCGGAGCGACCCACGTCGAGTCCTCGAACGAGATGGATATTGGCTACGTCTACTTCTTCAGCAAGCTGACCAGCCTGTACGCGTTCTACACCAAGATCTTCAACGGCAGCTACGGCACCACGGGGCTCGCGACCATCAACAGTGCGCCATCCAACATCAATGGCTACGCGCAGGTCACGCCGGGCTTCAATCCGTGGGCAGCCACCGTCGGATTGCGACACGCATTCTGATCGAACGACATCGTCATTCACCACCCGCTTTCGCAATTTTGGAGGGATTTCATGCATCACTCAACCATCGCCAGTCTCAAGTTGAGCGTCGTACAGGTCACAGGAAAGACCTGGTGGAGTTTTATCGACATAACCGATAGCGACGGCGTGAGCGGCCTCGGGGAGGCTACGTTGAATGGCCAGGAACCCCGCCTGGAAGACGCCGCAAGAACCTTGTTCCCCCTTTTTCTCGGCCAACCCGTTGCCGAAGGTCCTCCAATCGTGGCCCCATCGGGCATATCGCAGTTGCCCACGGCGGCCATTCTCTCCGGTATCGATCACGCGCTGTGGGATCTGCGGGCAAAACTGACGTCGAAGCCGATGTCCCGATGTCTGGGCGGAGTCCTCCGCGCTGAAATCGCGCTGTACGCGAACATCAATCGGCGCACCAGCGAGCGTGCGCCCGAACATTTCGCCGCGAGCGCCCGCGCCGCGCTTGCGGCAGGTTTCACTGCCGTGAAGATCGCCCCGTTTGATGAAGTCTCGCTATACGGCAATCCGCTCCGTCCGCAAGCCGCACGCGCATCGTTAGAAGCCGGGATGGCGCGCATTGCTGCCACGCGCGCGGCAATCGGCCCCTCCGTCGACCTGATGGTCGACTGCCACTGGCGCCTGAACGAAGCAGCTGCACTCGAACTGCTCGATGAACTCGCGCCGCACGGGTTGTACTGGTTCGAATGCCCGTTGCCCGAAACGCCCGAGCAGATTCATGCAATCAAACGGGTGCGTACCCGCGCGAATACGCTTGGCGTGCGATTGGCCGGGTGCGAGGAAGCGATCGCCGTCGGCGGCTTCCAGCCCTTCCTTGATGCAGGCGCATACGACGTGATGATGCCGGACGTCAAGTATGTCGGGGGGGTACGCGAAGTACTGGAGGTGGCCGCTTTGCTGGCTCGCCATCAAGTCGAATTCTCGCCGCACAATCCGAGTGGGCCGGTAGCTCACGCCGTCAGCGTTCAACTCTCGGCCATCGTGCCGAATTTTCGACGCCTGGAGATGCAATTCGATGAAACACCGGTATTCGACGAACTGATCGGCCACCGGCTGCCTGCGCCGCACGGTGGACATGTGGCCATGTCCGACTGCCCGGGCCACGGCGCAGCGCTCGATTCCGCCGTGTTACAGCAGTACCTGACGCGCGAATTCCAACTGCCTAGGATCACGAGCGCATGACGATGACCCGCCGATTTCCCGCTCAGGCGTAGCACGCAGCCGCGCCCGAGCGCTTGTACAGCCTTCGGCGAACGGTGGACAATATTTTTCCCGGGCACTGTCTCGCGGCGCTTAACCTACCGAGGCAATCTAGCGCGCACCATGGCTCAAATCCACGACACTCGGCAAAAGATGCGCGATGACATTGTGGCTGGCGTACTTCCCTTCGGCGCGCGGGTGACAATTGCCCACCTGGCTAAACGATATGAGATCAGTCAGATGCCCGCTCGCGAGGCATTACGCGCGTTGCATGGCGAAGGTCTGCTGTCTATCGAACCGAACCGTGGTGCTCTCATCCGAACTGTCGATCGTGAATTCATTGGCAACGTTTTCGATATCCGCAGTGCGCTTGAAGTCCTGCTGACACGCAAGATGGTCATGCGCGCAACGCCAGCGGATATTCGCACGCTGCGAGAAATCGAAGCCCGCTTCGAAGCCTGCATCGATGGTGAAGACTACGCAGCGGCATTGCGCGCGAACCGAGAGTTTCACTCGAAGATTAACACTGTCCCGAACAATCCCGATGCCGTCGCGCTGCTCGACCGGCACTCGCTGCTGATTGCAGCGTTATGGCACCGCTATGGCTATGGCCCGGATCGGTTTAGTGGCGTGATAAACGACCATCGTCACCTGATCGAGGCGATAGATGCTCACGACATCGAGGCAGCAGGAACGCTGATGAACGCGCACGTCATCAAGGCCAAGCACTCATTGCTGGCCCGCGTCGAACTCAGCGGCGAGGTCGCGCCCGGACGCAGGCCGGCCACACGACGCACGAAACTGTGCGGAGCGGATTCCGACGCGCTGATCCCCACTTAATGCCATCACTCTAGATCCCATCGTGCGCTTGCCGGAACCCGGTTGATCAAAGTAAGAGCATATCCTCTGGCAATCCCCTCGCAACCCCCACCGGCATTGAGGCCCATCGAGTTCATATGAAGGCTCGACGCGGTCGCTAGTCCGGTCCCCGTTATCTCGCCGATCCCTTGGCGCGGCAGGGATACTGTCCATCACCCCTTCGCCATGTTTGCCTTGTTTGATCACAAATACCGTGTTTACCACAGTATCAAGGCATATGTTTCATATTTATGATCAAATCAGTGGCCAAAGGAAACGGCCAGTTCTGGTAAAACAAGCGAGTCTGGAGGCAGGGAGTATGAGAAAACTTAGGATTGCTTTGCTGACTGGCACCCTGGCGGGGTCCGCGCTGATTGGTGTCATCGCAGGCTGCGGCGGCAGCGGGGGTGTGAACGCTGCCATGCCCGTAGTGTCATTCGATGCCTCGGTCAAGACAGGCACAGTCAACCCATTACTGTTCGGCGTAAATCACCGATGGGTCAGTGATGGCGTTGGCAGCGCCGACCCGCAGACCGGCATTACTTACCCCCAGGTGTCCAACCAGATCAAGGACATCGGCTTCTCGATGATCCGTTATCCGGGGGGAACACTCGCCAATAACTTTCAATGGTCCAGGGCGATCGGGCCGCAGGCACAGCGCACCCAACAGGTCGGGGGACTTCTCACGCTGCCAATGCCGGAAGACAGCTCCTTCGGGCCGGACGAGTACGGCAATCTGCTCGACACGACCGGTGCGACCGGCGATCTGATGCTGAATTTCGCAACGTCTAGCGCGGCCGATGCTGCCAACTTCGTCGCCTACATGACGGCACCGCAAGGCGGTCCGCTCGTGAACGGGGTCGACTGGGCTGCGCGGCGTGCGGCGAACGGGCATTCGGCACCGTACAAGATCGCCTACGCAGAAATCGGTAACGAGTACGATCCTTCCTTCCAGGCGTACATCGACGAGAACTACTGGATCAAGGGCGACCCCGTAACGATCAATCCGGGTTGCGCCGCCAGCAAGATTGAATGCCTATATGCGTTCGGTGGCGCCACCCGCTTTACGAGCCAGCCGGTCGTGGCGGAAGCGGATTGGCGTGCGCCGACCTCTGTGAGCACCGGTGCAGCTGGTCAGATCGTCTATGCCCGCTATGCGCCAGTCGCGCCCGCAAGCGAGACGGTCTATGTCAATGGTGTGGCATGGCAATCCGTCGCCAGCCTCGCCGCCGCAGCGAGCGCGGACCGCGTGTACCAGATCGTTGACAGCACAGGTGCAATCCAGTTTGGCGACGGCACGCATGGCGCAATCCCGGCATCAGGGTCGACGATTGCCATTACCTATACGTCCGGGCCGCACGGTGGCTTCGCTGACTACTACCGCGCAATCAAGGCCGCCAATTCATCTATTAAAGTATGCTCATCCATTTTCGACGCCACGTTCATTCAGATCATGGGCGCGCAGTATGCGTATGACTGCATCGTGCAGCATCCCTATGAGGCCGTTGATTCCACGCAGAGCACTGGGCTGCAGGATTTTTCCGGCTTGGCTATGTTGGCCACGGAAGATCAAGCGGCGGCCGTCCAGGTAACCCAGGCAGCCATCAAACAGTACGCGGGTGCCAATGCACCGAACGTGACTATGCTGTTGAGTGAGTACGGACAGAATGGAACGATGCCGTCTTTTGCCCCGCACTTTCTTCGCAGTCTTGGAGAAGGCGTAGTCCAAGGCTTATTCATGCGTCAGTGGATGATTAATGGAATCGAAGCAGCTGACCGGCACGTTCTGACCGACTACACGTACGGAACCTCACCTCCGGAACTGGCAGCCTTTTCGGCAGGAAAGGATGGCTCAATGTTGCAAGGACCTGGTCCGAATACGATCGAAAGTCCGATGGCTCTCGCGCATAAGCTGTTCACGCACAACACGGGGACGACCCTGATTCAAAGTTCAGTGACGCGCAATCCGACCCGGATCCTATCGAATGGCAAGACACTAGCCGCGCTCCTGACAGTGGCGACAACCGACGCAAGCGGTAGCGCCTATCTGATTGTTATCAATCAGGACCCCTCCAACTCAGTCAATGCTACGGTGTTACCTCAAAACGTCACGAATGACAACGCCGTGGTGATCTCGACAATGACATCGGCGAATATCCTCGACGAGAACGATCCGACCAATCCGGGCACCGTGCAGATCACTCAGCAAACGGTGCAGATCGGTTCCGGCGCATTCTCCTGGTCGTTCCCGGCTCATTCGATTACGGCCTTCAAAACAACGAAGTAGAACTGATCCGTTTCGGCTTCGTCGTGGAACATGATCGCGTGTTTCGCGAATACGACTGGAGAACGGAGCGCCGCTAAAGGGATGGGCGCGCCCTCACCGACCGGGAGCGTTATCTCAGGAATGTCATTTCGAGCTGCAACATCAGGGTGATGCTACAGATTCATCGCTGAAGGACTTCGTCCTGAATCCGATGTATGGACGTTGCTTAACGGTTCTTCGGTTTTTCAGGTTTTCGGTAGGCGTTTAAATTTTCGGGCGTTGTGGAATCCGTTGATCGCCGCATGATGGGCCACAACGAGATAGCGAAACTGCACGTTTCAATACTGACGCACAATTTATCTTTTCAGTATCGCGAAAAAACCATGAAAATTGAAATGATATTTGATATGCCGGTAAAAATTCGATCGCGGCGGGCATGGATTGTATACATATTTGGCGCGCTCGGTGGCATCCTGTTAGGCTATGACACCGGGGTGATCGCGGGAGCACTACTTTTTATTCGAAGGGACATGGCGCTGAGTCCTCAGCTACAAGGGCTCGTTGTCGGTGGCATCCTTTTCGGAGCGATGATAGGCGCCTTCGGAACAGGGCGTTTGGCTGAGCGTTTTGGGCCGCGAAAGATGCTTATCACCGCTGGTTTAATGTTCTTTGTTACCGCACTTCTCGCTGCTACGGCTCCCACACCAATCACGTTGATCGTCGCGCGTGTTCTAGTTGGGGTATCTGTTGGCATATCTTCCGTTCAGGTTCCGTTATATCTTTCTGAAGTTGCACCGACACACATTCGTGGCGGCCTGGCATCGCTCAATCAGTTGGCAATAGCTACAGGAATTTTCATTTCGTACGTCGTGTGCTATCTACTGTCCTTCAGCGGCCAATGGCGATGGATGCTGGGACTTGCAACGATACCTGCTTTATTACTCACGGTGGGCATGCTGTCCCAGCCGGATTCTCCAAGGTGGTTGGTTCGACGTGGACGAACAGTGGAGGCCCTTCACGTTCTTCAGATTACCCATACGGAAGACGATGCGTCTTCGGCGCTGGCCGAGATCCAAAAAGTCAGTGGCCAGCCCCAGGTCAAGTTTATGGAGATACTGGGGTCGAAAGCTCTTCGTCCCACGCTCATCAGCGTATTCGGCCTTGCAATTCTGCAGCAACTCCTTGGAATAAATACAGTTGTGTTCTATGCGCCCACGATTCTCCGCAGCGCAGGATTTGGGGAATCCGCAGCATTGCTAAATAGCGTCGGTCTGGGATTTCTATCAATTACCATGACAATCTTGGCGGCTCGTATCGTGGACCGAGTCGGTCGACGACCCTTGCTGATTTGTGGTGCACTGGTTATGTGTGCAAGCATGCTGGCGCTCGCCTGGGTATTTTTCGCGAACAACCTGTCTCAGGGCATTGGCAGGATGGTTGCGGTCTGTGCACTTGCAACTTTCAAGGCAGCTTTTTCGTTTAGTTGGGGGCCTTTAGTTTGGGTTTTAATGCCCGAATTGCTGCCTTTGGGAATCAGGGCAAAAATTTTAAGCAAGGCTGCATTTTGTATATTTTCCACGAATTTTATCGTTGCATCGCTATTCCCGACCTTGTTGCAGGCGGGTGCAACGACTGCCTTCGGTCTTTTCGCAGGTTGCTGCTTTATTGCCTGTTGCTTTGCGGTTTTCCAGTTAAAGGAGACTGCGCGACTCAGTTTGGAAGAGATAGAGCGCCGTACCATGAGTGGTTAATATTCAGAGAATTCCCGCTCCTGCACAGTAAAGGGGCACACATCACCATCTCACAAGGAC